>CALABM010000235.1 GCA_937885815.1 uncultured Verrucomicrobiales bacterium | reverse complement strand
AAACTCGCCAACCGCGAGAAGATTTTCGGCATGGGGCACCGTGTGTACCGCACGCTGGATCCCCGCGCGCCGCAGCTGCGCCGCATCGCCATCCGCCTCACCCAGACCATCGGTGAGCCCAAGTGGATTCGCATGAGCGACATGATTGCCAAGATGGTGCGCGCCCGCAAGAACCTGAACGCCAACGTAGACTTCTACAGCGCCACGGTGTACTACAGCTTGGGCATCCCCACGCGCATGTTCACCACCGTGTTCGCCATTGCCCGCGCGGCCGGCTGGGTGGCTCAGATTCTCGAGCAGCTGGAGGACAACACCCTCTACCGACCACTTTCCCGCTACACCGGCCCGGAAGAACCCCTTCTCGTTCCCGTGCTGGACATGCGCTAATTCTCCCCGACCCGGTCGCCCACAAACGACCGGGTCTTTTTTATATAACAAACCATAGTAAAGGGCATCTTGGGCACATGCGGCGGAGTCACATTATGCCACAAATACCGCTTTCCGCCCTGCTCAGGCTATGGTAAAATGAGGAGCAACAATATGGAACTTCCGAAAAACTACTACATACCGACCGTTATTGAAAAAACAGGCCAAGGAGAAAAGGCTTATGACATCTACTCCCGCCTGCTGCTTGACCGTGTTATTTTCATCGGCACTGAGATTGACGACACTGTAGCAAACTCCGTGATTGCACAGCTGCTCTTCCTGCAGATGACGGATCCGAAAAAGGACATCCACATCTACATCAACTCCCCCGGTGGCTCCGTAACGGCAGGTCTGGCCATCTACGATACCATGCAGTTCATCTCCTGTGATATCAACACATACTGCATCGGCATCGCTGCCAGCATGGCTTCCGTGCTGCTGGCTGCCGGCACCAAGGGCAAGCGCTTCTGCCTGCCGAACTCCCACGTCATGATTCACCAGGTGCGCGGCGGAGCTCAGGGCACCGCTGCCGACGTTGCTCGCACTATCAACTTCATGTTCAGCTTGGATAAACGCCTCACCGGCATCCTTGCCAAGCACACCGGTAAGGATTTTGACACGGTGAAAGCTGATCAGGACCGCGACAATTACATGACCGCCGAAGAATCTCTGGCCTATGGGCTGGTAGACCGCGTACTGGAGCACAAGGAGCACAACGCCAAGGCTTAACAGACTACATGGCCAAGAACAATAAAATCAGGACCTGTGTTTTCTGCCGCGAGATGGAGGCAGACACTTGGCCTGTACTTACTTGGAACGGTATAGACATCTGCTTCTCCTGCTTGGAGAACATGCTGCACCAAATGCTGCATGAGCCCATGGGCGATCAAGCAGCACAGCACATGCTGATGCATGTATCAGATGTCCACCCTCAGCTCCTCCCTCAGGATGATGCAAATGGCAGCCCTGTACTGGACGTGGAAACACGCAATCAGGAGGAACTGCCCACGCCCGAGGAAATGCACCGCGCGCTGGACAACTACGTGATTGGGCAGGACCTCGCCAAGCGTACTCTCTGCGTGGCTGTGTACAACCACTACCTGCGCTTGCGCCAGCCCGTCAGTGATGACGGCACCGAAATCGAGAAGAGCAACATCCTGCTTGCCGGCTCCACGGGTTCCGGCAAGACCCTACTGGCCAAGACATTGGCACGCATTCTGGACGTTCCCTTCTGCATTGTGGACGCCACCACGCTGACCGAGGCCGGCTACGTGGGTGAAGACGTAGAGAACGTAGTGCTGCGCTTGCTGCAAGCTGCCAACATGAACGTGGCTAAAGCCGAGCGAGGCATCATCTACGTGGATGAAATCGACAAGATTGGCCGCAAGACACAGAACGTCAGCATTACACGAGATGTAAGCGGTGAAGGTGTACAGCAGGCCCTGCTCAAGATTGTGGAAGGCACGGAGTGTAACATCCCGCCCAAGGGTGGCCGCAAGCACCCGAATGAGGAGTACATCCGCGTGAACACGCAGAACATCCTCTTCATCTGCGGCGGCGCCTTCGTGGGCCTTGAAGGCATCATTCGCAAGCGTCTCGGCTCCTCGTCCATGGGCTTCGCCTCCATTGAGGAAGAACGAGACACCAAGGAATACACGGAGGAAGAAGTACTCTCCAAGGCACTGCCGGAAGACTTCTTCATGTTCGGCATGATTCCCGAGCTGATGGGGCGTCTGCCCATCTTCGCACCGCTGACCACACTCACGGAAGACCAGCTTGTCAACCTGCTTACCGAACCTCGCAACGCTCTGGTTAAGCAGTACGCCAAGCTCCTGAAGATGAACAACGTCAAGCTCGTGGTAGAAGACGGAGCCCTGCGCGCCATGGCTCGCCAAGCCATCGAGCGCGGCACCGGTGCACGTGCTCTGAGAGGTATCTTCGAGCGCATCATGCTGGATATTATGTACAGCGTGCCGAGCGATAAAACCATTGCCAGCGTAACGCTCACGGAAGACGTTGTACTTGGCAAAGCCAAGCCCAAACTCACACACCGCAAGCCCAAGGCATCAGCCAACGGCAAGAAGTAACAAACATAAAGCCATGTTGGTACTGGGAATCGAATCAAGCTGTGACGAAACTGCCGTGGCGCTCATTGAAGAGCAGCCCGGCGAGCAGAGCCCGCGCGTGCTCAGTTCCGTCATCTCCACGCAGATTCCCCTGCACCGGCTTTATGGCGGAGTCATCCCCGAGCTGGCTTCTCGCAACCACTCCACAAACCTCCCCGGCGTGCTCCGCGAAGCCCTGGAAAAGGCTGACCGTAGAATCCAACAGGTGGACGTCTTTGCCAGCACTGCCGGCCCCGGGCTCGTGGCAGCCCTTCTTGTAGGCAATACCGCGGCCAAAGCTCTGGCCTTGGCCGCAGGAAAGCCCTTTGTGGCAGTGAATCATTTGGAGGGGCACATGCTCTCCCCCTTCATCACTCACCCGCAGGGGCTCGTTCCGCACCTGAGCTTGGTGGTCAGCGGTGGTCATAGCCTTCTGGTGGATGTACAAAGCTCCGGCTCTTACACACTACTGGGCCGCTCCCGAGATGATGCAGCGGGTGAAGCCTTTGACAAGGTAGCTAAGATGCTGGATTTGCCGTACCCGGGAGGCCCGGAGATTGATAAACGCGCAGAAAAAGGCGACCCTGAACGCTTCAATTTCCCCCGCCCCATGATGCATGAACCGCATCTGGATTTCTCCTTTTCCGGGTTGAAGACAGCAGTGCTTTACACCCTGCCCAAGCTTGTGGCAAGCGGAAACCCGAATGACTTGGACGAGCAGACCATGTGTGACCTCTGCGCCGGCGTTCGTCAGGCCATCATTGATGTGCTCATCCATAAGGCCATGAAAGCTGCAAAGCAGACCCGCCACCGTGTGCTGGCCGTATCCGGCGGCGTATCGTGCAACAAAGCCCTGCGCAGCCAGCTGGCCGCAGCATGCGAACGAGCCCGCCTGCAGCTTATCCTGCCCCCGAACAGCCTCACCACGGATAACGCCGCCATGATTGCGTTTGCCGGCCTCCTCCGTGCCCGTGCCGGTGACTTCTCTCCGTTGGAAACACCGGTTGATCCCAATCTGCGCTTGGCCGGCGCTCAAACCCGAGCCTGACCACGCCACATGAGCCTGAGAGACAAGCTGGAAGAAATCCTCCCCTCCCTGCTTCCCGCCAGAGCGGAAGACGCCATCAAGGGAACAGAACTCATTGCCCGCGTACGCGCTGTGTTGGGTGATGCATACTCGGACCGCTCCCTTCGCTCCCAGTTCTCCTTCATCGCGCTGGAACCGGATTCCTGCTTGGCTCGCGTGCCGAATGGCCAAGGCTACTACCTGCGCGGAGAAGAAGAAGCCCCCTCCCTTCACAATGTGTTCACAGATGAAGGAGACGGCTTAGAGCCCTTCCACAAGGCGCTGGCTCTTGCCGTTCGCCTGTATGATACTGCCGGGCTTGGCGTATTTGTTTACCCGCCGGAGGATGACAGCTGGGAACACCCTGACCTTGTGGCCGTGCAATGGCCCGCAGGCTGTACTGCTGAAGACGGCAGCTACATCATCGATTCAAACGCACCGCAACAAGCCGCATACCGCTCCGTTTGCGTAGCGGCCACGGATGATGCGGAGGAATGCCGCCGAGCGTTTTTCCGCGCGCTGGCATGCGGGCTCTGGGCTCAGGAAAGTGAGCTGCTTATTGTGGGAGATGATGCGGAAGCCGCCACGGAACTCTGCCGCTTAGCAGCTCAGTTCGGCGTAGGCGTTCGCACCATTACGGCGAATGAAGACGTGCTGGACGAACTCCCCCGAGCAGACGAAATCTTCCGCGCCTCTGCGGCGGATGCCCGAGCCATGCTCTCAGACCTGCAACAGCCGCCGCTGGCACATCCTCGCCACCGCAGCATTCTGCTGCAGACGGAGGAAGACCTCCCCGCCACCGCCGCCGCCCGCCAATGGGCAGAGGCCTGCATAGCCCGTGGCCGCGTAGAGGCGTATGAATTCCGAGTAGCTGTTAACTGATTCCGGGCCTGAGCATGGAAAAGATTAAAGAGTTCATCAAGCGTCGGCTTGTTTTCGTGGTCATGCTCTTGGCCGCGCTGTACTTCGGCTGCTTGGCTATCTGGAATCTGAGCAACACGCTGCTGTATGTTCATGAGGCTGTTACCCTGCAAGCTACTGTGCGTGATATGCGCCAACGTCCCTTCGAATCATACACGGAGGCGCTCAGCTATGGCAATCTGCCTTGGGACGGAGATATAGCCTATACTCCCATCCTCTCCTTTACCATGCCGGCAGGCATTCCTATCCGCGCTCACGTGGCACGAGATTTGGATAACACCGATTACAAAATCGGCGAACAGGTGGAAATCATCACCCCTCCGTATGATTCCAACCAAGCACACATCAACAAGTGGAAATTCCTCTGGGGCGCGGACTGCATGAGGCTCCTTCTTGCGCTGATACTGGGAATTCCCGCATGGCCGATGCTCTTCCCCCACAAGCGCCGCAAAGCCGCCCCCAAAGCTAAGAGACAAGCTTCCTCTCAAGGCTCTGCTTCACGCAAACAACAGCCAGCGGAAAAAGCCCCCAGAAAAAAACAATCATCCTCTTCAACGAGCTCATCCTCTGCACCGCGAGCCCCTCGCAAAAAAAAGCAGCAGAGTTCAGAATCCCCGGAAAAACCGCGGAGAAGCCGCAGAAAAAAGGCGAATGATAGCGACGATTAACGCCGGGCACCTATGATGTAACTTCTGACATACGCGGCATTAACGTTTGACCACAGCAGTCAGCTGTGATAGACTGCTGCACAGCTGAGGCTGATTATCTGCCTAGCTTATAAACACTCAACCCTTATTTCAACAGATGAAACACATTGCACTTTTCTCCCTTTTTGCCACCGCCTGCATGGCTCAGAGCGAAGTTCTGAACAACATGGCTGATGCCGCAGCAAACGCCGCCCGTCAGGAGGCTCAGAATGCTATCACCGAGCGCGTCACCAGCGCCACGACTTCCGCTACCAATGCCGTTTCCGAGGCTACCTCCGGCATTACCGGTCAGGCAGAATCCGCACTTAACAGCGCAAACGCCGCCCGTGAAGCAGTTGAGACAGCTCGTGACAACGCTACGCAGAAGGTTGAAGACGCTCGCAACACCGTAGAGTCCGCCCGCGACAACGCTACGCAGCAGGTCAACAATGCCCGCGAGAGCGTCACCCGCCAGAGCCAGAACGCTCGTCAGGCAGCTGAATCCGCCCGCGACCGCGCACGCAACAGCGCCAACAGCGCTCGCGAAAATGCCACCCGCCGCACCCGCGAGGCCACTCGTGATGCCGTACGCCGTGGCATCCGCCGCCGTTAATCCGGGCCGGATATTTCCCCACTTTTAGCGCCGGTGCATCCCCCTGCACCGGCGATTTTGCCATAAAATAAGCTCATAAATAAAAAAATACGCAAATTTGGCTTGCCAAAAAGGCATAATTAGAGTATAAAAAGCGACCACATATCCGCAGGGATGCGGAAATAAACTTTTACACAACACACAAGATATGTCCAAGCACTCCACACTCAAAGCAACCGGTACCGTTGGCGGTAAGCGTTCTGTCCTCAAGCGCTTCGAGCGCGTTAAGCTCATGAAGGAGCGCGGCCAGTGGAAGCAGGGTCAGAGCCCGATTGGTCTTCCCAAGACCAAGTTCGAGGCCTGATGCCGACCACACCAGCCCTCCCTGTGCGAGGGTTACTTTAATCAGTTTTTCCCCGGAGCCTCTCGGTATAATATGCCGCGAGGCTTTCTTACAACCTCATAACACAGGCGCGAAAGCGCTCTTAAACAACACATAACATGACAGAAGAGAACAGTTATCCCCCCGCTCCCGAGGGAAGCGTGCGACTGAACAAGTTTCTGGCAGCTTGCGGCTACGAATCCCGCCGTGCTGCTGACCGCCTCATCGCTGAAGGCCGAGTGGAAGTAAACGGCAAGGCTGTGGATACCCCCGGTCTGCGAGTATTGCCCACAGATTTTGTAAAGGTGGATGGCCGCCATGCCACCCCGAAAGAAGAGGTTGTGCTGCTGCTCAACAAGCCGCGCGGCTATGTGTGTAGCCGCGATGCTCAGGGCGCCATTGGCACCGTATACGATTTGCTGCCCGCCAAGTATCGCTATGCCAACTATGTAGGCCGCTTGGATTCTGACAGCGAAGGCCTACTCATTTTCACGAACAACGGTACCCTCGGCCAGAGCATCGGGCACCCCAGCGGTGGCATTGAGAAGGAGTACTGGGTGACTCTGGACCAGGCTTTCGATAACAGCGTGCTCATTCAGCTGCTGAAGGGTGTACGTATCCCCGAAGGTCAGGCCAAGGCCAAGTATATTTCCCGGCTGAGCGCCCGCCGCGCCTGCGTGGTGCTGGAACAGGGACTGAAGCGCCAAGTGCGCCAGATGTTCTCCTGCCTTGGCTTGCGCGTGAAGAAGCTCGTCCGCGTACGTATCGGCTCCCTTTGGGGTGGCGATCTTGAGCCCGGTCAGGCTACTGTGATGACTCCTGAACAAATCGCGGATGCCACCACGAATCCCCGCCGCCGTAAGGGCCTTATCGGGGCTAAGCAGGCTTTCAAACCGCGTCCTCAGCAGGGTACGGCTCACGTCTCCCACGAGGATGATGACGACAACTACGTATTCGATCCCGCTGATTTCGAAACGGAGGAGGAAGCTCTCGGTACCGCTACCAAGTTCACAGATGGTGAAGCCTTCGAGCCCGAGCGCGAAGAATCCCGCCGTCCCTTCGGTCGTGCCCCCCGTAACCGCCGTGAGTTTACCGGTGATGACCGCGGATCGCGCCGTTCCTTCGGCGAACGCAAGAGCTTTGGTGACCGCGGTGAGCGCCGTTCCTTCGGCGAGCGCAAGAGCTTTGGTGACCGCGGTGAACGCCGTTCCTTCGGCGAGCGTAAGAGCTTCGGTGACCGTCCCTCCTTTGGCGACCGCCGGAACACTCGCAGCTTTAATAAGCGCCGGCCCTATGGCAAACGCGGCGACGAGTAAAAAATGTTACACAAGGCTCCGCCGAAAAGCGGAGCCTTTTTCATGAATGAAATTGAACAGGCCTCCCGGCCTGCAAGTCCTAATATCAGCAATGAAAAGTAGAAGAAGCATTATGTTTGCAGCGGCTCTGCTTGCCCTTCCGCTGAGTGCTCAGCAAGAGCCGACGCCGGCAGCCCCAGCCCCCTCCGTTTCCGCCATATCTCAGCCGCAGGTCCCGTCCTACACCTGCAATGACGCCGAGCTGGAAGCACGTCTGGCAGAGCTTAAGCAGAAAGCCGAGGCCGGAGATTACGAAGCTACCCGTGAGCTTTATACAGCCTATGCGGTGAATGAACACCAAGCACAGGCGCAAGCTTGGGCAGCCCGTTACGAAGAGCAGCTGACAGCTAAAGCAGAAAGCGGAGATGCTCAGGCCATGTTGCAGCTAGCCTCCGGGTACCTTCAGGGGAGAGATTATCTTCCTGTTGACATAACAAAAGCCGTCAGTTGGTTTGTACGTTCGGCAGAAGCCGGCAATCCCTCTGCCGCCTTTATTCTGGGCGAAATCAACAAGCAGATGGGCAACACGACTGACGCCGACGTATTCTACGCCCAGGCTTATCAGCTCTATAAACAACAGCTGGAAGGTGCCAATCCGCAGGAAATGACGGATATTCAGAAAAATGCGCTCTACTGGATTGGCTACATGGAACTCACCGGCTGCGGCACTGAGAAAAATGCTCAAAGCGGTGTGGAAAAACTGAAACAGGCTGACACCCCGTGGGCTTGGAGCCAGCTGTACAGATGCTATGTGAAGGGCGAAGGGGTGGAACAGGATCTCAGCCGCGGTATAGAATACGCCCGCAAGCTGGCGGATACAACTGAAGACGGCCTCATGGCTTGGGTGGTAGCCTCTGCCTACCTGAACGGCGAGGGCGTACAGAAAGACAAGGCAACCGGCATGCACTACTTGGAAATCGCAGCGAATGCTAACATCGCAGAAGCGATTTACCATAAAGCCACCCTGCTGCTGGCCGAGAACAAGGCGAAGGATGCATACCGTTACTTTGACCAGGCCGCCAGCATGGGATTCGCTCCCGCCATCACCGCCAAAGCCAGACTTCTGCTCTATGGTGCGGAAGGCGTGGAAAAGGATGATTCTCAGGCTCTTCAGATGCTCGCCTTCGCAAGTGACCGCCATAATGACCCGCGCGCGCCCTACGAGCTGGCGCTTTACTATGACAGCGTTGGTGAGCCGGCCCTTGCTGATGATTGGTACAAAATTGCCAGTGATAGAGGCGTGGTGGAGGCCATGGCTCGCCGTGGCATGATGCACCTCACAAACTCCGGGGTAAACTGGAGTCCCACGCAGATGTACCGTTGGTGGAAAATGGGCAGTGATGCAGGGGATGAAACCTGCACTCTTTACCTGAACCTCTTCCTGTACGTTTTCATTCCTTTGCTGCTCATCATCGTCTTTGGCGTACCGATTCTCGTGGTATCCATCTTGAACCGAAAAGCCATGAAAAAATACGAAGACGAGAAGTCCGAAGAAAAATCAGAAGAGAAATCAGAAGAGAAAACTGAAGAGAAAACTGAAGAGAAAACTGAGGAGAAAGCAGACGCTCCCTCCGGTGAGCAGGACTCAGCACCAGATGCTGATAACAAGTAAACAACTCAACATAGGGCGTATCGCCCTGCAGACAGAAGGCGGGTATATCACCCGCCTTTTTCTGCCATGTGAAGCGCCGACAGCCCCGGAGCCTCAGGCAAACACCCTAGCAGCATTAGCATTCGAGCAGATGGAAGAATACTTGTCCGGTATCCGCCGCCGCTTTGAGCTGCCTTTACCCCCACCACAGGGTACGGCATTGCAACGGGAAATCATGCAGCGTATCTGTGCCATTCCCTACGGCCATACTGCCACCTACGGTAGCCTAGGCCCGGCGCGCAGCGTAGGCAGTGTGTGCGCGTGCAATCCCCTGCCCATTCTCCGTCCATGCCACCGCGTACTGCCGGCTCACCAGCCTCCCGGGAATTATCGCGGTGGCACTGAGCTAAAGCAAATACTACTTCAGCTGGAGCAATCAAACGGCCTCGTACTGCGAGGCTAGTACCTGCTTTATCACGGGTTCTTGCGCTGTACAATGCTGATATTCTTCAGCAGGCTTCCACGCTTACGGGCTCGGATGGCCTCCATCTGCTTGGGACTGGGAGCTCCATTAAGGCGGTGATCCAGCTCATCACAGAGGGCTCGGCGGGCCAGAAAGCGGTTTATCTCCCGCTCTCGCTCGCGGTGGCACTTCACCACAATTCCCGTAGGGCGATGAACAAGACAAACGCAATTATTCGTCTTATTCACCTTCTGTCCGCCCTTTCCGCTGCCACGCACAAAGGTCTCCTCCAAATCACGCTCATACACCTCCAGCGCTTTCATGCGCTGAAGGAGTTCATCTCGTTTCTGAGGGGAAACCGGCATGGCTTTATACTGTCACCTCACCACAAAGCGGCTCACCGGGAGCGAAACTGTGGGAACCGGTAACAGTCAGTTTCTTCACGTTCTTAAGACTGGGCACGCCAAGCGCATCCAGAGAATCCACAAGCTTATACAGTTTGCTGTCCAGCAGAACGACGGGAGCAACCCCGCCGCACTCAGGCGCAAGGCTCATCAAACCGGCCTCGTTAATTACCACGGCGTCAGAACGCAGCAGGAGCAAATCACTGCAGGTCTTTACCGGGAAGAATCTGCTGCGCGGCACGCACACGGCGCGGGCCCCGGGGAAGCACTGCAGCGCCGCGCCCATAGCCGTCTCCAGCTGGTAAACTTTAGCCGTGGAAGCATCGCGCGGGTCCACCGTCTTGCTATTGCAGATAACAGGCAGGGGCAGCACACCTCCATTTGCCTCAAGATAGTCACGAAGGGCGTCCAGACGAATCCAGAGGTTATTCGTATTGAAGTAGCGGTGCTTATCAATATCCTGGAAAGCGGGCACGTCTTCCTCCGGGCACTGGGCACTTTCACGCAGGATGGGCTGACCATCAGCCACGCGAGTAGCTAAATGTCCGCCCTTCTTATCCGCCTCCGTGCGGCGGGTTACTTCCATCACAAAAGGAGCGCCACTCTCTGCAAACCAGCGCAGGAAATGGGTATCAAGCTGAGCGCCCAGATTATCAGAGTTGGAAACGAACGCATACTTCACACCGGCGCCGAGCAACTTGTCCAGCCAGCCACTTCCCACCAGCGCAGGATAAATATCCCCGTGGCCGGGCGGACACCACTCCATCTCAGGGTTAGCGGGGTGGCTCACCGGTTCCAGTGTGTCAGGCAGAAGTTTCGGCACACGGTTCTGAATCATCTCCACCTTATCAGCATCCGCAAAGCCGTCCTCAGCATAACGGGCAAGGTAGGCCATGGTATCCTCACTGGTAGAGAAAGAGTTCATGAGCAGCAAGTTCACAGGATATCCCGCAGCAGCGCGCAGGCTCTTCACCTGACGAACAATAAGGTCTAAGAAGGTAACTCCCGGTTTAATTTCCAGCAAGCTCTTGGCCTTCTGCAGCCCCATGCTGGTACCAAGGCCACCATTAAGCTTAATCAGCACGGTCTGAGCAAGCATATCCGCCTCCGCTGCCGGAGTGGATGCTACAAGGTTCTCCCAATCCGCCACCCCCTCAGCAGGCATAATATCGCTCTCGGGAATCACCATGCTCAGCTTGCTCTCCAGCACGTGCACGCTGTGGCGAAACGCATTTATGGCGGCCTTTGAGAGACCTACGGACTTCATCTTGCTTTCAATAACATCAAAGCTGCTCATGCCACGCATTATAAACGCAGGCGCCCACACTTGCAACAGCAAAGTGCGGGCGCCTTGCAGGTTTTCTGAAAAAAATCACCTGAGCATGTTCAGAGCTCGCTCAGTGGCTGCAAGTGCCGCGGCGACATCATCCTCCGTGTTGTAAAGCGCAAAGGAGTAACGCGTGGTGCCGGTCGTTCCAAGGTGCTGCATGAGAGGCTGGCAGCAATGGTGCCCTGTGCGAACGGCTATCCCCATCTGGTCCAGCAGGGTGCCCAAGTCATAGTGGTGCACACCGGGAATCACCACGGAAATAAGAGCCCCGCGGCTATCACGCGGCCCGAGCAAATCAATACCGCCGAGCGCGGCAAGCCCATCATACAGGGCTTGGGTAAGGCGCTGCTCATGAGCATCAATTTCAGCAAGGCCGATATTCTTCACATACTCGAGCGCAGCAGCCAAAACGATATTGCCGGCGATGTTCGGCGTACCGGCCTCATATTTGAAGGGCAGCTCATTGTATGTGGTGCCGGAGAAAGATACCTCTTTAATCATCTCACCGCCACCAAGCCAAGGCGGCAGTTCAGAAAGGAGTTCCTCCCTGCCCCAGAGCGCACCGGTGCCGGTAGGAGCATAAATTTTATGGCCGGAGAACACGTAAAAATCAGCACCAAGGCTCTGCACATCCACAGCCATATGAGCCGTGCTCTGAGCGCCGTCCACAAGGAAAAGGCAATCAGGGCGATTCTGCTTCGCAGCCTCTATCATCTGCGGGATGGGATTCACCACACCCAGAGCATTTGAGATGTATGGAGCCGCAACAATGCGGGTGCGAGGGTTAAGCATGCCGAGGTAAGCGGGCATGTCCAGCGTCAGCTCCGGGGTGAGCGGAATCGGGCGTAACACGGCCCCGGTGCGAGCACACAGCATCTGCCAAGGCACAATGTTAGAGTGGTGAGCATCCGTCGTCACCAATATCTCATCCCCCGCGCTGACAAGCCCGGAAAGAGCCAGCACCTGAGAGACAAGATTAATGCCGGCGGTGCAACCGGAGGTGAAAACGATTTCACGCTCGGAGGCAGCATTCAGAAAGCGAGCCACGGTGCTGCGAGCCTGCTCGTGCTGCTCCGTTGCAAGGCGGCTGAGGTAATGAGCCCCGCGGTGGATATTTGAGTTTACGTGCTCATAATAATCCAGCTCAGCCTGCAAAACGGCCTGAGGCTTATGCGTGGTGGCGGCGTTATCAAGATAAACCAGCGGGCACTTACCAATGCGGGTGGCAAGGATGGGAAAGTCAGATTTCAGAGACGTCATGTCCATTTGGGAAAGATACAATCAGTGAATACCGCGGATGTGGTCTACCATGCGGTAGGCCTGTTCAGGTACGTACTCCTTCCATGTATTGTCAGAATCATTAATCATGCGGATGATATCACGCGGGGTCTGGAAAAGAAGCTTCTGATTGAAGTAGGGAACGGAGACGATATCAGCATTATCCAGCAGGTACTTGTAAAGGTGTACATACTTGGTGGGAGCCTCGTAAGTACCGGCCGTCACAAACTCACCGGTGCGGCGGTTAATCCAGGGCGTGACGTAAAGCTTGGTGCGGTTCAGGAAGAGGCTACCCATATCCGAAAGAATACCACCTGGACTATCCGTGGCCCATTTATCCTTGAAGAGCTCGTTAAGCAGGCCAATAGAGAGGGCGATGGCTATGGGCTCCTTCGTAAACTGGTTCAGTAGTGTGGAAATGCGGTGGAAGTGCGTGATATTAGTCACCATCACAGTCTTGCCGCATGCGGCCAATGCATCTGCCCGGTCAATGAAATCCAGCAAGTCCACCTCCTTCCCGTCCCCACGCAGAAGGTTAGAAAGAGAGATTTCGCAAATGTCCACCACGCTTTCACGCTGAGCCTCAGGCAGACTTTCATAGAACTTGGCACGCACGGCATCCATCATTTCCAAATGGATGTTGCACAGCGGCTGGAAGCTACCGCGCATCAGCACGATGGGTCGCTTGTAAAGGAAATCCGCGGGCTGTGCCACAGTGCCATCCGGGCGGAACAGAGTAGCCTTGCTCAAGCCGCTGCGCACCAGCTGGAGCGCCAGAATACGGTTATCAAACATCCCGAAGCCATTCCCGGAAAAACGCATGTAATCAATCTCAAACATGCTGCGATCCAGATTATCCCCCACGCTGGAAACAAACTCCTCCATGTGATCCCTCTTATAGAAGAGTGAATAAAGCAGGTTCACACCCAGCACGCCCAGAATGCGCATCTGCACAGCATGATCCGGCACCAGAAGGCGCACGTGCATCACCAAATCACTCGGCTCTGCCCCGGGGCGCAGCTGAAAACGCACACCCATCCAAGCACTCCAAGGGCCGTTATCGCGGTACCCCTTACACTTCACAGTATTGCAGAATGAGAAGAAGCAGCTCTCAGCTCCTCGCTTTTCACCAAGACGGTTAATGAGCTGAGCATACTCATAATCCATCATCTGCACAAGGCGCTCCTGTGACACATAACGGCGAACCGGCCCATACAGGGTGTCACTCACCGTCATGTCATAAGCAGATATCGTTTTAGCCACGGTACCGGCAGCACCTCCGCTACGGAAGAACCAATTAGCCGTTTCCTGGCCTGCACCGATTTCAGCAAAGGTTCCATAAAAAGCCTTATCCATGTTGATACGGAAGGCCTTTTCCTGAGTAGCGGCAAGTGTCTGAGTCTCGGAAGACATAAAATTGACGGAGTGTTAAATGGTGTAAAATCAGAAAGGCAGCGGCAGCACCGGCTGAGTGCGCATGGGGCGAGGAGGAGAAAGCTGGATGGTGTTATCCACAGAAGGCTGATTCGGGTCTTCAGCCACATCATCCATTTTCAAATTAACATCCTCTGCGGATGCAACACTGGACTGGGTAAGATCATCCGCGCTCCTGTAACGTGGATTCAGCGTTGTCACGCAACCATAGGGATCCTCCCCACGGAGAGCAGGCTCTTTAGGCAGCACTGGCACAACCGGCAGCACACGGGTAGACCCCGGGCCAACGTCCAAGAAATCCCCCAGAGACGGGCTACCATCACCATGCACGGCACAGCTGCCCAGCGTCACATCACCTTTAGGGAAAAACTCTCTGTATGTGGGGCGCACATAGGCCACCTTACCATCCTGCATGGTGCTTTCAAAGCAGAAATTCGTAGCACGATGACCGGAAGAAAGGCAAATTTCCACTTCTTCCGTATCAGAAGGCATGGCTATTTCCGCATTCGGGAAATGCCCCTCGGCAGCTTTGAATACAGCCCCCAGCACGGGCGCGCAGGTATCACTGGCAAAGGCCTCAGGATAAATAGCATGATGATCATTCAGGAAGCCCATCCACACACCGCAGGTGATATCAGAATCATACCCGAAGAGGGCCGTATCAGCAAAATCATAATTCGTACCGCTCTTGACTGCCCCCCTGAAAGAATCCGGCAGGAAGGGGCGAACACGAGCCGCTGAACCATTTGTCAGACTTTCTTGCATGATGGAGTGCAAGCGATACGCTGTACAAGGCGAGGTGCAGCTGACCAACTTACGAGAAACATCATGGGGATTCTGCCAAAGCACGCGGCCATTACTATCCGTGATTTTTGTCACGATGTAAGGTACCACAGGGCGCTTACCGGCATTCGGGAACACAGTGTAGGCAAGAACCATCTCACGCAGAGACATGGGCTCTGTACCCAAGTACACACGAGGGTAATACTGCGGACGAGCTTCCGTACTCTGGGGATTGCGCTGCGGAGGAGTGATACCCACATTCATGAGGGTATTAGCGAAGGGCCTTGCTGCTTTGGAGGGATTGGAACTCAATGCAATACCAAGGCGAGCAGAGGCTGCGATTTTGGACCAGCAAAGGGCCTGACGCGCCGTCACGGAATCAAGATAACGGCCTCGTTCCACTTCCATACCCCACTCACCCAGAATACCTTCCGAGCCACCAATACCCGCCAAGCGGTTATCCAAAGCATCGTCTACAAGGCGAGAACAAGGCGTGTAGCCATTATCAAAAGCACACATATAAAGGAACGGCAACAACGCCGTTCCCACAGGGCGCCGCCCACTTTCGATGAAATCATAATTATCCCGCTCAAAGCTACGACCAGCCACGTACACGAGAGTTGCGCCGGTTCTGTTGTCCACAGCATAAACAGCGCCGTCCAGATAGCGGTGACGAGCAGCATCCGGATTCCCGGTATCAGAAAAACGCACATGCTCATAGTCTTGCCTACTCTCTATAGCCTCAAGCTGAGCAGCAAGTGCGGCCTCTGCAGCCAGCTGCATATCTCGATCAATAGTGGTATGAATCCGGAGACCGGCACTCTTTACTATTTCATCACCTCTCACCGGATCCTGGAAGATGGAAACAGCGAGCTGCTGTACGAGATAATGAAGGTGTGAAGTCTGGCGGCGCAGCGGCTTGGGTGAAAGCACTAGGGGCTGCTGCTTCAATCGCTCAGCCTCCTCCGGAGTCAGATAACTGAGGCGCTGCATGCGATCAATCACATCATTACGCCAGCGCTGATTAAGCGCAAAGTTACGGATGGGGTTATAGTTCTCCGGGTTTTTAATAAGGGCTGCAAGGCTGGCACTTTCGCGCACCGTAAGATCAGAAGGCTCTTTACCAAAGTAGCCGAGAGATGCTGCACGAATGCCATAAAAACCACGCCCGAAGTAAATACGATTGAGATAAAACTCCAGAATCTGGCGTTTATCGTACTTCTCCTCAATGCGCATCGCAAGGAAAATCTCTACAATCTTTCGCTCATAGCGGCTACCGCCACGAGCCAGAGTACGCCGCTCCAAATCATAAGCGCCACGTGCAAGCTGCTGAGTGATGGTAGATGCACCCTGATTCGCCCCACCGGCAATAATAGCCTCACGAGCGGCTCGGATAATGCCCACCGGGTCAAAACCATTATGCGTCCAGAAATTCTTATCTTCCTGAGCCACGAGGGCATCAATCATACTGGGCGAAATACGGTCATAGGTAACGTAACTGCGATTTTCGTCAAAAATACGCCCGATTTCCTGACCATTTCTATCATAGATAACGCAAGGATGATCCAGATTATTAATATCTTCGAGGTCAAACTCTTCCGCCCACTTCTGATACTTAGCGGTAACAACCGTAAAGCCTACATAACCGGCAATACCAAAGAACAGTAGAGAAACGAACCCCACTATGGCCAGACGCGTCAGAAAACGCTTCCACCTGCTGCCGGTACGGGCAACAGGCTCCTTACGCGTCTCCTTGCTGCGGCGGCGAGATTCTGCGGCTTTACGCCTGTTCTGATACTCATCAAGGTCGTCCATGCTCTGTGGGTATACGATACCACAAAGAGCGGATTAATTCAAGGCCAAATGGCGGGAGTACGTCAGTTTTTACCACTTGCTGTCGTACGTCCGCGAAGGTATAGGAATGAGACCGCACACAGAACCGTAGTGACCGCGCCCACGATGGTGGAGATTCCGCTAGGAAGCTCAATACCGCAATCCGGAGCATTAAGAAGATAAGTAGTACACACAGTCGTCATGAACAGAGCCGGCACCGTTACAATCCAATGGAAGCGCCCACGCTGCCGAAGCAGTACGGCCAACGTCCATAAAGTAAAACAGGAAAGAGCCTGATTTGCCCACCCGAAATAGCGCCAGATAACACTGAAATCCACGAAAGAGATAATAATAACACACAAAAAAACAGGCAGAGCCACCTGCAGGCGCTTGGCGCGGGACGCCTGACTGAGGCCAAACGCCTCCGCCAGCATCAAGCGGCAGCAGCGCAAAGCCGTATCACCACTCGTGATAGGAAGCACTACAACCCCCAGCACTGCAATGACAGCCCCAACCGGCCCCAGCAGCCAGGTACAAGCTTGGTCTACAGCAACTGCAGGATTCGCCATGGTAAGCTGGCCAAATGTCACCCCCTGCTCGCCTTCCTGAAGAAGCTGAGGAACGTGTTTACCAGCAGCATCAGCCACAAGCGCGTAATCCGTAGCAAGCTCGCGAAGACTCAAGCCTACAACACACCATATAAGGGCTACGAGCCCTTCCACCACCATTGCGCCGTAAAAGACAGTACGCAAGCGGCGTGGGTTCACCATGCAACGCACCATCATGGGGCTTTGCGTGGCATGAAAACCGGAAATCGCACCACAGGCAATGGTAACAAAAATCATGGGCCAGACGCTCAGATTTTTCGGGTGCCATGCCTTCGTCATATCAAGCTCAGGCAGCACCGTCATCTCCGGAGTAAGCGGAAGCATGACGGCCAATGACACAGCCATGAAAATAAACAGCACGCCAAAGAACGGATAAACCCTGCCAATGAGGGCGTCTATGGGCAAAATCGTGGCCAGAAAATAATATCCCAAAATGATAACACTCCACCAGATAACAGAAACATCACTCACTAGGGCATGCAGCATGCCGGCCGGCCCAGCAGTGAACACCACGCCGACAAGAAGCATGAGCACAATGCACAACCCACGCATTGCCAAACGAGCAGGAGTGCCGAGATAACGGCCCACAAGCTCAGGAAGAGTCTCACCATCATGCTCAGCGCATGCCACGGCAGAGAGAAAATCATGCACAGCACCCGCCAGCAGACACCCCAGCACAATCCAGAGCAATGCCACAGGACCAAACAAACAACCAGCTAGAGCACCAAACACCGGCCCCAGCCCAGCGATGTTCAGCAGCTGTATCATGAACACGCGCCAAACCGGCATAGCCACATAATCCACGCCATCATGATGCCTGACGCAAGGCATAATCATCTTAAAATCCACCCCATACACCCGTTCCGCAACCTTACCGTACACGAAATATCCCAGTACGAGAACAAGCGTGCAAAGCGCAAACACCACCAAGCCACTCATAATCTGTGGATTTTACTGTTGTGAGCCGGCAGCACGCTGCTCCTGAGGAAGCACCCAACGCTCTATAGCACCTTCAGCATACGCCCCATAGATGGAGGTGGGGTCAATATTGCGCATCTCATTATAAATGGCGCGCATGCGCGCGGCTGAACCACCATTACGGCGTACGTGTCCGGCATAGGCAGCTATGATTTCTTGGCGCTGACGGCGAGAATAACACCCCTCAGCAATAAATGCGCGCACAAACCGATGGGCAGCATCAAGGCTCATTTCCTGCATTTTCTGCCCCACTTCAAGCATACCGGTGGCGTTTGTTGCAAGAGATCCCAGCCCGGTGCTCACCCCCTGACCAAGCGGATTGGCAGGCATGCGCACATTCGGCATATCCGCAGCCTCAGCCAAGAATGCAGTCTGACGCTGACCGCTGGCCCTGCGAGCCTTTTGCAAGAGGTCTTCTTGCTCTCTGTAATCTTCAATAATCCTCTGAACGGCAGTACCGGCTGTTTCAGCGTCCTTCATCTGCTCAGCCCCCTGCACCACACCACGCAAGTTTCCCTGCCCATCCACAACCGCCAAACAAGGATAACTCCAAATACCACCAGGCAAAGAGGCATCCCCCATCACCTTACGATACTCGCGCTGCTCACGCTCATTAGGAAGCTGGTACACGGGAACCTCTAGGAAAACAGCACCGCGAACATAACGCATAATCTGACGGCGGCGTACAAAATCCTCCCGGAGCTGCTCGCTGATACGGTCATAATTTGCACCATAACAAAAAAGCACTACAGGTTTCCTATCCGATGCCTTACCAAGTGCGGTCTGATACTCTGCCGCCTCCAGCCCGGGTGCAAGAATAGCCGTAACAGCGAACAAAAACATTGAAATGACTCGGAACATAATCTTATCTGAATATGCAGGGTTAATTCTTTTCTAAACTTTCCTACTCTGCGGCAGTATTCGCACTTTCACGCAGGCGCTTGCCATACACGTAGAACCCAACAACGGAGGATTCCCATTTATCGCCCTCGCGAAGCAATCTTACGAAGCGGGCAGAGGGAGAAGCATCTCTCAAATCACAGCGCAGCACTGCACCGGATACATCGCAGGTGGCACGCACCGGAGCCCAGTTCTGGCCATCATCTGACACCTCAATCTTGAAGTCGCGGTCACGGCGGGCATTTTCGCCAAACAAGCAAACCACACCGCTGAGGCGAGAGTTATCCTCCAGCTCAACCGTCATGCCGGAGTTTCCTTCAAACTTGGCAGGAATGTTACCACCATGCTTCTGAAGTACAGCCCAGTGCAAACAGCAGTGAGGCATCTGGCCGGGAGAAAGCGTTGTAGCCGTGCGGATAAGACCATTCGCGGACACGATTCTACCAGGGAACCCACGGAAACGGAAGCGGTTACGGGGGAACTTCTTCTTACACTTGCGGTATGCCAAGCGGCCAATGGCCTGGAATGTGCGCCTGTCACCATTCGAGGCAGAGGTGTAGATGGCCTCGCCAAGTGCAGCCCAAGTAGCATCAATAGTGGAGCGGGTAGCGCGAGCGCGGCTCATCGTCTTAACAATAAGCTCACTAAACTCCTCCTGAAGGCGCTCATTTTCCTCAGTGGAAGTTGAAATGGAGGCGATATAATCCAAGCCCCATGCGAGCACGGCACCGGAATACTCCGGCTTGTCCATCAGGACGTTAAGAGCCTCCTTCATGTAGGCAAGCTGCTCTTCTGTATTCGGACACCCGGAGATGTGAGCCGTAAGCAGCGGACCGATATCCCAGCGGTTTGTGCCATATGAATCACACTGCTTGAAGAAGGCGGCGAACATCTTGTTTCTATCACGACGATTCGGCACAAGCGGCAGTAAGTGCGGGTACACATAGCGGCTCAGAAGAGTAGCGGCGCAGTTGTGGAACTTCTCAGCAAGAGTTTCCACCACACGGTCATGGTAGTCCTGCCACTTTTCACGATTTTCAGGCGCTTTCTGCTTCAGGTATGCAGCATACGCCACCCAGGCAGGCCAGTTCAAAGGCTGGCTGATAACAGCAGCGTCAAAACACTCCAACGCACTCTTCGTCATACGGCGGGAGGCCATCAGCTCGGCAAGAGCAAGCAGCTGGTCAGAAACCACAGTCTTGTGGCGGTCCGTGTACAAATCCTGCATGAGAATGAGGAAATCCCAGTCGTGCATCCCCCAGAATGTTTTGTGCATGCCGTGCTGCCAATAAATGGAATAGCTCATTCTCCAATCATTACCAACGCGCACGGTGTAGGCACAGTGTCCGGGTTCACCCATGGTCATGGCCGGAATACCGACCGCCAGTGCACCATATGCACCATAGTGGGAGCAAGCACCACATACACCACCGATTTCACGGTGGGCCCAAGCTGTTGTATTACGTGTATACTTGAGAATCGGTCCGAGGTAATCACCGGAGAACACAGAGTCACCGGCCACATTTCTCAGGCGGTATACAAGCTGGTTACATGCTCCCAGATACCCCTCCGCGGGAAGTCGCACGTTATCTCGCTGCCATGCCAGAGACTGCGGACTCCCCCAACCGGAAGGCTCAAGGCAACCGGTAACAATTCGGGTTTCCCAGTACTGGAGTGTATCAAATATCTTATTCAGCTTACCTTCTTGGAAACTGCTGAAGTAGTATGCAAAACGAGCGAGCATATCCGCCTCAGAATAACGCTCACGCGCAAACTCTGTGGCAGTTGTGGCAGCTATACGGCGGGCCACCGGATCCTGCATATCTTCTGAATAGCGAGAGTAAATGGCGGCCAGATAAATGAGCCCCTGCCCCAGACGGTCAGTCGGGCCCGAGTACATCACACCATTTATCCAGTCCAAATCACTGGTAAGCTCAAAGAGCATCGCCGAGCCCATGCGCTGCTCGGTAATGCGGCGTATGCCCTCGTACCCAATCTTACGGATAAGGGTAATTCTCGCGAGGTCCAGACGGTTGGCTGGCTCTGCGAGGAAAGCCCAAATAGCCTCATCACTTCCGTTCCCCAACTTGCCCAGTATTTTCTCCAGAAGCTCTTTGTAAATCACGTCCGGCTGCTTCCAGCGGTCCGGAGCATAGTCTTCACTGCGGAAATTAGTACGCCCTTCGTTGCGTTTCTCCAAGCGATCATACGCCTCTGCTAGTTTTTTGGCATTGCGTTCAATGCTTCGTTCCCGCGCAGTAGGACATACCCCGGGAATGACCTGCTGAGCAGGGTCTTCCGGCACATCAGCCTCAGCAATTTCCCTCAGAGGCGCGGGGGGCGCAGGCTGCGGCATATATGAGTTCGGATCCTGCTCTATGGTGCCATCGCCATCATCAGCTCCTTCCCAAGCGGTGTCATCCTCTCCCTCCACGTCCATGCCGGCCATGTCAGAATCATTCGTACTTACACCACCATCCTCATCAATAACCACACCCTGAGATGGGTCTATATCATCAGAAGACGTTGAGTCTGGAGCAGAATCATCAGGAGTCCCCGTTCCCGGAACGGAGGCTACCGGCCGAGCCGGTGTCGCCCCCGAGGGCGCGGACGCCACATCATACAACCAAGACACGATGTAGCCGCCAACCATGGCGGCTACGACAAAAGCCAGAAGTCTGACCAGATTTGTAGACATAAGGAAAAAGACAATAAATATCGTTAACGATCAGGATGGCGATTACGAATGGCACGCAGAGTGCGTTCAGCTTTGTGGCTGATGAGAGAATCTGAGTGGTTCAGAAGACTCTCCACAAAGGGAATCGCCTTTTTCGTTCCATAATCTGCAAGGTATTTAAGTGTAGAATCAAGACGCTGCAACTCCGAATCCGCAGAAACATCAGCCAACAACTTATCCTCAGCATGTGAGCCAAGATTATCAATAATCTGCGCCCATGCCACAGGATTAGCAGACCACATCTGCACGACGGGGTCAACCATCGCGGCCGGATTCTCATTGATGAGGCGAGTCACCACCTTCTGAGACAAGGGGCGTCCATTTGCCCGGCAGCTATCAAAATAAACTCGCATGTGCTGCACGGACTCCTCATGACCACGAGGTGCATACGTCACAAGGGCTTCCATAAGAGCCTTATACGTTTCCTCTTCAGCTTCCCACGGGTCTCTGAGCACCTGAAGAATGGCCCTGTGAATATCCGTACGCAAAATCTGCACATCTACATTGGCCAGCATTTGGGCAGCGGCACGCACTCGCATGGTATCCAGACACATCAGCTCACTGATGTTCGCTGACACGAAGTTAGGATTCCGAGGAGAAGTCTGCACATCCTGAGAGTAGCGGCTCACAATGTTTGCCTTATCCGCGCTGAAGTGCACCTCATAAACGCCAGCCTCCGGATTACTGCTCACAATTCGCCCGAAGCGAGACAAGATTTCAGCTATATCTGCACGGCGGCTGCGAACATTCACCACTATAAACAAAGCACCCTCGTGGCAGGTATAAGCGCGAGTATATTCAGACTGCAGAAGGCGAGTAAGGGCCTCTCGAACCAACGCGCGAGTAGACGTCGTTTGGTTATCCATATATATCGCATAATGAAGTTGCCCCGGGTGCTCGTCATGAATCCGACGAAAAACGGCCAAATCATTATTGGTAAGCACAGTCACAGGCGCATGGTTTTCCGGATTAGCATCCGCCATTGGTTCTGAAACAGGCGTCTGGGAAACCACCACAGGCTCAACGTGCTGATTTCCAGCAACCCCGGGGTCTTCCGCCTTCCAAATAAAAGGCATAGCCACACCCATACTCATCATCACGATAACACTAATCGAAATGATAAACTTATGATCATGGAATGACGGAATAAGGCAACCTGAGGCAAACAGACAAAGCCCCACGGAAAGCATCAGCTGATACTGAGTCTCAAGTTGATTGATAGGAGTCTTCATCATACTACTATCCCCAATCATGAAAATAATGACGCACACAAGGAACAGTACAATGGCCAATGCACAGCGAACTTTCCCCCTAAGACTGTACGGCGAATCCTTAGACAAAAGACGGTGCATGCGGGTGGCTCTCGCAATCTGACGTTTCTGTATGCGCTTGTGCATACCAACAGTCTCAGCAACAACTGAAGAGTTAGACACACCAGCCTGCGCAAATTCCTCGCCTACGCACTTTGGACAAATGTCCTGCTCTTCTGTAGACGCGACAAACTTATTCTTACACCTGATACATTCCTTTTCCACGCCGACTTATATAGCAAAAATCTACACAATTTGCAAGCCTGTAATCAGAACTGGCAAAAAAAAGGGGGGACATTCCCCCCGAAAAACACATAAGGACAGCTCAATTATTCGCCGTCCTGCTCTTCTTCTTTAACATTTTCCTCATTGGCAGTCACTTCCCCATCAGCATCACTAGCCTCAGCTGCCACTGTACAAACACCCATATCAGCATTTTCGGCCGCACAACACGGCTCAGTCATAGGGTCACACTCAACTATCCTAGCCATCCTCGCCGTATTAGAGGAAGGAATACTCATCACTGAAACAACGGAAACTTCATCCTCTTCAGGCACAGTCACTAAACCACCTACCAAAAAACCAACAACCACCACGGCACAAGCCGCCATAGACCAAGCTCGAGCGTAAGGAGAAGCAATAGCTGTTTTCACTCGCGCAAAAAAAGGAAGTTTAACCTTCGCATGAGCCTCTGTTTCAGCCAGCCGCTCATGAAAATCAGCCAGGAACCGCGCTTCAAAATCAGCCTCAGGGGTTAGCTCCACCCTCATGGAAGCAAGCTCCTTCACCAGCTTCTCCTCATCCGCATGCGCCAGTTCCTGTAAATCCTTTTTCATAATTGTGATTTTGTGGTTGTTCAAAATGTGTGACCGCTACTGTTAGCTATATGTTCAAAAAAATATCAAAAAAAGTTTACTTAATCTGCAATTCTCGCAATCTCAACCTGCCTGCAAAGCAAATCCGGGGCATTTTCAAGCATCCACTCACGAATGAGGACAGTCCCATGCTCAATCTCAGAAGAACGTCTCCGGCGTGTGTCTGCCACCATGGCCTCCATATCATCTATATCATATACGTGCACCCCCGGCACTTCGGAACAGGCAGGGTCTACATTGCGCGGCACAGACAAATCAATCAAGAACAACGGTCTTTCCTCTCGCGAGCCCTGAGTAGCACGCAGCACAGAGGGTGACACTACATATACCGGAGATGCTGTAGAAACGATGACGATATCTATTTTCTCCAAGTATGGAATCCACTCGGAAAAACGGATAACACGGCCGCCCACCTGTTCGGCAAGCGCCACTGCGCGGTCATACGAGCGATTCGCAACAAAAATACTCTCAGCGCCTCGTGAGATAAGGCTCTGCGCAGTGCTGCGGGCAATTTCACCAGCGCCAACCACCAACACATTGATACCCTCCAACCCGCCGAGAGCCCGGTGAGCCAGCTGTACGGCAACTGCTCCGAGAGAGGTAGGGCCAGCCGTAATCCGAGTCTGCGTGCGCACCTTCTTGGCAATGGAAAAAATTCTCTGAAAAGTTCGGTTCGCAGAAGTCGCGGTAGTACCGCCCTCCACAGCGGCCCGATAAGCATCCTTAATCTGCCCGAAAATTTCCGTTTCGCCCACAACCATAGAGTCCAACCCTGATGCGACAGCTGCAAGATGCTCAAGAGCCTCCTCTGCACAGAAATTATAGAAACAGGCGGAAAGCTCATCAGCTTGCGTTACATCTCCAAGAAAGTGATTTAAGATACTCTCATACGCGACTTCCGGCTCCGAGCTCCAGTAATAAATCTCGGTGCGGTTACAGGTGGAAAGCAGTACGCACTCCTCCACTCCTGAGAGTCCATGCAGAAGAATATTCCCCTGCACCAGCCGGGAACGGGGCACAGAAAAGCGCTCTCGCACGGCCACCGGAGCTGTACGATAATTCACCCCCAGACACTGCATCCGAGGCGCACTTTCCACTTCAGCGTTCAATTTGTCTCACTCTTAAGGATGCTGGCCACCAGATTCTCTATGTTATGCTTCTCACACTCGATAGCAGGCTCTATACCATATTCTTTCAGAGTAGCACTGGTGATGGGGCCAATACTCGCCACTCTGCAGCCTTCCGGCAGAGGAATATTCATAGCCATAAAGTTATGAACGGTACTGGAGCTAGTAAAGGTGATAATATCCGCACCTTCGGAAGTCAGGCGACCACGGGCACCGGTGGGATCATCCGTCTCCGGCACAGTATTATAGGCAATACACTCATCCACAATAGCCTGACGCTTCATCAGCTCTTTATACACGATATCACGCCCCTTTTCACTGTGAATCCAGAGCATGGTCACATTTGCCACGCCGCCAAACTCATCCCCCTTACGGTCAAACTCAGCTATTAACTCCTCAGCCACGGCCTTCCGGGGCATCACGTCCACCATTAAGCCGTACTTCTTCAGTTCGGCCGCGGTACCGGGCCCAACAGCAGCTATACGAGCACCGCCCAGCTCGCGAATATCCTCATACACGGCAAAAAAGGCCTCAAAGAACTTCTTCACGCCATTCGGGCTGGAAAATATAAGCCAATCATAGTGAGGGCTATCCACCACAGCTTCCGCAAAGTCCTGACGATCTGAAGGTGGCACAATGCGGATAGTGGGCAGCTCCATCACATCAGCACCATACTCCCGCAGACGCGCAGAAAGAGCACTCGCCTGCTCTCTACTGCGGGTTACCACGATGCGCTTCCCTGCCAACGGGCGAACAGGAACAGCAGGGGCCAAAGCATCCGCAAGCATCACAACATCCCCCAGCACCACAACCGCAGGAGAGCCGAGAACACCATCCACTGCGTCAGCCAGCGTACCGGCAGTGGCCTTCACCCACTTCTGGCGCGGAGTCGTAGCCCACTGCACAGCTGCTGCAGGTTCATTCGGAGACATACCGGCTGCTATCAAAGCCTGAAGAGTTGTGCGCAGTTGGCTCATTCCCATCAGAATAACCTTGGTACCGCGAGTAGCGGCAATGGCCGGTATATCCAAACCGCTTTCAGTCTTACCCGGCATCTCATGCCCGGTAAATACGGTAAACTGTGAGCTCAAGCCCCTGTGCGTAACAGGAATTCCCACGGAGGCAGGACCGGCAATGGAAGATGTGATACCGGGTACCACTTCGCAAGGCACTCCGGCCTGCAGCAAAGCAAGTCCCTCTTCACTACCACGGCCAAACACGAAGGGGTCCCCCCCCTTCAGGCGCACAGTGCAGGCATGACGAGAAGCACATGAAACCAGAAGCTCATTAATCTGCTCCTGCGGCATGGCATGATTGCCAGCACGTTTTCCAACGTAAAGCACTTCACAACCGGGAGGTGTATGGCTAAGCAGAGCAGCATCCGCTAAGGCATCATACACCACACAATCAGCCTGCTGTAAAAGGCGAAGCCCCTTGACTGTAATGAGTTCAGGGTCACCGGGCCCGGCACCTACCAGATAAACTTTTCCCTTTGCACTTGTGCTCATGGCTTATATAACGATTAGAGAAGCAACAGATTTTCCACAGTCGCGGTTGACGGATTAGGCTCAGTAACAGGAGCGGCAGGATTACCTATCACAGCCTCCCCCGGAGAAGGATTCACCGCTGGTTCCGAACCTGGCAATCCGGCTTCAGCACTAGGCTGCGTAGGCGATTCCCCAGTAGCACCGGGCGCAAGCGCGGGAGCCGTCGACACCCCAGCTGCGCGGTTACCCATCGCTATCAGTTGAGAAACTGTCACCAGCTTGAAGCCGCGGGCTTTAAGCCCCACAATGATGTCCTCCACAGCATCAAGCGTCGAAGCATGGATATCATGAAGCAAAATAATAGACCCCGGCTGAGCCTTCCCCACGGCACGCTCCACTACTGTAGCAACACCGGGATGTTGCCAGTCACGCGTATCTACATCCCACAGCACGGTATGCATACCATAATTCTGGAACATTCGCTCCACCAAATTGGAGTTCACTGCGCCATAAGGAGGACGCATAGCAGTAGGATAATACCCAGTAGCCTCGCGAATAACTTCGTTAGTTCGCTCAATTTCTCTGGCTATCGTTTCGCTACCGCTGGCGGTCATCTTAATGTGAGTGTATGTGTGATTGCCGATTTCATGGCCTTCAGCCACGGCACGGGCAAGCAAGCTCCTGTTATGAGACGCATTGCGGCCTGTCACAAAGAACGTAGCACGAGCGCCATGGCGGCGGAGAATGTCCAGCACCTGAGGAGTATAGGCGGAGCTAGGACCATCATCAAAGGTAACAGCCACATAATTGCCCGGCACGCTGACCTGAGCTACTCGATGACCGGGAGCGTGGGGCACAAAGGGACGCCCGGAGGCGGCCGGAACTGATTCCCACGAACGAGCAGAAGCAGCACGGGAAGAGGACGATCGGGCCGAAGCCTCTCCTCTGGACGAACGGCGAACCAATTGGGATGACGCTGAAGCTGTGCGGGATTGTGGGCGCTGTGCACGAGGAGTAGAAGCTTCATCACCAGACATAGTATCAGCCTGAGACAAAACACCTGACGAATGCACCACAGCAGACGCCTGCTGCTGCTGTGACTGAGAACAAGCCGCCAGCACGGACACCGACAGAGCAAAAATGAAACGGCAAATCAACTTCATAGCATCCAATGGAGGTGATTTTAGCAGCTCCAGCGCTGTTTGGCAATCCATTTTGCAGTCATGCGCCCCCAGCTTCCACGAAAAAAGCCCCTCCCCTTCCCCCGGCCAACGGCCTGTCTTTTCTTGTTATCTCATAACAACTCAGCCAATTATCAGTTCATCCCACATAAAACGCCACACTCAAAATTCACCACTAAAGCCAAAACGAATTCCGATAGCAGACTGCTCCTCCGAGGCATGCTCAAACTCTGCATCAGGGAAGGGAGAAATACCGCCGTGGAATATCAACGCAGCCCCGACATCCACCGAGGGCGCTATTTCATACTTTAACCCTATTTCCAGCGAGTACACCAGATTGGCCATGTCATCCTCTGAGCTGATACTGTGGGAAAATGAGTGCATACCTGGATACGAAAGGATGGAAACACCTACACCTATCCCCGCTCCTGCAAAAAAACGCATACTCTCCCCAAGAGGAGCCTCATAACGATACCCCGGCATTAAGGAAACCTGATAAAGCTCAAAGCCACGGACCTCGCCTTGCGCATAGCCCAAACGAAGTGTCAGGTAATGGGGACCATGCACTTGATAAAGACCTGTTAAGTCAATCCCCCAAGTATGGATAGACGGAGATGAATGATTTGCGTCAATATCTGTACACGAGTGGCTGTAACGGCCAGCCACTTCCCAGTAGAACGGAGACGGCTCCGAAGTACTCACCGGCTCAGCGAAAGAACCAGCATAAGCAGAGGAACACACACAGAGGGCCAAAAAGCAGAGTTTGATTTTCTTCATGATGAGCATAGGGTAATCGGTACGGGCTTAAAGGTAGCAAATGTCGGCGCATTTCGCAACCCCTGTTCGCCGGGTGAAGGAAAACATATAGTATTACGGGAAGAAAAATCAGATTCGCGCTTGCACATGAAGGGAGGATGTGGTAGCATGCGCGCATGGCGCTTCCGTGGTGTGATAATCCCTTTCCCTTGTATCTGGCCCCTATGGCAGGGGTGACGGACCCCATTTTCCGCACACTGTGCAAGGAAGAAGGAGCAGACGTGATGGAAACGGAGTTTGTCTCAGCCGAAGGAGTCCTGCAAGCATGGAAGAGAAACCGCAGGTACGTGGAGTTTGAACAGCAGCACAGACCGCTCGGCATTCAGATTTTCGGCTCTGTACCGGAGCACGCTGCCGCTGCCGCCCGTATCATAGTGGACGCCATGCACCCGGACTTTCTGGATATCAATGCCGGCTGCCCCGTGCCCAAGGTCGTGGGCAAGAATGGTGGCTCTTCCCTTCTCAAAGACCTTCCGCTTCTGCAGAATATCGCTTCAGCGGTGGTAAAGGAACTGGGGGATGACTGCCCGGTAACCACTAAAATACGCATAGGTTGGGATGCCCAGAGCATTTGTGCGCCAGAAGCCGTTGTACGCTTGCAGGATGCCGGGGTACAGGCTATCGCCATTCACGGTCGCACGCGTTCGCAGCAGTACGGCGGCAAAGCAGATTGGGAGATGATAGGCCAATGCGCCCGGTTGGTGCAGATACCCGTCATCGGCAATGGTGATATCACCACGCCTGAGGACGTAAAACAGGCAAGAGAGAACACGGCGGTAGCTGGCGTCATGATTGGCCGTGCTGCCATGAATGCTCCTTGGCTCTTCCGCCGTGCAAAAACCTATCTAACCTCCGGCACCATACCGCCGGAGCCCACTCCGGCGGAAAAGCTGGACTTCATGCTGCGCCATACACGCATGGCCATTGAAAGTGAACACTATGGTGATGAACTCATCACTATGCGAGCCATGAGAGCACGGCTGCTGGCATATGCCAAGGGCATTCCCGGCAGCAAAGCCGTTCGCCCTGCTCTGGCCCGGGTAAGCTCTCTGGCAGAGCTCAGCGATATTCTGGCACCGCTGCGCTGAGCAACTCAAGCCAAAACAAGCTCCGGAGTCAGTGCACGAGTGGCAGCATCATGCAGCGCCACCACAGGGTCATCCAGCACCGGGCCGAATGTTTCCACCAATCGGCATACCCCGAGCCCGGCCGTGGCTTGCTCATATGCAGCCACCCACTCAGCAGCCTTCTGCTGAGAATACAGCATGGAAGGGAATCTCTTCAGACCCCGGTGAAAGGGCTTGGGAGAAAGGCGTGCGCGCCAGCAACGCTGAGTGGAGCACAGCTTCACATACAAGGGATCAGCATGCAAGGCCTTAAACAAGTACGCCTCCCGCTCAGAAAGCAAAGTCAAAGCGGGTTCCTTCATCATCACGCGCCAGCCATGAGCCGTGCGATACAGACGTGCGGAGAGCGAGGGAAACTTACCACAAAGGGTTCCAATGGCCTTAATGAGCTTCTGCTCATCTTTCTCCCGGCTGCCGAAAAGAGAAGCCCACAAGCCACGGCTGAATCTATCCACATCAGCAAAGCATACGCGCTCAGAGTTCAGCACTAAGCAGCCATACCGATTTCGAGTAATAATATTCTCTTCATCAAGCTGCTGCTCTATAGGCTCCAGAATAGCAGCACTATAGGGATGATTACATTCATCCAGCCTTCTCAACTCTTGGCGAAGCTCACTCACCATCAGCAAGTCTACCCCCGGAGGAGCCGCCAACATATCCTGCCATAAAACAACCTTCTCTTCCAGACGCCGACGAGCATCCTCCTGAGAATCAAAGGAAAGCCCATGCAGGCGAAAGATTCGGCCAGATATTTCGCGGCGTTCTTTAACCCAAAAAGGTGGTATTCTCATGTCAATTCATCCTGACGAACAGGTTTAAGCGTGTTCAGCGCACTCCCAGCAAAAGTGGTCACCCCGGCCACGCGCCCTTCCTTCATATCAAAAACAGTAGCCAAGACAATCTGCTGATTCTGGCAAGTCACGGCACATGGACGGCGCACCTCGTTACGCTCTACAGTGGACAGCAGGAATGTCAGATTCTTCATCTCGTCACGCTGGCGCCATTCATCAAAGCATGACCTCAGATAACGCACAAAATCCAGCTTACTGTGTAATTGCATGCCAGCGGTTTCAGATACATAATGCACATCCTCGCGCAATACCTGAAGAAAATCGGAAAAACTCTGAGTATACATCATCTCCCCGAAAAGGCGAGCAGCCGTCATCTCCGTCACCCCGGAGGCCTCAGTATACGCCACCTCGCTGCAGAACGTCAGCCCCTTCTGCTCAGCACCATTCTGCTCAACCCTCACACGGAAGCCCGGAGCATCTTCACCAGCAGCATCGAGATAAACAGTCAGGAACAGCAGCTCGGCAGGCTCATTACCCGGAGGTACAGCCCCCATAAAATCAGGGTATGAAGTAGAGGCATATTTTCTATATCCCAGGGTATCAGAATGCCCGTTCACCACGCTATCCACCAGCACTACCACACGTTTACCTGCCGGAGAATGCACCTGAAACTCGGGCCGCCCCATGCGAAATATCGGTTTGAACGGGGCAGCATACTCATACCCGGCAGCCTTCAGGCCGCCGTTCACCACAGCAAGGGCAAGGCTCAGAGGAAGCATATCAGCGTCCACAGTAAGCTCCGGTGCTGAGGCCGGCGCTGCGGGCTCTGTTTCATACCCCAGCAGTTTATCCGGGACCACATACAACGTACCGCGCACACAGAACATCTCCCCGACTGACGGCATTGGCGAGTTGTCGCTATGCAGCGGCACGTAGACATTCACAGTCTGCTTACCGACATCCGCCACGATGTGACAAAGCGGCAGTCCACAGAAACTACTGCGGCTCACATTGCGAATCTTGCCGCTCAATTCACCGGCCGCGGCAAAGGGCACGTCCTCACCAGGCAGCAAGCGTCGGTAATGATTACACAGCACACTCAGAGCACAGCGAAAGCGCAGGCCACACTCCATCCGCCCGGGGAACATGAGAAGCTCCGCGCAACGAGCTCGGTATTCCGTACCATCTTCAGCAGCCAACAGCAGCGAGGGTGCGTCCTCATCCACATCAGCCGGCAGCTCTTTCACGGCAAGTTCATTCACGGCATTCTCAGCCGAATAAAAGTCAGCATACGCCAACTGCAGATTCCCATCCACTTTACCCTCAGTCAGCACCAGCATCAGCGGCTCCTGCTCGCCAGAAGCTTTCAGCTCCATTCCTTCAGGCATATGCCCAGAGTGAGCAAAACCTTTCACCAAGGGAAAAAGCTGCATGCCATAATTAGCCACCTCACGCGTGAGATTATGCTTTTTCAGCAACCAAGCGCTGCATGGCATCTCTGAAGCTGTACCCTCTCGGTGCGCAGGAGATAAATACTGCATGACCTCCGGCGCGTTCAACCAGTTACCATGCTTGCGAACGCACACGAGAGGCATCGCCACACAACGGGCCTTCCCCCCACGCAGGTGCTGCACCAGGCACGGCAATACACATACGCGAAGCTTCGGCTCCACAAGGCGCTCGCAGCGGCGCATCTGCTCCGAAGTAAGAGCCGCCTGAGAAGCCATGCCCGCCACACTCAGCACATATACCTCCACGGAGCCTTCAGCATCAGCCGCAGTAAAATGCGGAGCTGCCAAACGGGCCTCAGCCGGGCCAATGGGAGATACTCGGCGAACATGGCGTAATCCACAGCCCCGAAGATGCTCATTGAGAAGGCTTTCACTCTCAGCAACAAGCAAATCCGGAGCACGATTTCCCAAATGAAGCACGGCAGATTTTTCCTCTGCCACGGAGAGAACGGTCTGAACGGTTTTCATCTGTCAGCGTTATTCACCGCACCTTGGCGATCATAAAGTTCATGATACAACGGACAGTTTGCGTACAGCTCCTCATGAGTACCATCTCCCACCACTCGGCCGTGGTCAAATACAAGAATGCGGTGAGCATTACGAATCGTACTGAAACGGTGGGCTACAATAAGCGTGGTTCGACCACGTGCCAGTTTATCCAGCTCCTCCTGAATCTCGCGTTCACTTTCAGCGTCCAGAGATGCCGTTGCCTCATCCAATATCAAAATGGGGGCATCCTTCACGAAGGCGCGAGCGATAGCCACACGCTGGCGCTGCCCACCGGATAGACCGGAGCCCCCCTGCCCAAGCTTGGTATCAATCCCAGCGGACTGGGTACCCAAGAACACGCTCACCCGTGCAGCATCAGCTGCGGCCTGAATCTGTTCCTTTGAAGCACCTCTACGCCCCAGTGCGATATTATCACGAATAGAACCGGAGAAGAGCAAAGCCTGCTGGCCCACGATGGAAAGCTGCTCTCGCAGGTCATGGCGGGTCACATCCCTCACGTCCACCCCATCCACAAGCACGGCACCCTCCGTGGCTTCATAAAAACGCGGAAGCAGACTGGCAAAAGTAGTCTTACCCGCACCACTCGGGCCGACTAGACCTACAATCTGCCCGGCCGGTATATGCACATTCACATCTTTCAGCACGGGCTTACCGGCGTCATAGGCAAATGTCACATTACGGAAAGTAATATCGCCCTTCACCCGCTTCGGAAGTTGCACCGGATTGACAGGATCATCTATAGGATTCGGCTCCTCCAGCACATCAGCCAAACGCTGCATGGCACCCTGCGCTTCATTCAGGCGGTTATAGGCCAAACCAGCGCGTTTCATGGAGTCAAAAGTGAAGAAAAGAGCCGCAGCCAGCGCCATAAAGTCAGACAATGCCATGCCGCAGATACTACCGCACACCAGCAGGAATGACAGAGCGAGCGCCGTCACCGTTTCCATAATCGGAATGATGGCTTTCTGGTATTTAACCAGCTTTACCGTGTTCTTGCAATACCCTTCGGAAGCAGCCTCAAAGTCTGCAATCTGGCGTTCCTCCAGAGCGTAAGCTCTCACCTCACGCTGAGTTTCCAGATTCTGCTGCACCACAGTATTCAGCTCGCCGAGTCCTTCCTGAGCTCGAAGAGCCTTGGCGGAAATGCGTTTACCGAAGGTAATAATCGGCCAAGCTGCTGCTGCGATGAAAAGCATCACCAAAAAAATCTCCCAACGGCCCGTGGAGAAAAGCATCCAAAGGAATGCAAACAGTGCACACAGGCAGGTAATAGGCTGTTTCACCAAATCATTGGCGATGTGAGAAAGTACATTCTGGACATTCTGCGTATCCGCCACAATCCTGCTCACCAAGTCACCTTTACGCTGGCCTTCCAGGTAAGAAATCGGCAACTGCTGCACATGGTGGAACACCTGTGTGCGCAAACCTTCCAGAATGCGCAAGCCAAGAATGTTCACCACCACCGTGTTCATCCACATAGCCACACCTCTCAGCACAAAGATAAGAGGAAGTGAGGCACAGGCCCAGAGCAATAGTGTGGAGTGAGACAATTCCTTCAACTGGGGAAGATACACCAGCAATTCAGGCTCAGTCTGGCCGGACTGGTGGAAAACCACCGGGAAGACGAACTTCACGATAAACGGCACACCCATACCACTAGCAGCGGCGGCCACAATACCGGTCAGAATCGTAGCCAGCAGCCAGTGAAGATGCGGGAAGAGAAAGCTTTTGACGAACTTGTATATACGATTAATCATGCCTGAGTCTCCTTCTTTTCCTTATCAGCCTGTCTTACCTGCTCATCATAGAGAGATTTGTAAAGCATACAGCTTTCATACAACTGCTCATGTGAACCATCGCCCACGATGCGCCCCTCTTCAAACACCAAAATACGGCGAGCCATGCGAATAGTACTGAAACGATGAGCGATAATGAATGTGGTGCGGCTGCTGGCCATATCATCCAGAGCCTTCTGAATAATGGCTTCACTGCGCATATCCAACGCAGAGGTAGCCTCATCAAGAATAAGAATGGGTGCATCTTTCAGAATAGCGCGCGCAATGGATACGCGCTGACGCTGACCTCCGGAAAGACCTCCGCCACCCTCAGCCAGCATGAGTTTGTACCCTTCCGGCTTCATATCTGCGAACTCACTCACACACGCCATATCACCTACTCGGCGCACTTCCTCATCCGTAGCCTCCGGGCGACCCACGCGGATATTCTCCTCAATCGAATCACGGAATAATGCGGCAAACTGGGATACAAGGCCGATATTTTTGGTGCGCTCAGCACGGCTGAGATTCCTTACATCCACTCCGTCAATCTTAACCGAACCCACCTTCGGGTCATAAAAACGACAGATGAGGTTAATGAATGTGGTCTTACCTGAGCCACTCGGCCCCACGAGCGCCACCACATCCCCGGAAGGCACATGCACATTGATATTGCGCAGCACCATCTTTTTACCATCATACGAGAAGGACACGTTCTCGAAATCCACCACACCGGTCGCAGGGTCAGGCAAGGATTGGGGATTCTCAGGCTCCGGAGTCTCATCCTTTGCCAGAAGCACCTTATTCACGGCAGCGATAACCACCTTCATCATCTCGCACTGATTAGCCACTACGCCCAAGCGCTTGATGGGATCATAACAGAAGTAAAAGGCTGTGGCGATAGCGGTAAACGCCTCCAGAGTGAGGCCATCACCACTACCACGGTACAGGGCATAAGACAGCGCAAGAGCACTCACCATTTCAATGGCCGGAGAGAGACCTGCGCGCCAAGCTTCAATTCTGATGAGAAGTTTGTTAAAGCGCGTGATATTACCAGCAAGCTCCTTCTCCCGGTGCTCCTCCAGGTTAAAAGCGCGCACCTCACGCTGCGCCGCCAGAGATTCCTCCACGTTCGCCGTGATAACACTCATACCGGTGAGCATCTGACGCATTTTTTTGAGCACGCTCTTGCCCACATATCGCACAATCGGTATGCACAATGATGATATCATCAGGTTCCCCAGCAATACGGCGCTGTCATGATTACTTAAAGCAGCATATACCAAATACGCAAGCGCGGCCACCAGAGTAAGCGGCTGAACAACCAAATCATTCAGCACCTGAATAAGCTGAAGCTGAAGATTCTGGGTATACTGAATAACTGTCGTCATCAAATTACCGCGCGAGTTGCGGTCATGAAATGAAAAGGACAACCACTGAAGCCGTGCAAACAAATCTGTTCGCAACCCGGCCATTAGCCCCACACCCGCACGGGTAAGCAAGTACACGTTAAAGTACGTAGCAAGCCCACGCACCATCATAACGACTGGGATGATACATGCGGCACCCACTAAAGTGGCCATTTGCATTTCCTCCGGCGCTATAAAACGTGAAAGAAAATCCACCAGCCAAGCAGGAGGCGGCACTTCCCCGAAAACCACAGGACACACCTTCTGCACAATTACAGGAAGACCGAAACCAGATGCCGCTGCAGCCAGCACACCGGCAATCACACCCGCTATGACAAGCCCCTTGTACGGAGGCAGGTATTTACGCAAAATCGGGCGAGCCAAAGAATAAAATGAGACCTCTTCTTTCTTACTCATATACGACACAATCATTCTAGCAGACAATGAGGCCCGTATCAACCAAAAAAGGCCCGACAGCGCCATCTTTCTTCTTGCAATCACTTGCAAGCATCTGCTAGACTTAACTCAGCCACCTTTTCTAGCCATGATTCGCACCATCACCTGCACCCTCTGCCTGACTCACGATTGCACGCTACGCTGCCGTTACTGCTACGCCGGGCGCAAGTACAGGCACGCCATGAGCAAAGACACCGCCCAGAAAGCCATAGATATCGTATTCCTTGAGGCTGAGCAGACCGGGTGTGCAGCGGACATCTGTTTCTTCGGCGGTGAGCCCCTGTTGGAGTGGGAGCTACTGCAATGGTGTTACGACTATGCGACTGACTGTGGCAAAAAGCTCTGCCTGCCGCCACGATTCAGCATCACAACAAACGGTACCCTGCTCACCAAAGAACGCCTCGCATGGCTGACAGAAAGAAAATTTCTCATTGGTCTTTCGCTAGATGGGTCTCCGGCCATGCATAATAGCCTCAGATGCTATCCGGACGGCAGCGGCAGCCATGCAGACGTAGCAAAAGCCCTGTCACTATTCCGAGAGTTTCCCGAGCTTAAAACTCAGGTCATCTGCGTGGTATCCCCGGCAAACGTTCGCTATATGGCAGAAGGTGTGGCTTGGCTTGCAGAACATTACAATGGCACCATATCACTTAACATTGATTATTGGAGCCGCTGGAGTGATGAAGATTTCGAAACCTTCAGCGAACAATACGCCCTCGTCGCACAGCAGGTGCTGCAATCATACCGAAATGGCACCCCTATCAGCCTGCGCAGCGTAGATGACAAAATTGCCACCCATATTCATGAAAACTGCAAATTGCAATGCCGCATCGGCGAGCGGGAAATTGCTGTAAGCGTGGATGGCAACTTTTTCCCCTGTTCTCGCTTAGTAGGGGATGGTGATTCCACGGAATTGAACTTTGGCAGCGTTCATGAAGGCATCAACCGCGCGCGCCAATATGCCATCATTGCACAGAGGGGGTGCGCCACCCCGGAGTGCAAGGTCTGTAATCTCAAAAACCGCTGTCTAAACTCCTGCGGCTGCACTAACCACGCAGCCTCAGGCAAGCTGAACGAGGTTTCACCCTTCCTATGCTGCTCGGAAAAGCTCCTCATTCACACTGCTGATGAACTGGCAGAATGCCTATACAACGAGAAAAACCCCGCATTCATGAAGAAATTTTACCCACAGGGGTAAAAAACTCTGAAAAATGAGAGCATTATGCTTGCAAATGCTCTATTTTGCGCTATCATTTTCACATGAGCCGACTCTCCATTCCTCAGTACGCCATGGCTTTGGCCCATGTAGCAGCCCTGAGATCAGAAGACCCTTTCCGCAAGGTGGGAGCCGCTGCGCTGGATAAGGACAACCGCGTCATCGGCACCGCCTATAACGGACTTTACCCCGGATTCTCTGCTCCTGACGGTTTCTGGAATTCTCGCGAGGAACGTCAGAAGTTCATGCTGCATGCTGAAATTAACCTCTGCAGCCTCTTCAAGCGGGGAGAAGCTCGCATTGTAGCCTGCACCACAATGCCCTGCACATCCTGCATGCAAGCGCTTTGCGCTCATGGTGTGAAAACCATCTATTACGGTGAAAAGTACGCAGAGTCACGCGCTCCGGAGATTGCGGCCATGTATGGAGTTGAACTTATTCAAGTACCGGATTATCCACTTTCACTCCGGTTCCCCCTCGTAAAAAATTAATCTTCTTTACCTTCCCTGCCCCGGCACCACCGGGGCTTTTTTATTCCACTCAGAAAGCCGCATAATAAAGAATCAGGCAAGTACCTCACGAGAGATACTTGCCTGACAGAAAATAAAGGCTTAATGCGTGCAGCAAGTGAGCAAAACTGCTTACTTGGCGCGGTAGTACTGGTAATGTACGCGCTCGTCGATAGCGAGAGCCTCGCGGACGGTGCGGATTACGGTGGGCTCAGCCTCGAAGGCGAAGAGCATGTACTGACCATGGCTCAGGTGCTGAGACTCGTAGGCAAACTCGCGGCGGCCCACATTGGTAACCTCAGAAACCTTGGCGCCGGCGGCCTCAAGCTGGGCCTTAACGTCAGCGGTCAGCTCATCAAGGGTGGCGGAACCCTTCATGTTAAAAACGATCAGTGCGTCGTACTTTCTCATAACTCGTATTCTAGTAAGATGTCTTGCTTTCGCAAAAAGCGTCGGCAAAGAATGCACCTTTTTTGAACAAAAAGCAAGCCTAAAGTGCGTTTTACCTAATTTTTTTTGCAATCTTAGGCTTAAATCAGCTTGAGACGCACCAAATCCTGCGTATCGATAAGGCCCACAGGCTTATGATCGGCATCCAACACCACGAGATCGTCGATTCGGCGGTCTCGCAGAGTCTTCACTGCAGTAATGGCGAGCTTATCAGCCTCTACGAACACGGGATTCTTCGTCATCAGACTAGCCACAGGCAGTGTGCCACAAGCGGCATCAGCCTGATAAGCGCGAGCAAAGTCACCATGCGTGAACACACCGGCCAGCGTACCGTCCTCATGAGTCAGCACACAAGCACCGGCGCGGGCACTCGTCATGGCAATGATGCAATCCGCCACTGTAGCATTTTCCGGCTGGGTTGCAAACTCCTTACGCATGATATCAGAGATGCGCATCAGAAGAGCACGCCCCAAAGAACCACCGGGATGACTGCGGGCAAAATCCTCCTTCGTGAAATTGCGAGCCTCCAGCAGAGCCATGGCCAGAGCATCACCCATCACCAGCATAGCGGTGGAGGATGAGGTCGGGGCCAGATTCAAGGGATCAGCCTCACGTTCCACGGCCGTATCCAGCACCACATCAGAAAGCTCAGCCAGAGTGGAACTGCACTTACCCGTCATGCTGATAATAGTCATATCAAAGCGCTTCAGGAAGGGCATAAGAGTAAGCAGCTCGGAGGTCTCACCAGAGAAGGACATGGCGATGCAAGCATCACCATCCTGCACGATGCCGAGGTCACCATGCATGGCGTTCATGGAATCCAGCACCACGGAAGGTGCACCCGTAGAGGTGAGCGTGGCAGCAATCTTGTTACCGATAAGACCGCTCTTACCTACACCTACCACAATGATTTTATGGCCGGTTTCAATTGCCTTGCGCATGGCATTAACAGCCTGCACAAAGGAGTCATCCAAGCGGGCGCAAATGGCCTGCAGGGCTGCGATTTCATCTTCGAATACCTTTTTACCGCGAATGGTGTGATCTGTAGTCATGGTTGTAAGTAAGGAAAAAAGTTTTATCGTTTATTATTCTAGCAGATACCCCCGATGCCTGCAACAAAAAAAGCCCGGATGCGGGCCAAAAATGCGCCGTTCCAACGCTTTTTCTCCCACAAATTACCATGAAAAGCAGTTTTATCTTGAAACCAAGCCGAAAAAAGGGTAAAACAGGTGTAGGGAAATTATTTACACCCTCAGTATCTCATTATGGAAACAACATTCAAAATTCACGGTCTCTGTGCAGCTACGCACACCCCCATGAACGCTGACGGCTCCTGCAACCCCAACGCAGTGGACGCTCAGGCTAAGTTCCTCGCCTCTCAGGGCATCAAGTCCGTTTTCATTACCGGCTCTACCGGTGAATCTGCTCACATGCAGCTCACCGAGCGTAAGGAGAACATGGCCGCCTGGGGCGAAGCCGGCAAGAAGTACGGCATCGACGTTATCGTACACACCGGCGGCAACTGCGTATATGATGGCCGCGAGCTGGCCGCTTATGCTGTAAAATGCGGCGCCACCGCCACCGCCAGCAACGCCCCCTGCTACTTCAAGCCCGGCAGCATTGATTTGCTTGTGGACAGCCTTGCCGTGGCCGCTTCCGGCGCTCCTGAGCTTCCCTTCTACTTCTACGACATCCCCGTGCTCACCCACGTAGGCTTCAACCCCTGCAAGGTGATGGAGGCATGCGCCAAGAAGATTCCCACCTTCGTGGGCGTGAAGTTCACCAACCCTGATTTGGCTCTCTACATGGACGCCCTCAACTACGAAGGCGGCAAGTATGACATTCCTTGGGGTGTTGACGAATGGTTCCTCGGCGCATACGCCACCGGTGCTAAGGGCGGCGTAGGCTCCTCCTTCAACTATGCTCCCAAGCTGTATGATGACATCATGAAGGCTGTGGACGCCGGTGATCTTGCTGAGGCTCGCCGCCTGCAGCAGCTCTCCGTCACCATGATTAACATCATCGCCGGTAAGGGCTACATGGGCTGCTGCAAGTACCTCATGAGCGAATGGACCGGTGTGGACTTCGGCCCGGCACGCCTTCCCATGGGCAAGCAGGACAAGGCCACTCTGGAGGCACTCAAGAGCGAGCTTAAGGCCATCGGCTTCTACGATTGGGCCATCTACAAATAACCCTTTACCCTGCCTCATCATGGATAAAAAAGCACTTGGCGAGTTCTACAAAGACAAGCTGCTCAATGAGGTAGTACCGTTCTGGTTCCCCCGTTCTCTGGACACAGAGAACGGGGGGCTCTACCATTGCTGCGCTGCAGACGGCACTCTGGTAGACACCGACAAGAACGTGTGGGCACAGGGCCGCATGGCCTGGATGCTCCTTACCTGCTACAACAGCATCGAGAAGCGCCCCGAGTGGAAAGAGTATGCCGAAAGCGCCCTCAAGTTCTTGGAAGAGAAATGCGTAGACCCGACCGACGGCCGCATGTACTTCCACATGACGGCTGATGGCACCCCCATCCGCAAGCGCCGCTATGCGTACAGCGAATGCTTTGCCGCCATCGCTTGGGCTGCCCATTATGGCGCTACCGGTGATGCCAAAAGCGCGGAGCGCGCACGCCACTGGTTCGATGTCTATGCCGACGTGTTCTTCACCCCCGGCAAGATGACACCTAAGAGCACCGGCAACCGCCCCGGTGAGAACTTGGGGTGCCGCATGATTATGATTGTCACGGCTCAGGAGCTGCGCCGCTATTTGGGCGATGCCGATGGCTTCTACACCGGCTGGATTGACCGCTGCATCGATGACCTGCAGCGTCTCTTCCTGCACGAGGATATCAAGGCTGTACTAGAGAACGTAGCCCCCGATGGCTCCGTGATTGACCACTTCGACGAGCGCGTCCTCAACCCAGGCCACGACATCGAAGGTGGCTGGTTCGTGCTGGAGGAGGCCCGCTACCGTGGCGGCGACAAGAAGCTCATCGAAATCGGCTGCAAGATGATTGACTGGGCACTCGAGCGCGGCTGGGACAAAAAGTACGGCGGCCTGCTGTACTACACCGACGTGTACAACAAGCCCGTGCAGGAGTACTGGCACAACATGAAGTTCTGGTGGCCGCACGATGAAGCCCTCATTGGCACATGCTTGGCCTACGTCATGACCGGCGACGAGAAGTACGCCGAGTGGCACCAGCGCATCCATGATTGGTCCTTCGAGCACCTGCAAGACAAGGAGCACGGCGAGTGGTTCGGCTACTGCAATCAGGATGGCACCACCACTAACGGCCTGAAAGGCTCCATGTGGAAATCTTTCTTCCACCACCCGCGCGCCCTCTGGTGCTGCGCCCACTATCTGGGCTGCATCCCCGCTCCGACAGCAGCTCAATAAATAACCATACGCACGAACTCTACCACCACATATGATTATCGGCATTCTCAATTCAGGCGGTGACTGCCCCGGCATCAACGCAGTTATTGAGGGTTACGTCTCCGCGGCATACAGCCGTGGTTGGCGCGTGATTGGCTTCCACGATGGCTTTGAAGGCCTGCTCCCCGTGGAAGGCGGTCGGCGCTATGAGATGCTCACCCCCATGAAAACGCATAAGATCCGTTCACACGGCGGCACCATTCTGGGCACCACCAACACGGGTAACTTCCAAGTCGTCATCAACAAGCTGGGCATCCCCCGCGTGGAGCCCGAAATTATGGCTAAGGCCACCAAGACCATTTCGGCTCTCGGTCTGCAGGCACTGGCAGTTATCGGCGGCAACGGCTCTGCCCGCACGGCAAACCTGCTCTCTGAGGAGGGGCTGCCCGTGATTTCCATCCCCAAAACCATTAATAACGACCTCTGCCCGGATTCGGACTACACCTTCGGTTTCCAGAGCGCCGTTTCCGTAGTGAGCGAATCCATTGACCGCATTCGCACTACGGCCAACGCCCACCAGCGTATGATGGTGGTGGAGGTGATGGGTGACCAGTCCGGCTGGATTGCTCTGCACAGCGCCATCTCATCTGCAGCAGATGTGGTACTCATTCCTGAGATTCCCTTCGACATGCAGAACGTGGTTGACTGCGTGAAGGCCCGTAAAGCCAAGGGGCAGAGAGAGATAATCGTTGTGGTGGCAGAGGGTGCCAAGCTTAATGGCAAACTCATCACCGTGCGTAACAAGGATAATGGTGATGAACGCCTCGGCGGCATCGGTAACCGCTTGTCCAAGATGCTCGAGGAGATGACAGGTATTGAGACGCGCTACTGCGTGCTCGGCCACACCCAGCGCGGTGGCAGCCCCTGCCCGTTTGACCGCATTCTGGGTATCCGTTTCGGCGTGGAAGCCGTAAAGCTCATTGAACAGAGCAACTTCGGCCGCACCGTTGTGCTCAATGGCCTCAACGTTGACAGCGTACCCATCTCTCAGGCTATCGCCAAGCCCCGTATGGTCTCGGCTGACAGCCAGATAGTACGTACCGCCCGTGACCTCGGCATCATCTTCGGCGACCGCCGACCGGAAGAAGTTTTCAGCAGCCAGTCTGTAGTCCCGGCTGAGGAGCCCGCAGCTCCGGCAGCGAAGCCCCGAAAGAACACCAAAACAAAGGAATGAAAAAACTGACCTCCATTATAGCTGGTTTTGCCTGCGCAGGGGCCGCCCTGCTCAGCTTCAATTCATGCGCCCCCAAAACTGCCGCAGAAATGCGCCCCAGTTATGTGGCCATGGAAACACACTCCGGGCGTATCCTTTACGCCGCGAATCCCAATGAACGCCGCCCTATCGGCATGCTGGCAAATGTGGCTACCGCCATCGTCATCCTTGACTGGGTGAACAGCCGGGGTGTCAGCATGGATACCCTGCTGACGGTTCCCCAGCAAGCCTGCCAGTGGCCGAGCACGAACCTGCTCCACCTGCGCCCGGGAGACCGCATTTCACTGCGTGACGCCCTGCACTCCACCATCATGTGGGATGACAGCGCTGCAGCCACAACGCTGGCATACGCCTGTGGCTACACACTCAGCAAATCAGATCCCGAAGGTGCTTTCGTAGCTCAGATGAACCAGATGGCCGCCGCCATCGGCATGAATGCCACCCGGTTTAAGGGTAGTAACGGAGCCGTTGTCTCCTTGGCGTCCACTCGAGATATCGCGCTTATGGGCATGTACGCCATCCAGAAACCGGCCTATAAAGGAATCAGCTCCAAGAGAACACACGTTGCGACAATCACGACCGCTTACGGTCAGGTTCGTCAGGTTACCATCACAAACTCCAATCGTCTGCTGGCATATGACAACGTAGACGGTGTGAAGGCTGCCCGCTCTCGTAGCGCTGGCTGCTGCCTCATCGCCAGCAGCACCCGCTCATCCGTGAAACTGACCAATCCGCAGACCGGTCAGCCGTCCACATACGGCCAGCGCCTGCTGGTGGTCGTGGCCGGCATGCCCAGCTCTGAGCAGCGTTATCAGGTGGCCTCCGGCCTCCTGCGTGACAGCTGGAGCGAATGGGAAACTTGGCAGCAATCCAACGACTTCTCGGACCATTCAAAATTCATTATCCTGCCACACTAAACATTTATTGCCATGAATATAGGTATTCTTAACGCCGGCGGCGACTGCCCCGGACTCAACGCCGTGATTGAAGGCGCAGTGGGTGCTGCAACAGCCCGCGGCTGGAAGGTCTACGGCTTCTACGATGGCTTTGAAGGCCTTCTTTCCACTCCTGAAAACGAGCGTTGGAAGATTCTCACCCCTGAGAACTGCCACAACGTACGTTCCTGCGGTGGTACTATCCTCGGCACCGTAAATAAGGGTAACTTCACCGTGAAGAGCGGTGTGGGTGGCCGCATGCAGATTGCCGAAGATGTGCTGGCCCGCAGTAAAGCCACTGTGGACCGCTTGGGCCTGAAAGCCCTCATCGTGGTGGGTGGCGACGGCTCTCAGACCATCGGTAATGAGCTTCGCGCCATTGGGCTTCCCATTGTAGGCGTGCCCAAGACGATTGATAATGACCTCGGCGCCACGGACTACACCTTCGGTTTCTGGACTGCAGTTTCCGTGGTGAGCGAAAATCTGGACCGCCTGCGCACCACCGCTGACTCCCACAAGCGCATGATGGTGGTGGAGGTGATGGGCCGTCACGCCGGCTGGATTGCCCTGTACGGCGGTATCGCCGGTGGTGCAGACGTCATCCTGATGCCCGAAATCGAGTTCAAGCTGGAAGAAATCGTGCGTAAGGTAGAGCTGATGAAGGCTCTTGGCCAGCGCGAAATCATCATCGTGGTCAGCGAAGGCGCCAAGATTGGCGGCAAGCTGCTCACGCTGGACGAAGAGACCAAAGGTGAAGTACGCTTGGGTGGCATTGCCTCCTTCCTCTCCACTAAGCTGGAAACCATCACCGGCATCGAGACTCGCTACTGCGTGCTGGGCCACATCCAGCGTGGTGGCAGCCCCATTCCCTTCGACCGCGTTCTGGGCGTGCGCTGCGGTGCCAAGGCTATTGACCTCATTCAGGAGGGCAAGTTCGGTGAAACAGTGGCACTTCATGGTGTGGACATGGTTTCCATGCCCATTGAAGAAGCTGTGCGTACCCTGCACCTCGTGGATAGTCAGAGCCAGCTGGTGGAAGCCGCTAAGGAAATCGGCATTTCCTTCGGTGATGACACCAAGATGTTCTGATTCTCAGCATTATCCCCATATAAAAAAGCCGCAGCATTTCCGCTGCGGCTTTTTTTAGTGTAAATCCTTAAGCCAGCTCCATTACAACACGCAGGTAGAATTCCTCAAGCGGGGAACATTCCGCTATCATTTCCTGTGAATACTCCCTTGCGGAGAATTCCTGATATAACAGTTCTGCATGAGTGCGAGCCTCCGCAAGTAGCTCAGGAGGGGGCAGTTTATCCTGCGTGCGGCACGTCACCAGCTCAGCTAATGCATCACGCTGGGCTGCAGTACCAACATGCTCCATCAAATCCTTAATACATATCGGATACATACGCTTGTGCTCTAGTACATAAGCAGCGGCCAACATCATACGCAGAGCACCAATGCCCAGCTTACACTCACGCACAGTGCCGACTTCACCTTCAGGCAAATACAGCAGACGGCGAAGGTATACATGAGCACCGCTCAAAAGCCCATGAGCCAGAGGCTCCGGGCTCAGAACAGCCTCGCACAGAGCACGCATTTCATCCACACATGGGTGGGCATACCATGCAGGAGCATACAGCAGCTCATGCGCATTCCATCCACTCTTGCGAATAATACGCAAGAACTTCCCCAGCTCAAAGCCGAGTACGTCCCCATCCGGCAGGCGCAACTCATCCGGCGGAGGGGTCAGCTCAAAATAGCGAGCGGGCGGATACACATACACAAAGCGCACATCATAATCACTGCTTACCCCGTTGCACCCATACGCCCGGGAGCCGGTCAGACAAAGCAGCAGCAGCGTAGCCCCCTGCTCTTCACAGAGCGCCAGAACGGCCTTCGTAATCTCCTCTTTCATTGTAATGGCAGAGTGGCGTGCAGGGCATCCCAACGGGTTTTCGCCGCCAGAATGGCCTCTCGTGTCACAGAAGAAGAAAGCTCCCAGGTAAGCGGCATAGCCTGAGTAAAGTACTTTGGCAGCAGAGTATCAAAATCCACATCCCCACCTTGGAACGGGGCACGGTGGTCTCGCTGCGGCCACTGCACGTCATTCACATGTGCGCCGAAGATATACGGCTTCAGGCCGCTCAGATAGCGGTCATGATTCAACAGCAGGAGATTATGCTTGCGCTGAATATGCCCAAAATCATGCCAATAACGCACGTGCGGATTATCTGCAAACTCCGCCAACAGCTGCGGCATCTCAAGCTCTCCGGGCACCTGCTCAAAATGGCTGCGTCCCTCCACACCAAGCACTAAGTTGAGCTCTTTGGCTTTCTCTGCCAACTTATACAACGCTTCCCGAGCGCGGGCAAGATAAAGCGGAGCCATCTTCATGCGGCGGCGCACATACTCACCCTTCAAGCGGGCATATTCCTGCGTGCCAACATAGCCCTGACGCACCATCCGCTGCAGCTTACGCGTGCATTCATGCCCCCGAAATAGCTCCACCTCGCCCATATGAAGCACCACATAACGAGCCTCCAAACGAGCCGCAACCAGCAAAGTCTCCATGCTCAGCCTCATAGCACGCTCCCTATCCTCCACGCGGTGAGAAGTAAAACGGTAAGCATCGGGAACGTCACCCTGAATATCAATAGGAGCCGGACAGAAATTATGCACGCCCATCACCCGTATGCGCTTTTCATCAACCGCCTGCATCAGACCAGGCATCAGCGACAGAGAAAGGCCATGAGATGCTTCAATGGACTCAAACCCCATCTCTCGAATCTCATCACACATGGCACCGCCATCCTTGTGGCGGGAACTGTTCCAGCAGGTGGAAAAAACATTCACGGCGTCAGCATACAGACATCAACCACTTTTGGCAAGAGTTTTTTCTGCTTTTCGCTCGACAAGTAATACACCGGAGCGTATACTGGCACAAGATAATGAGCAATAACATCTGAACGAAGCATGAAAAAAATCATTTTCACACTTCTTGTCCTCGGCGGGCTGGCTACAGCAAATACGCAGAATGAATTCACCCCTGCACTGACAGAGCCGCTGAGAACAGCTGGCTACGAGCCCGGCTGTACCTATAAAATACGCTTCAATATAACAGATGTTCCGGAAAATGCGGCAGGCCTGCGCCTAACGGATAATTACTATCTCGTTAACATGATGCAGAGTCTCTGGGGCCTCAATACAGAAAACAGCAGTGAATTGAAGGATAACGGCGCCTATACCACAGAGCCCAACCATGGCACTTTATACTATTCAGCCGAGCCCGGTTGCTTACCTGTAATGTGGACCGGCCACTCCACTGCCGTGGAAGAAGCGCACTGCCACATCAGCGCTGGGGTCGAGGTATGCATCGATTGTGATGGCAGGAATACTACCATCACCCTTGACCACGAGTGCTGCTTCAACTCGGACGTCATCATCCTGAATGGCACGGCTCTGGACGCAGAAAAAATCTGCATTGCCCAAGAAGCCAAGCTTCAAAACCTCTATATCGAAATAGCCCCGCCCGCGATGAGCCCCGTTACCATCGCCGCTCTTGCCGGCGGTGTGCTGGCGCTCTTCGGCCTCATCTCCCTGAGCCTCTCGCCACGTAAGCCTAAATTGCAAAAAAACATGGCAGAGGAAAGAGCTTTTCAGCGCTGAAGAAGTATGCTAGAATAAGCACATGCTTGAGATACTGAACGAGCTGACGCTGAGCATCAGTGAAGAAACACCGTGGCTGCTGCCGCTGTGTTTTGCGATGTTCGGGGCCTGTGTGGGTTCTTTTCTGAATGTGGTCATCTATCGCCTTCCTCTCGGCCTGAGCGTAAACGAGCCGCGGCGCTCCTTCTGCCCTGAGTGCAAGCAGGCGATACCTTGGTACCTGAACATCCCCGTCATCAGTTGGCTAATGCTCAGGGGGAAAAGCGCCTGCTGCAAAAAACCGATCTCTCCGCGTTATTGTCTGGTAGAGTTGGGCACGGCTGTACTGTTCGGAGCACTGGCATGGAGATTTTATGCGGAACCGCTTCCCGCCCAGATATTGCTGTGCGTATGGGCCGCTATCATGATAGCGGTATTCTTCATTGACAGGGAACACATGGTGGTACTGCCGGTGCTGACAAACAGCGCAGCGGCGGCCGGTGTCCTGACAGCACTTTTTGCACCATGGCTGGCAGATGCCATTTCCATCACAGCGGGGGAAGGCCTTATGTGGAGCCTGTGTGGGGGCATTTGTGCCTTTCTGCTGCTCAAGCTGGTAGCCCTGCTGGGGCGTCTGCTCTTTGGCGGCAAAACGCAGGAGTTTGAATCCGCTCGGCAATGGAGTCTTGCCCAAGCCGGAGATGACCTCGAGCTCCGTATTGGCGAGGACACCTACCTGTGGAGTGAGCTTTTCATGGAAGCAGCTAACAGCGTGTGCCTGAAAAATGCAACCATCTCAGCAGCAGAAGAAAAACAAGGGGATATCACCTTCAGCGCCGCCACTGTAACGCTGGAGGACGGCTTTGTGCTGGAACTGGAAGATTACGAAAAACTCAGCGGTACCTGCAATGGCCTGACCACACGACGCGAGGCCATGGGCAGCGGAGACGCTCACATTGCGCTGGCCATAGGCACGCTGTGCGGCTGGCAAGGCGTGCTTTTTGCGCTTGTAGCAGGCAGCTTTGTGGGCATCGCCCAAGCTATCATCACTAAAATAAAGCGGGGTGAACCCATGCCTTTCGGGCCTGCATTCATCACCGGCGCCTTCATCTACTTGTTCTTAGGCCAGCAACTCATCACTTATTACCTTAGCAGTCTTGAGTACTAAACACCATAGAATCAGCCTGATTCTAGCCATGCTGATGGCTTCGGCCACTCCGGGCATTGCTCAGGAAAACACCCCACCATCCGCGCGCCCGCGCGATTTGGAAGGCATGTACACACGTGCTGCCTACATACTGGATGACCCAAATATCAGTAATGTGCACGGAGTAACGGCCATGCTGGAGCGCTGTACGCAGTGGGGACACCCCCTCGCGGCTGCCCTGCTTCTGGATGTATATGAAGGCCGAAGAAAAGGCCTATCACCACAGCCGCAAAAGGCCGCCGAACTCGCTAGAACCCTCGCCACGGGGGAGCTTAAGCTCAACCCCGAACACCCGGAGTCCACCCGCGTACAGAATGAAAGCATGTTCCGCTACGCCTTGTACTGTGAGAATGGCTACGGGCGCGAGAAATCTGAGCGTGAAGCTGTACAGTGGATGCTGAAGGCGGCGAATGCCGGTGTGGGACGCGCCCGTGCGGAGCTGGCACGTTACTTGATGGATACTCGCCGCCCGTACAGCAATCCCCGCCGAGCGCTGCAGATACTCATCGCACAGGCAAAGCAAGATCCCTACACGCCCAACGTCTTCTTCTACCTCGGTCACATCTACATGAGAGGCCTCGGGCTACCACGCCCCATGCCCCACCTTGCCTTCGAATGTTACGAGCTGGGAGAACGCGTAAAAGACCCACGAGCCATCAATAATCTCGCAGCCATGTACGAGCGAGGTATTGCCACCACCAGAAATCTCGGCATGGCTCTGCAACTATATAAAAAAGCCGCAGATTTAGGTAACCGAGAGGCCTCAGCCAACATGCAGCGCCTCGCCTACATCCGCGCGGAGCTGGAAACCGGCACCCCGCATGACCACCGCGTAAACCATGCAGCCACTCGCGTCATTGAAACGCTCCCGGTTTCCCCCCGCGTTAAACGCTGGCTTACAGCCCCTTTCCGAGCCCGCGAAAGGAGGGCACAGGAACGGCCATGATGAATACTGCCCGCCAAGCCGTGGAATATGCGGCACAAGCTCTGGGCTTCTCAGCAGTCGGCGTGGCGCCCGCAGACGCTCCACAGGGAGAGCACCTGCAAAACTGGCTAGCAGAAGGGCAGCACGCCGACATGGAATGGATGCTGCGCCACCTACCGGCCCGCCTGAACCCGGAGCTGGTGCTACCGGGTGTCAAAAGCGTTATCATCCTCACCTATGAATACAGCAGGGAGGATTCCCGATGCGCCCCGGGCCATATAGCCCGTTACGCTCAAGGGGACGATTATCACAAACTTCTTGCCGGCAAGCTGGCAGATTTGGATGAGACGCTGAGTTTTTACGGAGGTACGCAGCGCTGTTTTACGGATTCCGGCCCCGTGAGTGAGAGATTTTTTGCAGCGCGAGCCGGACTGGGATGGATAGGACGTAATGGCTTGCTCATCCGCCCGAAAGGCGGTTCATACTGCTTTCTGGCCAGCATACTCACCACACTGGAACTTCCATATGATACTCCCATGCCGAACCGCTGCGGAAATTGCCACCGCTGCGAACAGGCCTGCCCCACCGCAGCCCTCCGTAACGGCTCCTGTGATGCCCGCCGCTGCCTGTCCTACTGGACCATAGAGGCAAAAGAAGAAATGCCGGAAAACATCCGCGCTGCACAAGGTGAGCGGATATACGGCTGTGATGCCTGCCAGCAGGCATGCCCGTGGAACCAGCAGCGCCCGGGAGTCCCCCGCCCCGCCATAGACCCACACCTGCTCATGCCGGCCCCACTGAGCAAACTCAGCCCCCAAGCTCTCGCTGAACTAAAGCCTGAAGAGTTTGAACAGCTCTTCACCGGTTCCCCCATTCGCAGAATCGGCAGTCCTCACCTCCGGGCAAACGTACTACCGCTGGTAAATAACAACGAATAAATGTTAATTTCATCCTCTCATTCATATTTCTACCCTACACACGTAAACAAGAGTGGCTTTTCACGCGTCTAAGCTGTATACTAACCTCTGAAGATTACCATGACTGAGTTTTTCATCACCACACTGGCACAGTACGCCACATATTACACAGAAAACACCGGCTACATCCCCGGCGGTGCTCACATGGGGATGTATGGAGGTGCTACGATTATAGGCTTCGGGCTCATTCTGCTCGCAGGAATCATAGGCGGCATCGTACAAAGCCGCATGCGAGCAAGTATGAGGGAGTTCTCGGCCACAAGTGCCCCGCTCACAGGAGCTCAGGTGGCTCGCCGCATGCTGGCACAATACGGCCTGCATGATGTACAGGTCACCCACACCCCGGGCGCCCTGACTGACCATTATAACCCCGCCAACCGTACGGTAAATCTGAGTGATACCGTATATGCTGAGGCTACAGTAGCCGCCATGGCTGTAGCAGCTCATGAATGCGGACACGCCGTGCAGCACGCTCAGGGCTACGCCTGGCTCAAAATGCGCAGTGAACTGGTACCACTGGTAAACATAGGGTCACGCCTCGGCCAGTTTGTTCTGATGATAGGCATCATACTGGTAGCAGCCGGCAGCGGCACTACTGTAGCGTGGATTGGGCTGACGCTCTTCGCCACCACCACTCTGTTTGCGCTGGTTACTCTGCCCGTGGAGTTTGATGCCTCCCGCCGAGCCCTCGCTTGGATGGAACAATCCGGGCTTGCAAGCAGAGCCATGCACGGACAGGCAGGCACGGCCCTGCGCTGGGCCGCCATGACGTACGTGGCAGCGGCGCTCTCCTCCATCGCCATGCTCGTTTATTACGCACTGATGCTGCTGAATGCCCGCAGCCGCGAATAACACGCCCACCCCACCTCAATATCCCCCCATGAAATTGCGTCACCTTACCTTATCCGCCCTGCTCAGTCTCGGTCTTCTGCAGCCGCTTGTGGCTAATGAACTGCCCCCCAGCGATGTCACGCCGTACGAATTGCTTAGCCCCCGAGAGCATGCTGAGCTTTACCTCAATCTACTGGCCATCATCTACTCCGAGCTCATTCCCCTGCAGGACAGCGTGCAGGACGCCGAGAGCGCGGCGGCGGCAGCTCAAACGATAGAAGCACTGCACAGCCGCTTAAACCTCGCCATCAACCATATCGTCAATAAGAACAACGCCTGCGCCTTCTACATCGCCGATTACGTCCATATGGGCAACCTCGTTGGCCTTCTTGCGGGTCTTGTTGCAGAGCACCAGAGGGCAGTCCAGATACTTGGCATAGGTGCTTGCGCGCTTGCTTCCGCTCACGTCGGGGGTGGCGATAACCAGGTTCTCCAGCTTCAGGTTCTGGATATAGGGCAGCATCACGGTGCTTGCGTACAAATGGTCAACGGGCACGTTGAAGAAGCCCTGTTCCTGGTCGGCATGCAAATCCATAGTAATCATACGGTCGATACCAGCAACGGTAAACATGTCGGCAACCAACTTGGCGGCAATGCTTACACGTGGTTTGCTCTTGCGGTCCTGTCTCGCCCAACCGAAATAGGGGACTACAGCATTAACTGTAC
>CALABM010000234.1 GCA_937885815.1 uncultured Verrucomicrobiales bacterium | reverse complement strand
TCGGCTATGCCGTCGGCAAAAACCTTTTTCGGCAAAGTGCGAAAAGTGTCTGTGTCACAGATGACAAGCTTGGGCTGCCAGAAAGCACCCACCAGATTTTTCCCGCCAGGGAGGTCCACGGCGGTTTTTCCGCCCACGGAGCTGTCCACTTGGGCCATCACGGTTGTGGGAATCTGGATGAAGGGAATGCCACGGTAGTAAATGGAGGCGATAAAGCCGGCCATGTCACCCACCACACCGCCGCCCAGTGCCACCACAAAGCTGCTGCGGTCATGGCCTTCTGCCACCATTTCATTCACAATCTGTTCCACGGTGGTGAGGTTCTTGCTCTGCTCCCCGGCCTCGAACACATGCAGCGAGGTGCTGAACCCTGAATCCGTGAGGCTCTGGATGACTTTTTCACCGTAAAGCGGGTATACATTGCTGTCCGTAATGACGGCAGCTTTTCCGGTCATGCGCAGGCGGCCGGTGAGGTACCCCACGGCGTCCAGTGAGTTATTTTCCACGTGCACGTTGTAAGAGCGTGCACCGAGTGACAGGGTGACTGTAGGCATGGGCGGCATTATACGCGCGCGCAGCGCAGCCTGCAAGGCTTTATTGTGTACGTTATCCGGAAAGCACGCTTGACGCGGTGCGGTGCTGTTTGCTAGAATGTGGCCATGGATAACACGCTGGAAAAGATTCTTCTGAAAGGTGGCTGGGTGCTTCTCTTTTTCGTTGTCAGTTTTGTATGGGCTTGGGTGAAGTACACGAAGCGCACCAAGAAGATGGTGGAGGCCATTGAGGCTGGGAACGCGAAGCTCCTTCGTGTTGAGGTGCAAAGGCTGCGCTCGGAGCTGCAGGAAGATGACTTTGAGATGCTGACGCCTTTTCTGGAGCTGGCCGTTATTCAGAATCAGCCTGAGTGCATGAAGGTGCTGCTGGAGCTGGGGGATGCTGCTCGCCTGCAGCTGCGTACCAAGGAAGAGGAGGATGCTGATTTGCTGAGTCTTGCCGTGGAGTACTCCTCGCCTGAGATGCTGCGCTTGTTGCTCTCTGCCGGTATGAGGCCTGAGGTGGAAGATGGATCGCCGCCGTGGATGCGATGCTGCCTGAAGGGGGATGTGGCAAGTGCCCGGGTGCTGGCGGAGTTCGGCGCGGATGTGCTTACGGAGGAACAGAAGGAGGAAAACTGTGGGCTGAGTCCTCTTCATGCTGTGGTATATGGCTGGTACTACAATCCCAAGGAAGCCGCGGCCATGGTGCATTATCTGCTGAACGAGCACGGGGATGACGTGAATGCCGTTTCCCCTGCCGGTAATACTCCGCTGGACCTCGCCTGTGATGAGACGCACGTGGGCTATGAAGGTAATGACGAGCTGCAGCGTATCCTGAAGGCTGCCGGGGGACGCCGCGGTCGCAGCCTGCGAGTGCCGCAGCCCGCTTATGCCGGTCGCGTCTTTGTGGCAGGGGCATTGCCGGAGTATACTCATTTATGCTCAGAACTTCCTGCCGGAGTGCGAGTGACTCCACATGAGGGAGCCTGGAAGGCGGGTACGCTGGCGGATGAACTGGCATCCACAGCGCTTGCTGAGGATATTATTGCTGATATTCTGACTCACACCGCCTATATTGAAGTTTCAGTGCAGGGGGACATGTGGGAGGATCCGATTGCTGTGGCCGGGCGCGCCTGCAGTGTGTTGCAGCACCTTTCCGGGCTGGACGGCGTGGTGGGGCTGCAGTTCCAGCATTTTTACGGACGCCGTTTCAATGAGGATGATGAGGGCTTCAATCCCCTGAACCTTGTGGAGCTTTGTCCCGGCAGAACGGAGGGTGGTACCTGTGTCATCGGAACAAATGGTATGACCGACTACGGCTTGCAGGAGTTTGAAGTCGTGGTGCCGGCTGAAGTGGTGGAGGGGAGAAAGCTTTCTCCGTTCGAGCCGCTCTATACGCTGCTGAAACAGGCCGTGGATGGTACGACCACGCTGGAGGTGAACCATACCCTCACCCTTTGCGGGCTCTTCTCCACTCTTGATTGGGGGGAGCATGTGAGCTCGCGTAATACTGGCTTCCGCGTGTTTCTCAGCGCAGAGGAAACGCCGGAATCGTACCTCCGCGTTATGGATGAGCCTGAGGCGTAAGTTTGTGCTGGACAGGGCAGGAGCCCTCTGCTATAAGTAGGAGCGGTATGAAAGACTTCGTGAATCCGTTAGTCCTGCTGATAGTGGTGGCGCTGCTGTCCTTCCGTGTGTGTGGTGTGGGAGAGCCGGATGCCTTGCAAATGTGGCTGCTGGTGCTGTGTGCCACGGCTTTTATAGTGGATAGTGCACTGGCTGTGGCTAGAGGGATGACGCGCCGCCCGGCGCTCATGAGTGTGGTATGGAGTGTGGTGTTCCTTATCGTCGGCTGCACCGGCTGGCTAATGGGGAATGCGGATTCCGGCGCCTCTGAGGAGGATTATCAGGCGTATCACGCTCTATATGAAGCCTATCGGCAGGGAGGCAATCCGTATGAGGCTAATGCTGAGGGTGATTCCCTTTTTGCCATGGCTGCGTATCTGGGGAAGAAGCGCGTGGTGGAGGAGCTGCTGACTCGCGGGGATATACCCGCCGGGCAGCCGGAGGTGGCGGCTTGTCGTGCCGCTGAGGCGGGGCGTGCAGATGTGCTGGAGTTGCTGCTGGAGGGCGGTGTACAGGCGAATGCGGCGGTAGCGGGCACCACGCTGCTCTGTGCTGCAGTTCAGAATGGACAGCGCGTTGCTGTGGAGCTTTTATTGCAGGCCGGGGCGGATGCTAATTTGGCGGACGCTGAGGGAACTCCTCCCTTGGTACACGCCGTGCTGGCGGATTCTGTTCCGGTGGTGCGTCTTCTCCTGAAAGCCGGGGCGGATGCCGGCCGTACGGATGCGGCCGGGCGTGACCCCCTCAGCTACAGCCGTTCTCCTTCCATGGATTCTGCGCTTACTACGCCTCTTTCTGAGTGAAGAACTTCGTGCTGCTACGATACGTTTTACTTATTAACGAAATCGGCGGGCTTTTATGAGCTCGCCGATTTTTTTCTTATCTGTAGGTGTTGCAGCGGTTAAGCCAGCCAGCAAGCCAGCGTTGCTCTCCGCGAGAAGCAGGTGAATTTGCCACGCGGCGGCGCATAACCTCTGAGGCCGCGCGGGAGAACTCTGCCGTGGCCGCTCGCCCCTGAGGATATCCTCGCATCTCTTCCAGTACTTGCAGCAGGCCCCAGCCTTCCCCCTGATAGCGCTCTGTGGGTTTCAGCCCTTCGCCCTTGAAGTTGACGTAATCCACAAGGCAGTACAGCCCCTGAGTGGTGGCAGCAAGTGCCTGATAACGAGCCTGAATAGCCTGCGGGTTGCGGCTGGCCTGCATCATGCGGGGCAGCGCTGCGCGTGAACGCAGGATGATGAACTCCGTCTGCAGCTGTACATGGGCGGCAAGCCAGCGGCGCATGGCATCAGCGCGGCCGCTCCTATCCGCCTGAAAGGCTGCTTTATTCGGCCATGGGGCGGGCCCGCGGAAGTAGGTCGGTACCTGCACGCCCCGGGAGGCCGCGTAGCGCACAAAGGTCGGGAAGCTTTCATCAAAGGGGCCACTATACCCGGCCGGGTACCAGATGAAGTGCCCTATGCCCAGGGAAGGGAAGTCCTCGCCGGCGTTCCAGCTAACGAGTCCCGGTACACTCCCGGCGCATTCATTCTGCCATATGCGCTGGCCTAACCAGTTGAGGTCTATGCCGTTAAAGTTCGCCGTAGCTGCCGCACGAGGGGCGCGTGCTGAGCGGTTATTGGGGTGGTGCGGCTGCGCGCAAGCTGTCAGCAGCAGGGGCAGACAAAGCAGAATGTAACTCTTCATACCTGACATTCTAGCGCGGAGTGCCCAGTGCTGTAAAGCGTGAATTGTGCCTTATTTCGACCTACTGAAAACTTTTTTTGACTTTATGCTTGACATTGATGCGCTACTGTGGTAACTTGGCGTCCCGCCTTGCCGCCGTGCACAATCAGTATATCACATGCCGCGGCTCGGGGAACAACCAATCTCATTCATTTTACTATGGTAGCAATCCGTCTCAACCGTCAGGGGTCCAAGGACCGTCCTTACTACAAAATCGTTGTCGTTGACAGCCGCGCTCGCCGTGATGGCGACTTCATTGAACAGGTGGGTACCTACAACCCCATGGCCGAGGGTGAGAACTACACCCTTGATATGGAGAAGGTTGAAAAGTGGATTTCCAACGGCGCCCAGCCCAGCGAGACTGTGGCTTCCATGATTAAGAAGGCTCGCGCTGCTAAGGCCTGAGCCCACCACTGACCAAAGATTTTCTTGGTTGTTTCTAATTGAGCCTGCTGTGCTTACGAGTACAGCAGGCTTAGTTGTGTTTTCTTTGTCTGAAGCGGGGCTTGTGTGTGCGTCGCTGAGGGGTGGGCTTACAGCTGTGCAGCTGAGAGAGCGCCGGCTGCAGTAAGGCTGTATATTTGGGTGGAGCCGTCCGGTTCACTTGTGTGTGCCTCCACCAGCCCTTTATGTTTGAGTTGTGCCAGAAGATGGCGTGTTTGGCTGAAGTTCTTCTGTAATCCTGTGCTCAGTTGGCGCAGGGAGCTGTGCCCTTCTGCAGCTGATAATTGCTTCAGAAGTTGCTGTTCGCTTATGGTTAAGGAGCTGCTTTCAGCTTGATACGGCTGTGGTTGCCTTGCCGTGGGGGAGTGAGGGGTATTTCTCATGATGCGTTTATAACCCTTTGTTTTCCAAATGTCAAAATGTTATATGATTAACATATTTATAACATTTCTGCAGGGCGGAAAAGACTTGACAAATGAAGCATGCTTCATAAAATAGGGGCTATACGTTATGGCCAAAGAGAAACATATTACCCGCTACGGGCAGGAGAAAGGACAAGGCTACACCTTTAAGGGGTGGCGCTTGTGTATCACGAGAGGAGGTAATCGTTTTGTGCGCTATTTTTCTGATTTGAAGAGCGGCGGCTCGGAAAATGGGTTGGCGCAGGCGGTGGAAATGCGTGATGCAATCCTGCGTGAACTGGCAGTCGAGAATGCCGACTGGAAGGAGATTTTCAATCGCTATCGCCGCATGGGGAATGAGTGTTGAAATGGTGGAAAATGCTTTAAAAAGTTTGACAATTTTTCTTGACTTTTCAGCCCGGAAGGCTATACTTATCGCTGTAATATGAAGCTTGCTTCATAATGAGTTAAGTTTATGGAAACGATGCAAAGGAGACAGGCAATATCATTCCTGATGAAGCTGATAGCGGATCGGGTGTCCACGCTGTTTTCATTGCATGCCGACATGCCTGTGACAGCGGCACAAAGCCGCGTACTGATGTACCTGGAGGTGAAGGGCGGAGGCCCTATGTCCCAGCGTGAACTGGAGGAGTATCTTAACGTATCGCATACCACTGCAAAAGGGCTACTGCAGCGCTTGGAAGAGAAGGGGTATGTGCGCACTGCTTTTGATAGCAAGGATGGGCGAGTGAAGAATGCCTACCTCACGGATAAGGCTAGCCAGTGCCGTGATGAGCTCTCCAGCCACATTAATGCCCTGACCGAGCGAATGATGTCAGGGCTAGAATCCGGGGAAGAAGAGCAGCTGTTTGAGTTGCTGAGAAGAGTGTATCTGAACATTAAATAATTTTTAGAATTGATAGGAATGAAAGCAAAACACATAGTTACAATGGCGCTGAGTACGGCGGTAGTAATCGGTCTGACCGGTTGTGGAGAGAGTGAGGATGGTAAGCCCGGCTTTCTGACACGTGTTTATAATGATTTCATTGGCGGGGAGCAGGAAGAGGCCCGCCAGCCTATGCCACCCCTGCAGGTGACGGTGATGAAGATGCGCCGCCAGAACGTGCCCGTGTACGCTACATGGTTTGGCCAGCTGCGCGGTACGGAGCAGGCGGATATTCGTCCTGAAGTGAGTGGCCGTATCGTGGAGCAGGTGTATATAGATGGTTCTCCTTGCGAGAAGGACGACGTGCTTTTCCGTATTGATGATGTGACATATCAGGCCGCGGTGAATATGGCTCTTGCCAACCTTGAGGCCGCTCGCGCTACGGTGCTGCAGGCTGAGGCTGCAGATGCTCAGGCCCAGCAGGATTTGGATCGTAATGCCGCGCTCGTGCGTAACGGCTCCGTATCTGAAAAAGTTTTCCAGGACGCTGAGCTGGCTAAGCGCCGCACCGGTGCTGCACTGGCAGCTGCTAATGCTCAGGTGCGTCAGGCCGAGGCCGCGCTGGATAATGCCCGCATTAACCTGAATCGTTGCACTATTCGTGCGCCTTTCTCCGGTTACGCCTCAGCTGCTGCCGTGAGTGTGGGTGACCACGTGAGCCCCGGTGCCGTGGTGTTGACTCGCATGAGCGCCATTACTCCCATCCGTGTGGACTTTGTGGTGACCGGCAAACATGTGCTGGATATTGTGACTCAGACCGGCTTCCGCGCCGGGGAGAATATGGACTCGCCCTTCACTGAGTTTGACGTCATTCTGGAGGATGGTACCCTGTACCCGCACAGGGGTGTCGTGCGTACCATGGACAGTCAGGTGAACACCTCCACCGGTACAGTGAACTTTATCGGCTCCATTCCGAACGATGAGCTGCGCCTGCGCTCCGGTGCCTCCGTGCAGATTCGCGCAAAGGTGGCTGAGATTGAGAACGCCCTGCTGGTGCCTCGCGCCTCTCTGCTTTCTTCTATGAATCACCGCTTCATTTATGTGGTGGGAACTGATAATCAGCCTTATGGTATTGATGTTATCGTCGGTCAGGAAGTTGATGTGGACGTTCCCACGGCTGATGGCGGCACAGGTATGATGCCCATGGTTGTGGTAACTGCCCGCCCGATAACGAATGAGGCCGGCGAGACGCTGGACATGGCCGCCTTACTGAAGAATATCGGCTATGATAACCCCTTGGATGCACCCGTCATCGTGGAAGGTGGCCAGATGGCCCAGATTTATGCGAATGCCAACCTCGGCATGAAGCGTGCCGGCGCCACCGCCGGATTCGCGCAGATTGCACCGAATCCCGCCACGTATAGCTACACAGAACCCCGCACGACGACGCCTTCCGTCACCGCTAAGTCTGAGTAATCCATCACCTTTTTGTCTGAAAAACTGTAAGGTTTATATATGAGTGCCTACTTCATTAAACACCCGGTTATAGCCACTGTTATCGCAGTGCTGACTACCATGCTGGGTGTGGTCTGCATGATGAATCTTCCCATCGAGCAGTACCCGGAGATTACCCCTCGCACCATTAATCTCACCGCGGTGTATCCGGGCGCTGATGCTCAGGCCGTGGCAGATTCCGTTGGTACACCCATTGAGCGCCAGATGAATGGCGTGAATCACATGGATTACATGACTTCCGTTTCTTCGAACAACGGTGTCTATAACCTCCAGATTGTGTTTGAACCCGGCTCTGATACGGACTTGGACCAGGTGCTTACCAACATGCGCTATGGTCAGGCTCAGTCTCAGGTGCCCACGGAAGTGCTGAACTCCGGCATCACCATTCGTCAGCAGCCCGGCTTGCCGCTGATGCTCTATTCGCTTACTTCTCCGGATGGCTCCTATGATTCCGTGGACCTCGCTAACTACGCTCAGGTTAAGCTTTTGGATGAGATTAAGCGTGTGCCCGGCGTGGGTGAGGTGACGGTGTATGGTGCCGGTCGCTATGCTATCCGTATTTGGCTGAACACGGTTAAGATGTCCCACTTCGGCATTTCAATTAACGAAGTGCAGGGCGCTATCCGCCAGCAGAACGTCACAAACCCCGGCGGTAAGGTGGGTGCCGACCCCGTGCCTGATGGTCAGGAATGCACCATCACTATCCGTACGGAGGGCCGTCTTTCCACCCCTGAGCAGTTTGAGCAGATTATTGTGCGCCAGCGTGGTGACGAAGTGGTGTACCTGAAGGATATTGCCACCATTGAGCTTGGCTCCGCGGACTATTCCGTCACCGGCCGCCTGAATCGCCGCTCGTCTGCCAGTGTGGTGATTTTCCAGTCTCCCGGCTCAAATGCCATTGAGACTGTGGATCGAGTGAGCGCACTTCTTGCGAACAAGGCTCTTCCTCCGGGCATTGAGGGTAATGTATCTCTGGATACTACCACCTCCGTGCGTTACTCCATTGAGGAGATTAGGCAGACCTTTATTGAGGCCATTGTGCTGGTGGCTCTGGTGGTGTTCCTCTTCCTTCAGAGCTGGCGCGCCACGGTCATTCCGCTCATTGCTGTGCCGGTGTCTCTTATTTCCACCTTCTGTGTGTTCCCCTTGCTGGGCTTCACGCTGAACACCATCTCCCTGCTGGGCATGGTGCTCGCTATCGGTCTGGTGGTGGATGATGCCATCGTGGTGGTGGAAGCTGTGCAGCACCACATTGAGAAGGGACTGAATCCCCGCATGGCCTCTTTCGCCGCCATGCAGGAAGTGAGTGGCCCCGTAATCGCCATTGCTTTGGTGCTGGCTGCCGTGTTCCTTCCCTCACTCATGCTGGAAGGTATCACCGGTACGCTCTTTAAGCAGTTTGCCATCACCATCGCTATCTCGATGCTCATCTCAGCGTTCAATGCTCTTACTCTTTCTCCTGCGCTTTGTGCCCTCATGCTCAAGAGCAAGGAGGAGAATAATACGATGCCCAAGAACATTCTGCGCCGCATCGTATTTAAGCTCAATCATGGGATTGCTAAGCCGTTCTTCCGCTTGTTCAACAAGTGCTATGATAGCACGGCCAGCGTTTATACCCGCATTTGCGGTGGGCTGGCCCGCAAGCTTATCATTTCCATGCCGCTGTTGTTGCTCTTCTGGGCGGCTATTAAGCCTGTGAGTGATAAAGTGCCCGGCGCCTTCCTGCCGGATGAAGACCAGGGCTTCCTGCTGGCAGCACTTGTCATGAAGCCTGAGACGTCCCTTCAGCGTGCCATGGTGCAGGCCCAGCGCTTTGAGGATGCCCTCGGCGGCCCGGCTGATAATCCTGACCCCGCCATTCAGAACCTCACCTCCGTGGTGGGTATCAACATCCTGAACATGGTGCAGACCCCCGGCGCGGCCATTGCCTTCGTGCAGCTGAAGGATTGGAGCGAGCGTGAAGAAAGCGCTGAGGATGTGCAGAAGCGCCTCAGTGCCCGCTGTGCTCAGGCCGGCCTTGATGGTATCAGTATGGTGCTCATTCCCCCGGCAATTCCCGGCGTAGGTACGGCAAATGGTGTCACCATGGTGCTGACGGACTTGGAAGGTCAGGGCGTGGAGTTCCTGTACCAGCAGGTGCAGAAGTTTAATCAGGCCGCCGCTGCCCGTAAAGAAGTGGCCATGTGCCGCGATATGATGATGGCGGATGTTCCCCAGCGCCACATCTCGCTGGATCGCGCTAAGTGTCAGAAGTTTGGCGTGAACATCAGTGACGCTTACGGCGTGCTGGCTGCATACTACGGTTCATCATTCGTGAACTTCTTCAATGCCTTCGGCCAGCAGTGGCAGGTGTTTATGCAGGCCCGTGGTGAAGACCGCGTAAGTCTGGACCAGATGAAGGGCTTCTTCGTGATTAACAACCGCGGTGAGCGTGTGCCGTTGGATGCTATTGTGAGTATCTCGGAAATCGCTGATACCGAGTTCGTGATGCACCATAACGGCTATAACGCCGCCAAGCTCAATGTCATGCCCCGCCCGGGTGTCTCCACCCAGCAGCTCATGGTGGCCATGGAGGAAGTGTTTGAGGCAACGATGGATAAGACTAAGGTGGGTATGGACTATCAGGATATGTCCTTCCAGGAAAATAAGGTGCGTAACAGTACCGGCCTTGGTACTATTTTCCTCATGTCCGGCTTCTTCGCCTTCCTCATTCTCGTGGCCTTGTATGAGAAGTGGACGCTGCCCATCTCCGTGTTCATGACGGTGCCCATCGCCGTGCTCGGTGCCTATATGGGCCTCTACGTCTGGAAGTTGGACCTCACGCTGTATGCTCAGGTGGGCCTCATCATGCTGGTGGGTCTTGCCGCTAAGAATGCCATTCTTATCGTGGAGTTTGCTAACCTTGAAATGGAGCGTGGCAAGAGCCTGATGGAGGCTACACTCACGGCCGCACGCCTGCGTTTGCGCCCCATTATCATGACTTCCTTCGCCTTCATTCTGGGCTGCGTGCCGCTCCTGCTCTCCAGTGGTTCCGGTGCCTTGGCCCGAAACGCCATCGGTGTGGTGGTGGTAGCCGGTATGACGGTGGCCACCCTTGTGGGTGTGTTCCTTATTCCCTGTTCTTATGTCTTCATTATGCGCCTCTTCCGCATTACCTTCAAGAAGAAGACGCTTGCTGAGGACCCGGACGAGGAAGGCGCTCGCCGCTACCTCGTGGAGCATGAACATGATGAAATCTAAACCCCGTAAATCTTATTTCTTAACTCTTAATCCCCCCCCTAATAAACATGAGAAAAAGCGCATTAATGACCCTTGCCGGTGCTGTGGTGCTCACTACGGCCTGTACCCTCGGCCCGAATTGGGAAAAACCGCAGATGGAAGTGCCTGCCGTATTCCGCGGAGCCGGTGTAGGTGAAGGTAATATGGCGGACCTGCCATGGCAGGCTGTCATGAAAGACCGTAACCTGCAGGCCCTGCTGACGGATGTTTTCAATAACAATCGTAACATAGAGTCCCTTCAGCATAATGTGGAAGTTGCTCGTCAGTATGTCACCGTAGCCCGTGCGCCCATCTTCCCCTGGTTTGGGTACAGTGCTTCTACCTCCAAGGGTATGAACTCTGCCGGCGGTGCCAGCATCACGAATACCGGCAGTGTTACCACGAACCCCGGCTCCGCAGCGCTGAGCGCCAGCTGGGAGATTGATATTTGGGGTAAGACTCGCCGAGAGGTGGAAGGCGCTGAGGCCTCCGCTCAGGAAGCTCAGGAGGAGCTTAATAACCTCCGCATTTCCCTGATGCGCCAAGTGGCCACTGGCTATCTCCAGCTTCTCATGCTGGATGAGCAGCTGCGCATCACCCGCAACAGCGTGGAGTCCTACAGTGATACGCTGAAGCTCTTCAATGACCAGCTGCAGGAAGGTGTGGTAGACCGCCTGCAGGTGGCCAGTGCTCAGGCTGCTCTGGCCTCTGCTCAGGCTGAGGCTCCTGCGTTGGAAATGCAGATTGCCGAGCTGGAGAACTCCCTCTCTGTGCTTGCCGGTCGCATGCCCGGCCGTATTGCCCGCAGTGGCTCTCTGCAGTCCTACATGAATGCCTCTCGTGTGGCTCCCGGCATCCCGGCTGATGTTCTTTCCCGCCGCCCGGATATCCGTGCCAAGGAGCAGGCCATGCGCGCTGCAAATGCTGATATCGGCGTGGCAATCGCCAGCTACTTCCCCTCCATCAGCCTTACCGGTGCCGCCGGTTATGCCTCCTCTGATTTGCGCCATTCTATCTTTGGCCGCAGTCATGGCTGGGGTATTGGTGCTAATCTTACTGGCCCCCTCTTCCAGGCCGGTCGCCTCAGTGCCACGGAAAATGCTCGCCGTGAGGCTTTCCTTGCTGCCAAGGCTGAATATGAGCAGACTGTGCTGAACGCCATGGCTGAGGTGGCCACCACTCTGGTGCAGCGTGAGAAGCTTCGTGAAGCCATTTCTCGTCAGGAGGCCGCTGTGGCTGCTTATCAGCAGAGCGTGAACTTGGCTAAGGATCGCTACACTGCTGGCTATTCCGCCTACTTCGAGGTGCTGGATAATCAGCTGCGCCTTTTCCCGGCTCAGAAGCAGCTCGCTTCTTACCGTTATCAGTATGCCGCTTGCATTCCCACTCTGTACACGCAGCTGGGTGGCGGCTGGAAGAATTAATCGCTTTTCTACCACTTGTAAAAGCAGAGCCCCGTCTTTCGGGGCTCTGTTTTTTCATGCCCTTTCTGTGCCTCTTCCTGTGGCCTTATCCGTGCCTTGTCTCTAGCTGGTAATGGCTCAGGGCGGGCTCTGAGAGCGTGGATTATAGGAAAGGGGATTAGCTCCTTTCGGTGCCCTCTGTGAGGCCGGGGGACATGCGCCGCCTAATTCTGATGGGATATAGGCCGCATATAAAAAAACGCGCAGAGAGGCCTCTCTGCGCGTTTTTTTGATGAATGGTGTAAGGTGTGCTTTACAGCTCAGGAGTTACGACAACGTAGTTCGGGGCTGTAGCGTTACCGCGGCGGCTCTCAGGGAAGGGAGAGTAGTTATCGGTGAATACGCTGCGTGACTCGTCCTCAGCATCTTCCGTCAGCTTGTCCTTCAGGTCAACGGTAGAACCGTCGATACGTACCATGAAGGCGTGAGCGTAGAACAGGTCGCGGTTGAAGTAAAGCTTGTCACCGGGGATGGGGTTAGCGGTGGAGGGCACGCAGGAAAGTGCGAGCGGTACGCCGCTGGGAGTATCAGCCACGGAGCGGAGACCGGGAGCGTCCTCTGCATTGCCGCTTTCCTTGCGGAGCACATAGGCGAAAGCGTTCTCGCCGCGGGCAAGGCACTGGCCATTGGCGATGCGGCTATCAGGCTCGCGGGTGCCGGCGTGCTTGGCAAAGAAGGTGGTCTCAGAGGTGTTGCTGCCGTAGAAGAGCTGGCGCAGGTAGGCGTTGGACTTAGAACCGGTGAGCTCACCGAAGTCCAGATCTGCATGCTCTGTGCGGAGGTTCTCAGCGGTAGCGTCACAGGGATACTGGCCGTTCTCCTGACGGAAGGTGAAGAGCATCTTCTGCAGCTGACCCAGGTTGGAGCTGGCCTGCTGACGGTCACCATCGTTCATGTGCTCCATGATGGGGCCATAACCCACTGCTGCCAGAGAGGCAAGAATGGCGATAACCACCATAAGCTCAATCAGGGTGAAACCTTTTTTCTGTCTGTTAAGTTGAATTTTCATGCTATATGCGTTGTGTTGACTTCTTATGTATACCATGAACCCCACGCCGTTGCAAGCGGTAAATGCATTTTTTTCTTAAAAAACAAGTTTTTATCGTAATCGCATAGGGGGCTTTCTTTCTGATATAAAAAAGAATCCGCGCGGAGCAGGGGGGCTTCCGCGCGGACTTTATGATGTTGAAAATATGCTCTCTGACAGAGGCGTAAATAATAGATGATTTTATTTAGTTCCGGCTGAGGTAGGCCTTGACGCCTTCTTCGTAAAGCTCAGGCTCCAGCAGGAAGGAATCATGTCCCTTGGCGGATTTAATGCACCTGTATTCAGCCTGTACGCCGTTTTTCACGAGGCGGCGGTGGAACAGGGAGATTTCGCGTGCGCTGAAGCAGCAGTCCGTATCAATGGAGAAGAGGATAAAGGGGATGCCGTATTCCGCGTAGCGGCGGAAGCATTCGTCCGTGTTGCGGCCGGTGATGGCCTCCAAATCAAAGGAGGTCCACATGTTGATGATGCGGATGTACGCATTCGCATCAAAGCGCTTGGCGAACTTGGTGCCCTGGTGCAGCATGTAGCTCTCCGTGCTGCGGGCGGGGGTGTACCATGTGAGCAGGCCCTTGCGATCCGGTGAGCAGCCTTTGCGTGCGCGCTTGGCCAGCCCTCGCTGGTAGATGAAGTGCTTGTGGCAGATAATGCGTGCAAGAGCCACGCCGCGCAGGGGCGGATCATTCAGCGGGTAACGCCCTTCACGGTACTTCTCATCCATTTCAATGGCGCAGAACTGCTCGAAGCTGCTCAGCTGGTGTGCGATGGTCGGCTTGTAGTTCGCGCCGATGATGATAATGCTCTTAATGCGCTCCGGGTACAGGTTGGCAAAAGCCAGCGAGAGCATGCCGCCCACGCTCGGCCCCACCAGTACAAAGCGGTCTATCCCCAAGTGGTCAAACAGCTTAATCTGCGCACGGGCCTGGTCATTCGCATTCACCATGGGGAAGCGGCTGCCCCACGGCTCGCCGTCCGGGGCGATGCTGGCAGGTCCACTGGAGCCATAGCAGCTGCCCAGGAAGTTCACGCACACAATGAAGTACTTGTCCGTATCCAGCGGCTTGCCCGGGCCCAGCATGCGGTCCCACCACCCCTCGTAATACTCCGGCTGCCAGAAGCTGCCTGCCTCCGGTACATCATCATTGTACCCGTGGGCGTGGTGGCTGCCGGTGAGGGCGTGGAAGAGGAGAATGGCATTATTTTTATCCGGGGCCAGCGTGCCATAGGTCTCATAGGCCAGCTGCATATCCGGCAGGGTTTCACCACTATCAAAGGTGAACTCGCCGATGGGGAAGATTTCTGTGCGGACGGTGTTTTCCATGGTGCTGCTGAGGCGGGGAAATGGGGGAAAAGAAAAAAGGACCGGGGTTCACTAACACACCGGTCTCCTTTTTCTGCGTGCGGTTATACCCGCGCGGGTTTACTTAACACCCTTCTTGCTCAGGCGCGTGCCGGCAGTCGTGCCCTGACGAGCCTTGAACTTCGGGTTGCTCTTGCAGATGACGTAGAGCGTGCCCTTACGCTTCACGATCTGGCAATCAGCGTGACGGCGCTTCATGGAGGCGAGTGAGGAAAGAACTTTCATGATCTCTGGTTTTGTTGTGTGTTATTAAGATTTTCGGTCGCGAAGCATTTGCGTCGGGACGCGCATTATACTCCTTTATGACCGTTTGTAAAGACAAATTTCACTTTTCTATGCATTTTTTTCGTCTTACCCTCTGCTTCCGCTTGCTTTACTGCCTCTGAAGGACAAACTCTTTTTTCCTTTCGGGGGGGGCGAGGCGGGGGTGTTTATCGCGGATTCGTGGTGGGGCCTGTACCTGTGGCGGATTGGGCGTTTGCAAGCTGAGCGTGCTGAATGAATAAACTTTCTTTGTAAAAAATCTAATTTTTAGCGTATTTGCGCTTGACCTGTCAATTCCATTTTGCTAATATCCTATGAGTAAGGAGGGTAATGCCCGTCGGTTTTGGGTTTCTTTCCTTTCGCAACAAACAACACAAACTGTTAAATTACAATGAAAAAGACTCTGTCAATCCTCGCAGTCGCTGCGCTCGCTTTGGGCGTTACCACGAGCTATGCGGATGAAGAAGACGTTACCTTGAAGGCGCAATGTGTGGGTTCGTTGGTTACAACTTTTGCCATTGCCCCCGGTGCCACTCTCATTGACACACACGAATCTGGCAAGGTAGTTAAGTACAGCGTCAATGACAATACTGCGCCGTATCCTCCCTTCAATCCAGAGAACGGGGCTAGCTATTGGGAGGTAAATTTGTATGACAAAAACAATAATCCGATTACGCTGGAAACAGCGAGTGACTTAAAGATTGGCGAAAATGGTTCTCTTATAATTGATTTTACAGCCACTCAATATTTAGGGTTTCCGGACTCTGTTGATTATATGGTTTTCATGTTCCGTGGTAAAACTGCTGATGGATATCGTAACGATTTCGCTGATTGGTATAAGACGAATCGGATTTCCATTACCGGCAAATTTAGCAATGGGGAATACGATGCCTTCGTTATTGATGAAACTTGCGACCTGTCGCAATCTGGCTTTGCTTCTACTTTTGGTGGCTTGGTGTTCTTCAGTAAAGATGTTCTTGCGAACGTGCGTTCGGTCGAGGTTGACCCTTCACCTTCCGATCCTACCCCTTCACCTTCCGTACCTGAGCCGACCACGGCTACACTGAGCCTGTTGGCCTTGGCCGGTCTGGCTGCACGCCGCCGTCGTCGCTAAAGCGACTTTGGCGTGGCAAGCGCCGCCGCCGAAAGTAAAGAAGTCCTTTTTACAGTTGACACAACCGCCGCTGCTCTGAAATATGGGTGGCGGTGTTTTTTTATAGTTGCGCTTGCTATGCCATAAAAAATCCCGCTCAGCCTGGCGCTAGCGGCTGAGCGGGAATGAAAGGGAATGTAACCTTATGGTTGTGTGTAGCCTTGCAGCTTTTTCTCCGTATAGGTGAGAACTTGGGCTGTACCCTCACTTGGGCAGGAGATAAGGGATAAGGTGATGGCCTCATGCGGAAGGGAGAAGGCGGCGCTGATGAGTTCTCTGTAGCCGAGCATTTGCCCCGCATAGTGGGCCATAAGCCATTCTTCAAAAACAGTGTAGCCATCACGGGGCACGGGGCGGTTGGTTTTGAAGTCAATGATGTGGGCGGCTACCACTTGGCCGGTGTCATCATGCGTGAGCACGAGGCGGTCAATAACGGCGGATACCCATTCGTTTTTATCATTAATGGCTTCTACTGATTGCTCATTGTAAGCCACTTGTCCCGCTTGTCGGGTGAAGAGTGCGGCTACATCCGCTTGCTGCAGGGCCTTGTTCACCACGGCCTGTTCATTGTTTAGCGGGGCGGAGTAGGGGAGTGCCAGCCCGGTCAGCCACTCCACTTGCTCCCACGCTTCGTGAACAGCTGTGCCGAAGTCTGCCCCGCCTCGGGCGGATGTGGAGAGCGCGGATGCGCGAGAAGGCTTTTCCTCTGCCTCCTGCGGCTTTTTATCCTCAGCGCTTGCGAGAGCAGACGGGTTGGCCCGCTTGCGGCGGGGGATTCCCGCACCCAGTGCCGGCGGTGTGACAGATTCTGCTGCGGAAGCTGTTTTATTCTCCATGGCTTCGAACCACTGCGCATCACCCATGAGGGGGAAGATTTGCTCTTCGGTAAGGGTGCCAAGCGAGAGCTGCTCCTCGGGCTTCATCAGGGCGCAGGCCTGGCGAAGAAGGCCGCCCACGGAACGTGCCGGGGCCTTCCAGCTCTTGGTAATAACTCCTGTTTTTTTGTTTTCTTTCAGCTCCATCAGCTTGGCACCATGGCAGATGATGTAATTGGCATGTTTGGCGCGGGTGATGGCTACGTACAGGAGGTTGTAGGCTTCCTTGCGTTGTTGGTGTTGCCATTGGGTGGCCAAATCAGTAAAGGTGCTGCCGTAATGGCCCCAATCATCTTTACCACCGGGGGGCAGGAGGAAGGATTGATTGTCTTGGGAAATGAAGTATTTGATGTCAGACACGGAATCCGTAGACTTCACGCCGATATAGGGCAGGATGACAGCATCAAACTCCAGACCCTTACTCTTGTGCATGGTCATAATCTGCACAGCTCCGGCTGCCCCTGCTGCCTGAACACTAAGGTTTTTCATGTGCAGCACCCAATCCGCCAGTGAACCGCCGCTTGTGTCAAACGAGAGCGCTTCATTCTCCCAGCAACGGATAATGGCTTGGTTATTAGCAGCATCCTCAGCCGGTAAGGTGGTCAGCAGCTTGTGCACCACTCCGAGGAAGCCGATATTTTGCAGCTCTTGCAACCATTCGGCATGGGAAATTGCCGTATCCCACCCGATATGTTCCCCGAGGAATGAGGCCCTTGCCACACTGAGCGCGGCTTCATCACCGGGGTGTAAGAGCCATTTGAAGAAATAAAGCAGCATCTCGCCCATGGGGCAGGCTACAGCAGCCAGACTGTCCTTAACCAGTACGGTGCGGAGATTTGGTAAAGAATCTCGAAGGTGATTTTGTATTTCGTCAGCGTCGCTATTAGAACGCACCAGAATGGCTATGCTCATGCCGTTTTTGGGGGATTCCTCATTAACGGTGAGCTTTTTCAGCACGTCTACGATTTTATCAAAAATCCGTGTTTTCATGCTGGCGTCCTCCTCCTCATTTTTATCAGGCGGGGGAACGAAGCTCATCTCCACATAGCCCGGTATATTTTTTGCTGAGCTGTGCTTGGTGAAATCTGCGGAGAACGTAACCGGGGCCGTCTCAATGCAGCCATCCGCCTCTATTTCAGGGCATTCCACTTTTTCCAACGCGGTGAAAAGTTGGTTCGTGAAATCCATAATGACGGGCGAGGAACGGAAACTGCGCTGCAAGGGGGAGGGTTGCAGTGGTGTTTTCCAAGGCTCCTCACTGGCGAGGCGCTCAAAAACATCCGTCTTGCCGGTACGGAAACCATAGATGCTCTGTTTTGTATCACCCACGATGAACATGCTCTCTCTGGCTACGGCATGCCGACGGCCGGGCGTGAGTTTGTCTTTCAACTCCGGCGGCATGGCTGCCGTCCAGCGTTCTTCCGAGAAGTCGAAGGTGTTGCCGCTGGCCTCTTCCGCGATGGGTTGGAGCAGCGGTGTGAGCGTGCTGAACTGTGACTCTGACGTGTCTTGAAACTCATCCAGCATCCAGTGCGCCAGCTTGCCACCCATGCGGTAAGCGATGTGGTGGCGCAGCATGTGTTCATCCGCCTCATCTCGGAGCATGAGCTCTTGCGCCATGCGTGAAATATCATTGAAGGTAAGCCGCCCTTCTGCTTTCATGCGGGTATCATAGATTTTCGCATAGTCGGCGATGAGTTTTTGCAGATTAGCGCTGCGATCGGCGGCGTTGCGAAGGTTGAAGGGGACTGCGAGCTCTAGCAGGGTGTTTGCCAGCCTCGCGATGCGGCTGAGGGGATTTTGACTGTTGGAGCCTTCCGGTACATTCTTCATGACTGCCTTGGACTCACGTTTGAGCTCCAAGGCACCGTTTGCCAGCGCCTTGAATTGTTTGAAGGCATTTGCGTTCAGTAGCTCGCTTCCGTAACTCTGAAGTAACTCATTGAGCTCTGCCGCTGCATTGCGGTAGGTTTCCATCTCTTCATCCGTAGCTAGGCGGAAGTTTTTACCGCCCCGGAAGGAGTCAATGTTACCCCATTGAGTGTGTGGCAGTTCCCGGTAGAGGTGTAAGAATGCTTTTACGTCTGCTTCAATCCGGGATTGTGTGGTATTCCCCACGCCTCCCGTGATATGGCTGAACATGGCTAGGAAGTCTGCGCGCGAGCCTTCATCCTTATTTTTGCTATCCAGATAACGCAGGACGTCTTGGGTGCGGATGTTAGCTTCTTCCGTCGGGTCTACCGGAGTGACATTGTTCATCCCCAGCTCCAAGCTGTTGGTTGATACCAAGGTGGAGAAGAAGCTGTCAATCGTTGAAAGCTGAAGTTTGCTGAGTACGGTGACCATATCCTTCAGCAAATCCGCAAAGGTGGCAGCTGTGGCCGGTCTGAACTGATAATAAGCCTGCAACTCTTCGCTGCCATTGTAAAGCTCTTCCGGGTATTGGCGGGATTCCGCCGCCAGCCGCACGATGGCCTCTGTGACCGGCAGCAGGGGAATGGGGTTGGAGGCCGGTACTACATCCCATGGGCCGTATTCTGTGGGAACCACGGAAAGACCACTCAGGACGTCCCACACGCGGACGGCAAGTTCATTGCGGCCTGTTTTTTTATCACGCTTGTCATCAGCACCTTCCGCTAGAGCATGCAGAATACGATTGCGGAACTCACCGGCTGCTTTGCGGGTGAAGGTGAGCGCAATGATTTCTTCCGGTTTGGCGCCGAGAAGCAACAGGGTGATATAGCGAGAGGCCAGCTGGTATGTTTTGCCCGTACCGGCGGAAGCGGCGATACGATTGCTCGTCACGTGAAACTCCGCCGAGGTGGAAGAAGTGTTTTGTTTTTGCTGATTCATCATCTGAACAAGTAGGGCTTGGGATTATTTTTGGAGCGCGGGCAGATTAAATAACTGGCGGGGGTCACTTTGCAGCGTGAGTGCACCGAAGCGTGCCGCGTTTGTGCCCGGTTTTACGATGGCTGAGTATGGCTTGTTCTTGTACTCCAGTGACTCTGCTGAGAAGAGGCACTTGCCGGCCCGAATCATGCTGATGGCTGCTTTGACCGTTTTCATGGCAGAGCTGAACAGCTCTTCTGCTTCCGGCACTTCTTTAATTCGAGTAGATATCGGTTCGACTTCTCCATTCTTTACAAGCGGGAAGTCTTCTAGTTCCTCCGTCTTGCTTTGGAGATTGTAGTAGAGCAAGTCCGGTACTACTGTGGACATGTCTTCCCCTGCCGGGATACCCAGCTTTTCGCGGTCCTCAGATGAGGGGTGGCGCAGTCCATAGGCATAGAGAGGAAGCTGGACATCATTCCAGCGGTACATTTTAGCCCCGAACATGACGGTGCCGAACTCGTAGCCCTGCACGTTCATGAACTTACAGAAGAGGGAATCTTCCGCGTCTTCTAGCTCATTCAGGTGTATCTTGTGCGGTTTCTTTACTGAGGTTGATGTTTTGTAGTCAATGATACGCCAGCGCCCATCTCGGTTGCGGTCGATTCGATCCGCATTCATTGAGAAGCGGGCGATTTCCTGATTCGGCAGCTCCATGGTGGGGGTGAAGGTATATTCCCTTGCTACATTGTACCAGCCCTCGGCTAAGTCTTTCATGTGCTGAGTAACAAAGGCTTGCAGGGTGCGGTGAATGGCTTGCAGCTGCACTTCCATGGCAAGTGCTTGCTTGTTTCGCGTGGTGGTGCTGTTGTAAACCGTTTGCCATTCGGCTTCTGCTATCATTTTGCCGGCGGCCAGCATGTGTTCCATGCCGGCTGCCGGGGCAGTTGCGGCGGCGGGGCAAGCTTGGAGCAGGGTTTCTTTATCAGGGAAACGCTCCACGAGTTTATCCAGCACAGCATGCATGACGGTGCCGTATTCATTGCTCTCCAGCTCACCTTTGTTCTCCTTATAGCTATTCCCCAAGTCTATGTAGAGCAGGTTCTTAATCCAGAAAGTGAGCGGACACTGTAGGAAGGTGGAAAGAGATGAGGGCGAGAAGCTCTTCTGGTAAGAGTTCCCATGTTCATCAGTGTGCCTCTTGGTGAAAGGATTCGTCTTGCCGGGGGCTATCAGGCTGATGGATTCCAGCTCGCCCGGAGCTACCGCCTTTTTGCAGCCTTCTGCTCGCCGCAGGGGGCAGGGGGCCGCTGTGGGGAGCTGCTTGGGAGTTTTGCTCTCGGCAAACAGGGCTCGGGCTCTCTTGGGCAAGGACTGGCCACAGCGCATGAGCAGGGAGGAGGGCGCCAGCACGGAGCCGTCTTTCTTTTGGCGGGCCAGGACGAAATCCACCCGTTCGTCATCACGCTGTCTGCTGGCCAGAAGCGCCGTCAGCAAGTAGCTGTCACGCGCTATGCGGAACTTTTCATGGCGGATTCCTAATTCCTCACAAAGAGACTCCGGCAGGAAATCATCCTCCTGCACGGGCTCAGGGATGCACCCATCATGCATGGCGGTCAGGATAACGCGTTTCCCGCGGGTGTAGGGGAGCTCTTTCCAGCCCAGCAGGTCTCCTACGGTGCGGGTGCGCTCAGCAAAGACCGGTGAGATGAGCCCATCTTCCACCCTTCGGCGGAGTAGTTCGATGGTGTAGCGCTTGGAGGGTAAATATGGGTGTAAATCTGCGCAGGTTTTCAGCTGATTAGCAAGGGATGAGGACAGAAGCTTGGCGCAGCCTGAGCTGAGGCGTTTTGCCAGTTTCTTTGCCAGCTCACTGAGGCTGGTGGATATATGATGCTCATTCCCCAAGTCATCAAGAAGCTCGGAGACAGCTTCCGCGAACTCGTAATAGGCTGAGCTATGGCTCGCGCTGAGTCTCGTAATAGATTTGTACCCATCATCCACGCGGGGGATTTCCTTCAGCATTTGCAGCAAGGCTTTCTCGCTGCCGGGAAGCAGCAACATGCGGAGGCTTTCTATGTGTTTCTGCAAGCCGAGAAGCTCCTCTGGGTTCTTTGCCAGAGCCTGCTGAAGCGCCGTGTTGCTGAGCAGGGCCATGAAGGCGTCCAGCCCTTGGGTGCCATTGTTGGCCAGCTCACCGGTTTCATCGTTCCAAGTAGGCGGCTGTTCGCGCGCTTCGCAGGCATCTGCCAGCTGTGCCGCTAAGCGCCCGATGTCGGTATTTTGGGCATTCCGGCCTTCCGGGATATTGAGCTGCCACCCCGCTGCCGCAAAGGTGTTCAGGATAGCCGGGGCGAACTCTTCATCACATACGGATAGAACGACATCCCGTGAGTCATAGCCTGCTGCCAAGCGGAGGGCTTCCGCTGCCAGCGTCTCATCATCATCTACCAAGTGAATGGTAGAGGCACTGTTATCAATGTCTTCCTGCGTTTCTCCGGTATAAACAAAGGCTTGCGGGATGTCAATTTCCCGGTTGAACCAAGCGGCTTCTAGCGGGCGCCCGATAGCATCAAAATTCTGCTTTTCGCTCTCGGGGGCATGAATCCACGCCTCGACCCTGCCACCTTCCGTGCCGTGCAGGTTATGGAGGTAACGCTCCAACTGGGGAGAAAGCTCCGGAATGCAAGCGAGAATAAGCGTGCTCCTTTGTCCTTGCCATGTGGGGTTGGCTACTTGCCCGGCTCGATATTGTTCTGCCGGTATTTTATTCGGGAAAAGTTGTGTGATGACTTTATCTACATGGGCAAACAGCTGGCCCAGCGTGCGCCACCGCAGCTGTTCATTTTGCATGACTTGGCGCTTAGCGGTCAGATTACGCCTCTCCGTTTCAGCATCTTCCGGGAGAGCGTTGAGCTTGCTGTTAATGATTTGCTCTCGCTTTGCCAGCTGCCCCGTTACGGTATCATAGGTAACTTCCTCTTTTTCAAGGCGTGCTCTCAGCGCTATGAGCTTGTGCGCCACGGCTACTGCCCAGCGCTCGCACTGGGTTTCAGGGCGGCGGGGGATGAGGGGAGCGTATTGATTGAGTGTGTCTGCGTTTGCGGTGTTGAGAACGTGCAGCCACGCCGCCAGCGTTTCTGTTTCCGTGGCTGCCTTATCTTCATCAGTAGGTATCAGATGCCCCGCCAAAGTAATTTTAGGCATCAGAATGGGCTTGCCGGATTCTTTTTTGGCGAGCTCAGCCATATATTCGCGGAGGCGGCGACCGCTCTCGCTCGTCGGCACTACTAAGGTTGCTCGGCGATAATGAGCTGCAGTCTGCTCGTCCTTGGAGCTTAAGCGGCTGTAAAGTTCCTCAGCAACCAGCTCAATAGCCGGCCTCTGCCAGCCAAGAAAAATTCTTAAATCGGGCGTTCTCATGTATGTCTACCTTATACCACACCGCCCATACTTTTGCAAGCGGGTTCAAACAGAAAAATGCTGACCGCAAATTGGGTGGAAAGTGTAAAATCAAATGCATCATCTAAAAGCATCTTTTTTTATTTCATCGCGGCCATAAGGAGGCAGATTGGGCACCTCTGGAGAATTTTAGGGGGGTATTTTGATTTTATAGCTTGAAACAAGTGACAGTATAGCATGTATTTTATTGACAAATTTTCTTTACGAGTTAGAATACTCATTGTGGATGTGCTGTAGGTCTCGATATGTGGGTATTGGCGCGGCTTATACTCAGAGATCGCTTTATCGAACTTAAAAGCTACGCAAAATGGATACTTACACATTGTTATTACAGCTTACACCGGGTAGCTATTCTTGCAACCTGTTATTAGAAAATAAGTAAGAATTATTAACTGAAAAAAATAATATGGCTATTATTGATGTCGTAAAGTGGGATGCGATGCCTGGCGTTCTGGCATGGAAGTTCCCATCGGACAGTTTGTCCACTTGGACACAACTTATCGTTTCTACCGGTCAGGAAGCCTTCTTGGTTAAAGAAGGTCGTGTGGTGGGCCCTTATGGACCAGGTAAGCATACGTTAGATTCGCAGAATTATCCAGTATTTGCCAAGCTGCTGAATCTGCCATTTTCCCGCTCACCCTTTGTGGCGGAGGTGTGGTTTATTCGTAAATCATTTTCTCTCGATTTGAAGTGGGGTACAACTACCCCCATTCAGCTGGAGGATCCCCAATATCGAATCATGATGCCGGTGCGAGCCTTCGGCAGTTTTGGCCTGAGCGTGACGAACAGCGAACTTTTCCTTAATAAGCTGATAGGCACGCTGCCTGCTTTTACTGAAAAAACAGTTTCCGAGCATTTCAAGGGGACTATGCTGCAGGAAACCAAAGTGATGATTGCCAAGTTTATCCAAGAGCAGGGCATCTCTCTTCTGAAACTTGCATCGCACGTAAGCCAGATTGCTGAAGTCATTGAAGCTCGTCTGGTGGAGCGCTTGTCTGAGTTTGGTATCACCATCACGCACTTTGCCATTACTTCTATTTCAACGGACGAGAGTAATCCCGCCGTGGCTAGACTCCGCCGCGCACTCGCTGAGCGCGCAGAGATGGAAATTCTGGGATTCAACTACCAGCAGAAGCGTTCCTTCGATGTGTTGGAAACAGCTGCTGCTAATGAAGGCGCGGGCAATGTGCAATCCGCTGCCATTGGGGCCGGCATGGGCATGGCCATGGGTGTAGGCATGGGGCAGGGGATGACCAGTCCTATGCAGCAAGCTGCCAGTGTGATGTCCACAGGTGGCAAGGTATGCCCCTCATGCCATACACAAAATGGAGCTAATGCTCGTTTCTGCTGTTCTTGCGGAAGTGATTTACAGGCTGTCTCGACACCTACTCCTCCTCAGAATAAGTTCTGCACATCCTGCGGAGCTCAGAATGCTGCTACAGCTCGTTTCTGCTGCGGCTGTGGTTCTTCGCTGTAATTTAACAATATAATTTTCAGAAGAACATGATTTATCTCTGTATACTTGCCGCTATTGTCATTGCCATCACTTGGCTTTTGGCATGCCTCCTGATTCCTGCTTGGCCGGCCTTCGCGCTCATTTGGACTTCCGTGTTCATTTTTACGCTGGCTGCCTTGGTCTTTTTTGCGGCTCTCATTATGCTTTCCACTTTTGCCAAGGACGAGCAAAAGAAGAATCCGGCAGTCCTTTATCCGCTGATTGGGTATGTGGTATTCTGTTTCTTTGCTATCTTTATTTCCTTGACTCTGAGTACCTATTCAGGTCTGTTCATCCTGCACTTGGTTGGCATTCTTGGCGCATGCACCGTGGGCTTCGTCATGCGGTCAGCTTGGCAGAAGAGTGCTGCTTTTGCTGAAGAACGTAAGTCAGACAAAAAAGTGTCACTTATTCGTGCTGAAAAACTTGCCGAGATTGTCAGTACCCTCCGTATGCGAAATGTGCCGGAGATTTCCACTTATATTTCATCCGTGCACATCTTCTCGGAAAAAATGCGTTACGCTGCCGGAAATGTAGATGCTGAATGTGATGCAGAACTGGACGGATTGATTCATGAGCTGAAGATTTTAGTCGGCAGTTCGACTCCGGATTCCGAGCTGAAACAAAAACTTCCCATCATTACACAGGAAATTAGTAACAAAATTGCTAAGCGCGAACGCTTGGCCCTTCTTTGACTCTCCCTACCATAAACATACACTATTATGAAATGCGAATACTGCAATAACGAAATACAGCCGGGTGTTACCGTATGCCCGGCATGTGGTGCTCCTGCTCCCGCAGCCAACACAGCTCCGACCCCCGCAGCAGCCCCTGTTGCCGCTCAGCCTGCAGCCATGCCGGTTTATGCTCAGCAGCAGCCTCCTGTAGTGGTTGTTAATGCGGCTCCTCAGGTCGCTCAGCCGGTATATCCCTATCCTCCCAAGAGCCGCATCAGCTACATCCTGCTGGCTTTCTTCTTTGGTGGTCTGGGTATCCATAATTTTTATGCTAAGCGTACCGGGTGCGGTGTAACTCAGCTGCTTCTTACTGTTCTTTCCTTGGGTTGGCTGGCTATCATCAGCGGTTTCTGGGCCCTTATTGAAATCTTTGTCGTGGACAAGGATGGCAATGGCGTGCCGTTTAAATAAAACATATTCTTATCAAAATGCCCCGGACGCCACAATTGCGTGAATCTCTTGTGCAAGGCCCTGAAAAAGCCTAAGCTTCCTGTGGGAATTGAGCAGATGATGAATGGTTAACGCAGAAGGAAACGATAACCTCAGCTGAATACAGCCGGTAGTTCATCTTCACCACTTCACCATCGAATTCAGAAATCGTCCAGAGCGGCTTCTTTCCGCTCTGGACGATGTGTTTCTGCAGAATCTCCTCTTAGTGAGTTGATCTGCATTTTATCACCCCTGAAAAACAGGGTAGATACCTTGCCGAATGAGGTAAGGCATTTGTTTAGATGAGTGTGTCTGTGATGGTAGGTAATTATAGTGTTTAAGGGGGAGCTTATCTTTGAGGTCGACATTCAGATGCCAAAAATGAGATTGACGAAAGAGGGCTAAACTGGTATAAGTGCATTATTCTCTCCGGAACCTATGTAGAATTACAGTTTTGTTTTTCGATAAAGATAGGCATGCTGATGAGAATAAGGTAAAGATTGTAGTAATGTAATAAATATCAGAGGATTAGTATGGCTATACCAGAGTTGGAAACACTTAACGTCAAAACATTCGAATTATCAATTACAGCGGAGTCGGTCAAGTCTACCGACGAGCGTTTCACTATGGATAACCTTAGTCTTGGTGATGACTATAAACCTCTTGATGTGTACTTCAAAAAGGCTGATGGTGATGTAATTAAACGTGCATACAGTAAGGGTGAAAGAAGGAATTCTAATCAGACGCTTCCGCGCCTCGCCTGCCAAATTTTCGAAAAGCAACTAGGCGACTTGTCTGTTGCAGAGAAGGAAAGTTTCCCGGTTTGTAAATACAAACCGGGCAGAGAGATGATTAGTGGCATCTTTTCAAGTGAAGATGAATACAAGAAGTATCGCAATTCTATAGAATACACGACCTATGAGTGTCGTAATGGTGGTCGGTTTGTTATCTACAGCTGGAATATATTCTCAACGATTATTTTTGTGCAGGAATGTTTGCGGCGTTTTGGTGAGCCGGGGGATTTGTTCGTTCTGACGTACTGTGAAAAAGACGCCACTCCAGTAAGAGAGGATGAAATACGTATGGCACAGGAAGAGACTACCCCTCGGTGTGTGCGGTATTGTCATTCGTACTCAGAGACGCTCATTAAGTCAAAAAATCTTATTTTCAGAGGCGCCCCCGGTACTGGTAAGTCCTATCTTGCAAAAGAAATTGCCGCGTATATTATCAGTAACGGTGAACACTCAGATTTCTCTCGCCTTACGGATGAGCAGAAAAAACAAGTCGAGTTTGTGCAGTTTCACCCGAGTTACGACTATTCCGATTTTGTTGAAGGATTGAGACCGAAAGTCAACGATGATGGAACAATGGGGTTTGAATTGCGGGATGGTATTTTTAAAAAGTTTGTTGCCCGTGCTAGAAAAAACTTCGAGAACTCGCAAAAATCCTTAGAAACAGTAGCAAGGGAACTTTCGGTTCAGGAAGCTATGCAGGATTTTTTCGAAGACATAGTGCAGAATGGAAGTTTCCTTAAAACAAAAAAGGGAACGGAGTTCTACATAACAAGCGTAGATGAGGTTCATATCCATATTTCCATACCAGAAAATGCAACTAGCAACAAACTTGTCGTAATGTTGGATGAAGTGCGGAAAATGCTGGAGGCAGACGAGCACTTCGATAATGTTAAAGATATTATAACCCTTTTTAGGCGGCCGTATACGACCCAAGCGGATTCTTATGCCTTTGCCATTTACAACGAAATCAATAAACGCAAAAGTATTGCTCCAAAAGAAAAAGCCGAGCCGGAAAAAGAAAAAAAATACATATTTATCATTGATGAGATAAATCGTGGCGAGATTTCAAAGATATTTGGCGAATTGTTCTATGCCATTGATCCCGGTTATCGTGGGAAATCCGGTGAAATCTCCACTCAGTATTCCAATCTGCACCCTGATCCTGATGAGAAATTTTACATCCCCGAGAATGTATATATCATTGGCACGATGAACGATATAGACCGTTCTGTTGATAGCTTTGATTTTGCTATGCGTCGCCGATTCCGATTTGTGCAGCTTCGGGCGGATGACCGATTGGAAATGCTTTCATCGTTGGAAAAAGTGGGACTGAAAGACGAGGCATGCGAGAGAATGAAATCCCTCAATGATAAAATCGCTGAGGTTGAGGATTTGAATGAGAATTACCACATCGGGCCTGCATACTTCCTGAAGTTGGAGTCTTTGGACTTCGAACAGCTTTGGGCTGATTATCTGCAGCCTCTTCTTCATGAGTATATTCATGGAATGACCGATGAGGATGAAATAATGAAGCAATTTAAGGCGGCATATTGCTGTCAGTGTACATCACAAAATGACGCCAATGAAACTGTGCAGGATTAAGGATAATTCGCAATGTGAAAAAAGTTGTTTTAGCGAAGTCAAAAACCTGACAGAAAAAATTGCAGATAGAACATTGCTCCAGCTTGAGAAAGAAGGGGTGTTCGTGTTCCCGGAAGCTGTAAAGAACGCTCAGGATATAACAGGGGAACAGATGATTCTCCAAACGGTTAACGCCAACTATCGCACCTGTAATGTGATGGGGTTCATCGGCTGTGGGGAGGAGAGTCTGATTATTGAATCTCGCTTCTGCAAGGATGGCGAGGATTACTTCTTTCTGTATCTTCTGTCTAAGGTTTTGAATCTTCCGAACATCGTGAATATGGAGTCCAGAGCTAATCTGGATAACCGGCTGCTTGAGCTTTTGTTGTTCCTGTTTCCTGTGTACCTCAAATCGGCAATGCGGAAGGGATTATTCAAACAGTATATCTGCCGTGGGTATAATGACGGGAATGTAAAAGGACCAATTAACATTGCAAGTCATATTAAGAAAAATACTCCTTTTGTCGGCAATGTGGCATACAGTCGGCGTGAATTCTCTTACGATAACAGCCTGATGGAACTTGTGCGGCATACCATAGAATATATTAAGCGAAAGCCTTTTGGGAACAATTTGCTACGTAAGGCTCGAGACGAGGTCAGGCTTGTAGTGGAGGCGACTCCTAGATATGAGGTACACGAACGTCAGAAATTGATCGCGCAAAATAAGAAAAATGTAGTTCGCCATGCTTATTTCCGTGAGTATCTCGCTTTACAAAAGCTGTGTCTATTGATTCTCCAACACCAGAAACATCAGATTGGTTCAGGAAGACGGAAGATATATGGCGTTCTGTTTGATGGTGCTTGGTTGTGGGAGGAGTACATCAACCTTCTGATAACGGATTCCTTCTATCACCCGATGAACAAAGCCAAAAAAGACGCGCAGCACCTCTTTGATGGGATGACTGGAACTATTTACCCTGATTTTATCAGTAGAAACTGCGAGAAAAGAGTGGTTGCGGATGCTAAGTATAAACCCATTGAAAATATCGATGGCCAAGATTATCTACAGCTGCTTGCCTACATGTTCCGCTTTGACGCAAAAAATGGCTTCTATCTCTATCCCGAAAGCAAAGAGGCAGAGAAGAAGAAATTGCGGCTGAATCGAGGTTCTACTTATGAGGTCAATGTCGCTCCTCGGGAAGATGTCAGTGTTACAAAGCTAGGTTTAAAGATTCCTGCAGGTGCACCGGACTATGCAAGTTTTGTGTTGAGAATGGAAGAGGCTGAACGAGCTTTTATAAAAGGCTTGTCGGAGAATGTAGGGTAGGCTATCTTTTGTTTAATTATGCCTTGTTCTGTGCCTGTTTTTCAGGGAAAAAGTTTTGCTGCAGCTGTGCGACAAAGCTACCAAAATGGGAAAGCTCCATCCCCATCGGGGGGGCAATACTTAATTATCAGCTGCCCTCCAACTCTTCTCGGCAGTTTTTGAGATTGAACTGAGCGTTTTCATCTCCTTGCTCCGCAGCAATGAGATACCACTTTAACGCTTCTTCATGTGAGCGCTCCACACCTTTCCCCTTGGAATAACATACCCCAAGGGAGTTTTGGGCGGATGCGTCACCGAGTTCTGCTGCCTTGCGGTACCATGTTACGGCTTCTTCGTACGATTTCTTGACACCCCATCCATTTTCATAGCAGTTGCCAAGATTTGCCATAGCGATGGCAAAGTTCTGTTCAGCGGCCAACATATACCAGTACACGGCCTTTTCGTACGACTGTTCTACGCCCATACCGTGTTCATAGCAGCACCCAAGATTGTTCTGTGCTCCGGCATGGCCATTTTCTGCTGAGCGGCGATATTGTTCTGCCGCTTCCTCGTACGAGGGGCTTACGCAATAATAAAGTGTATAGCCATACTGGATTGTAAAAAGAACAATAAAGTGTAAAAATGCACGTTATTGAGGGGATGGACGACTACTGTCGGCGTAAATACAAAAGGCTGACTTCAAACGAAGGCAGCCTTGGTACCCTATAAGATGGCGCTTCTTTCGTTTTATCTGGCACTCGCTCCTTGTCAGATCCTGCCTCACATGTTTATTGGGTGCTGAAAACCGCCCCCGCTTAGGGGAGGAATCTGTCGCATATCATGAGCAGAGCCTGAGGCTGTATTATATCGTCAGGGAGACAATCTCTCACTTCCCTCCTTATTATCTTGCATATTTGAAACAGCCCGGAAAATATTTATCCGGAAGCCAGATATCCGAGGGGGAGAGGCGATGTTCTTCGCTTCACTCCGCTTCTATATATTGTATTGCTTGCTTGAGACGTTCAGCATGCGTTGAGCCGTTGATGATGCGGAATGAGTATCCGGCTGAGAGATAAAATTGTTTCAGGGTATCAGAGACGGATATTCGGGCGATGTCTGTATTGTTTTCATTTGACCGCAAGCCATCTTGAATGAAGGGGACATTAGCGTCCATGAACAAAACAAGGTCGAAATCGTCACGAGTGGGGCGGGGTAAGTCTATTTCTCCCAACTGTGCGTACCAATAGGTTGTGAGCGCGTCTGTATCAATGAAAAGGTAGCGATTCGCCTTGCAGCGAGCCTCCCGGATTTTTGTGCGATGCGCGCTAATGATTTCCTCATAGTCCGCTTTTACCATGTACTCTGTACCGCCGCATTTTTCACATACGTCGCGTCCATACTCTGAAACGAACTCTGTATTATACAGTGCTGCCAGATTTTGGGTAAGCGTAGATTTGCCCGTAGATTCATGCCCGATGATGAGGATTGTCTTTACAAAGTGAGGGCGTGCCGCTTTAGCTATATAATTCCAGTTTTTCAGAGGATTTTGACGAATGTCAGAAGATGATACGGGTATCAGAGAGCGGTCTGTATAGACAATCTGCGCGTTGGGATAGTGGCGCTGATAAGGGGAGGGGGTGTCAGAGCAGTAGTCTGAACCGCAATAGATGACGTCAATAGGCTTGCCGATGCGTTGTTTGATTTCTTCTGCGCCTTGTTGCCAATGGGTTTCGGTGTATTCTTCCTTGCTTGGGGCATCATCTTCCAGGTCGATGATATGAACGTGCGGCAAGTGCTGCACTGTTTGAGCAAGCCACTGATGGCGCAGTCGGTAATCGATTTCATTGCGTTTTTTACTGTAGCTGAGAACAATATACAGTTCTCTACATTCGCTGGCAGCTTTGATAATGGTGGACACGTGCCCTTGGTGTAGCGGATTGGCACATGTGCCGAACATGCCGACATCGTACATAAAAGTTTTCATTTGCGTGTCCATTTGTAAAGACCGTATAGAGAGTTGAAGAAGTATGTAATCCACATCAACAGAGTGGCTATGTTCTCTCCGTTGGTCTGGAATCTTTCAATCCACATGTAGATGGAAAACACATTGATGCTGATCCAGAGATACCATTGCTCTGCGTTGCGGCGAGCGGATAGCGTCATGGCCAGTACGGATGCAACTGTGGTGAAGGCGTCCACATAGGGAATTTCGTCTCCGAACAGGTTGAGTACCCATCCAAGCCCGAAGGTGCACACAATGATTGCGCCCAGCAGGTAAAGCCGCAGAATGTTGCTGAGCCGTATAGGTTTTACAACGGATTGCGCTGTGTCCATGTTGCGCTGCCAAATGCGGAAACCGATAAATTGGAGCGGCAGATAATATGCCAGATTTAATATGGTTTCGCCGTATAGCGTTTGGTTGTAGGAGACGCTGCTGTAAAGAACACAGTTTATGATGCCGAAGTAGTAGGCCGCGAGTTTTCCTTTTGCTGTGAGCACAACACAGATGATTCCTGATAATGCAGATGCAATGCCAAGGGGGCTGTCGCCCAGCGAAAGGGAAACAATCAGAACCGACAAGGTTGCGAAACCCAGCCAAATAAGCTCTGACAATCGCCAGTGAGTCAGCATGTCTTTTATTCCATAGGTGTGGGGCATAATGTGAGGAGAGGTAGGTGGAAGATATGATAAAGAAAAAACCTACATCCAAAGAGGAGGCAGGTTTTTAGTACCCTTTGAGAAGGGGCGTCACCAAGGATGCGAACACAAAATAATAAAACGCCAAGAGGGGCTGCGATGGGCCCTTATGGCTCTTTTTTCATTTTTTTGCGCAGATATCGTTAAGTTTTTGCTCTATTTGTTCTGAGGTGATTGGGCTGAACGATGCCTCAACCCACCAATCGTTCCGGGGGGCATCCGGGGATGCGCCGTTGCGCCATTCCGATGCTGTTTGATCCGGGAGCCGCCGGTTGCCGGTTTCTACGTGCAGGTTTTCCGCATCTGTCAGGTGCCAGCAGACGCATGAGAAAGCATGGTTCTCTTCTTTGCCGACTGCGAGCCAATCGCAGAGAGAATGGTAGAAATCTTTAGTCTCAATGATTTGTTGTTTTGATTGGTCGTGGCGGACAGAGCACCACGTCAAATCTTTTCTTTCTTTAAGGTAACTCCATAATTTAATGGGGAGCTGCAAACAGCAAGGTGCAGACTCAGGTAAGGCATTAATCGCCTGAATCAATTCTTCCAGTGGCAATTCTTTAAATAGCCGCTCAACCATGGCAGAGAAACGAGAGTTTACCACTTTTTTATAGGCTTGCAGTGATTCATTGTATTGTTTTTTGTACTTGTTTTCCTTTTGGGTGGTCAGGCGACCGGGGCGTTCCTCAAAGACTTTTGCCCTGTTCCAGCCGCAATTATCGGGATAGCAGAAATCATTTTCCGGAGATTTACTATCTTCTGCTGGTACTCCGATATAAGCGTCCTGCTTTTTTCTGTTGCTCCGGTAATAGAGTATCTGCTTGTTTGGCAGTGATTCCCTGAACTTCAGTTCCTCTTCCCGTTGCAACAGCCACCACCGGGACTGCGGCACAATGTGGTCTATATCCCACGGGCGGTTCATGGCTTCTCCCCATGTCGCTGTTTCGTGCGGGTAAAAACCGCACGCCTCCTTCAGCATCTTGTTCATATATGTCTTTTGCAGGAAATGCAACAAGGGTTCATTGTCCGGATTGCATAAAACATGCAGCCATTCATCTTCATAGGGGTATTCGCGCATGATGGTCGGTGTTTTCGGTGTGGAAACAGGATACATACCCGTCTCAATCGAATAACACGCAGCATATGCTACACCAATGGCTAACATCTCTATCAAACTTTTGGGCTTTGCATTTTTCAATGCCTCGTCAAAGCGCTCGCAAAACTTGGCGTGGTAACTTGGGTCACGACAGACGACATAGGGGAGCATACAGAGTAGGCTCACCTCTTTTTGCCCGCTTTCCCGAATAATGTCAGGAAAACGTCGGCTAGTGTAAACTTCTTTCAAACGTCGGATGCACCGAATAACGACTGTGAGCCATTCATCGCCACGGGATTGCAGATAAACAGTCTGCGGTATATCGGCAGATGAATATAGTAACTGAGCATCTGCAATGTCCTCGGCAATTTTGGCATCATATTTTTTGCCATTCCAATGAGAAGCATGGGGTGGTTCGTGAAGTAGGCGTGATGTTGGCTCTTCCTCAGCATACTTCAGGCGGGCATAGAGACGCGCTACGCGATTAGGCGGCATGAAATTTTCAGCTATTTTATTGATGTCGTCCTTAAACGTCTTGCCCAGATACGAGCAAAGGGTTGAGTAGGTGTAGTCAACTGCTGATATTTGAGTTCCTCCCTTGTTTATTCGGGTAAAGAGTTCATGAATCCGGTTTCGGGCTGCTTTGACATTCTCTTGGTTTCGGTCTACTTTGACATTTTCCTGTAAATCTTTGACTTTTTCCTGTAAATTAAAGTGAATCAAAGGAATAAAAGGACTTTCAACGCGTTCTCGCCATGTGACAACCTGAGCGGAACTACGAATAGTCTGAACATCTGAATCACCGGGTGTGTCCCCCTCAGACAAAAGCTCATGCAGCGGAATCCATTTGTGTGTGCTGTTATCTTTTAAGTAGTCTTGAGCTTTTTTCAGAGTCGGAAGTTCAAAGGAATCTTTTCTCTGTTCATTCGGCAGCATATTATCCCAAGCCTCTATCATTTTGGGGTGAGGCAATCGTTCCAAATGGTCATCGGTTTCATTCCAGACGAAGCCCCAGGGGTGTCTGCGCGTGCTGACCATCAGATGCTTAAACTCCCATTTATCCTGTTTTTCCCATACTGTCCACAGGATGGTCATGGCTTCTTGCTCTTCATCGGGGTGCAAGCCCAACTTGATAGCATGCCAGCGCTGTTGGCCGTCAATCAACTGCCATTTATCCTCCTGTCTATATACGGTCAATGCCCCTATGGGGTAGCCCTCGAAAATCGACTTCCACAGATCGGCAATCTGTGTCGGGTTCCACACCAAGCCGCGTTGTACATCCGGAATATCGATTTCCTTGGTATTCGCCAGTGCTCGCGGCGAAACAACACTCGCCACTGAATTTTCGTTCATCAATTTATTATGATTCATTACATTTAATTTACTGTTAATTATGAGTTTTTGCAAGTATATCCGGTTTATCTTCTCTGGTGGGAACATAATGTGATTCGCCAATCACCAAGATACGGGCCGGAGACGAAGCATAGTTCTTACCTACCCAAGGATACCACATAAGCTGTGCCGTTTCCTACAAGGTACAGAAATTGAATCGTATTGGCTATCGCAATGTTTATCCATAGTTCTAATATATATGATTTTGAAATTAAGTCAATAATATTTTGACCGTTGCAGTAAACTGGGGGTCTGTTTCAAATCTGCTGCTAGTAGGAATGACCCGTTTTGTGTTTACTTTGCAGTCTCAGGAAGTAAATTTGACGCAGTTTCAGGAACAGGTACCTCACATCGAACTAAACTCAGAAAGAATGGTCACACATTCCGGGTTTTCCCATTCATTTGCAATATCCAGCGGAGTGTCTCCGTGACAGTTCTGAATATCCGGAGAAGCCCCGCCATTCAATAAACACATAACATTGTCATGCCATCCCAATTTTGCTGCTATATACAAGGGAGTTTCGCCGCTACGATTGACGGCATTGGCATCAGCTCCGGCTTTGAGCAGCAAATCAACCAAGCCCGGGGTATCGCTTCCGGCAGCGTAGTGTAAAGGCGTTTCCCTCATGCGATTTCGGACATTTACCTCAGCTCCGGCAGAAAGGAGAGCTTCCGCCATGGAACAGTTTCTGTGAACATGCACTGCTTTATACAACGGTGTTTCCCCTTCATTGTTCTGAGCATAGACAGAAGCTCCGTATTCTGTCAGGAAAATCGCCATTTTCTTCAGGTTATCCTGAGTGGCAACTACATGCAGCGGGGTGTCGCCATCGCAATCCTTGGCGTTGATGTCAGCTCCGTGTTTCAGCAATGCCATACAGACACTCTCCGCTTTGCTTGTAACCGCTTTGTGCAACGGGTTTTTTCCTTTTTCATCTCTACACTCGGTGTTTGCGCCGGCAGTCAGTAAAAGCTCGCATATTTCGGCATACCCCCATGCCGCAGCTACATGAAGAGGCGTCTCTTTACTTTTATACTCACACAAATCGGCATTCGCGTTATAACTCAAAAGAAGCTTCACACATTGCTCATTTCCTTCCTCTGCCGCGAGAAATAGCGGTGTGCGATCCCGATAATCCAACGCATCAACAGCGGCTCCGGCTTCAAGATAGGCTTGGCACAGCTCAACATCTCCTGCTTTTGCCGCTTCGTGCAAAGGTGTCTCATCCCAGTTATTTCGAGTAAGCGTGTCTGCGATTTTAATGGTACTCATGACGGTTGACAAAATACACGCTCTGCTCATTTTTGTCAACCGTAAATTTAATTTTACTCCATATTGTTGTTTCTGGTGCTACTTCAAAAGGTCTTGCGAAATATTCTCAATTTCTTGAACTTCTGAATATTGCAATCCATCAGGAAGATTCAGCTTGCCGGTTGACAAAATTCGATTTACAAGCAATGTTGGCCTCAATGAGACGTCAGGGACAACATAAGGCACCCCCGGTTCAAGGTCAAGTTGCTGTTCCTCCGGTGAATGGGCGTAGAATTGCCTGTAAAACCTCGTGTTGAAGCTGCAATATTGTTCCCAGTCAATGATATGCAATTGCATTGCACGAGCCATGATGCCTACAATACTGATGCCATAATAATGTTTCACCCCCAAAAGTTCATACAGAGGCAACTCTTTTCTCATAGATGAACCAAGCGCATCAATCACCGCCGGGCGAGGTATTAAAAAAGCCCCGGCAAAGCGCATAATGCAGTGCTCTTTGTCTGATGGTTCATCTTTGTCCATGTCCGGGAATAATATATGTCCCAATTCATGAGCCAAAGTCATTCTTTTGCGAACAGGATTTTTATTTAACCAATCCGCTACGCAAATGAAAGGCCTGCCTTCGTAAAAGAAAGAAAATCCATCTATTCTATTACTATTAAACGGAACTTCACACACTAAAATCCCTTTTTGTTCCAATAACGAGCTTAGAGAAGGAATCGGGCCACCACCTAAGTTCCATCGTTTACGAAGCTCCTCGGCTATTTCTTCGAGCGCAGACGCTCTATCTTGAACATTCTTTGTTCTTCGTAACAACTTTTTACACTCACTTACTGAAAAAGGATTTTTCCATTCTATTCTGTCTCCCAAAACATTTTCCAGCGAGAGGTAGTGATTGCAGAGTTCAAGAGCAAGCAACTGAGCTGCTTCTATATCCTTTTGCGAGATACCCCATCTGCTACGTCGAAATTTAACGTCCGGTGGGGTTACCAAAGCTCTATATGTCTCGTTCTCATTAATTTCCAGCATAGCACACAACTTTTCTTTAACTTCCGCACGTGGTTCTGCTGCGTCATTTTCATAACGAGATAGCATTTCGTGCGAAACAATCCCACCCAACATCGAACTTAACTTCCGCAACGAATATCCCTTAATAATTCTTCGATTTCGAAGTATCTGTCCGAATGACAAGCGCTTGCCGGTTTCCTTCTTCACGTTGACATGAATACTACATTTGTTACATCATGTCAACTATAATTAATTGAACTTGCCCCGATATCACGATAGAATCGGTCGAATATGAAAACAAGTAGTTTGCCGCACCCGTAGTCCTTTGCAGTCCCGGGAACGTCCCGAAGCTTAAAAAACGGCTGTTTGAATCGTCCTTGGTTCTTTTTTGTTGCAATATCAGGACTCCGTAAGGCGCTAAATATAGGGCGATAAACTAAAAAAGCCTGCTTTCCAAATTGTATCGGAAAGCAGGCTCGGTGAATACACGAGAAGAGATTCGAACTCCTGACCAACTGTGTGTAAGACAGCCGCTCTACCACTGAGCTACTCGTGCTTTGCTGTGTGCGGAGGCATTATACATGATTTTTTGAGATATGGCAAGCTTTAAATTTGATTTTTTGTGATTTTTTTTAATTTTTGGCGTTTCGGGAGGGTTCTGGGCACAAAAAAGCCCGCTTGGAAGCGGGCTTTTGGGATGAGATGTGCTGTTTTTCCTATCAGCGGGGCACGCTGATGGTCTGCTCGCGGTCCGGGCCTACGCCAACGGTGCCGACGGGGCAACCCACGACTTCGCCGAAGCGCTTGACGTATGCCTTGCAGTTCTCGGGAAGTTCGTCCCAGGTGGTGCAGGAGGAGATGTCCTTCTTCCAGCCGGGGAGGGTTTCGTAAATGGGCTCGCACTGGTACCACTCCTCCATGAGGGCAGGGGGGTACTCGAGCACCTTGTCACCCATGCGATAGCCGGTGCAAATCTTGATGGAATCCAGCTCGTCCAGGCCGTCGAGGTTGGTCATGGCCATTTCGTCAAAGCCGTTGAACATGGCGGAGAAGCGGAGCACAACGCCGTCCGTCCAGCCACAGCGGCGGGGGCGGCCGGTGGTGGCACCGAACTCGCGGCCAAGGCCGTGGAGGTAATCGCTGATTTCTGCGTCTTCCGTTACGAAGGGACCTTCACCCACACGTGTGGTGTAAGCCTTGCACACGCCGATAATCTTGTCGATGCGGGTGGGGGCTACGCCTGAGCCGGTGCAGCAGCCGCCGGCGCTGGTGTTGGAGCTGGTCACGAAGGGATAGGTGCCGAAGTCAATGTCCAGCATGGCGCCCTGAGCGCCTTCGAAGAGGACGGTCTTGCCGGCCTTGATGGCGTCATTGATAACGGGGATGGTGTTCGTGATGTGGGGGCGCAGCACATCGGCAGCGGCCATCACGGCATCCAGAGTAACCTGTGGGTCCGCAGCGGGCCAGCCGAGGCGCACGAGCTCCTCGTTAGCGGTCTTGATGCGAGCCTTCAGTACCTTCTCCAAGCGGGTGGGGTCTGCGAGGTCAATCATGCGGATGCCTACGCGGCGTGCCTTGTCTGCATAGGTGGGCCCAATTCCCTGACGGGTGGTGCCAATCTTCTGATCACCGAGGGCTTCTTCCTGAGCGCCGTCAATCTCCTTGTGAATGGGCAGCACAACGTGTGCGCGGTCGGAGATGAGGAGGTTCTTGGGGCTGATGGTTACGCCTTTATCCTGCAGGTAGCGGATTTCTTCCACAAGGGAAGTGGGGTTGATAACTACGCCGTTACCGATGACGTTCACCTTGCCTTCCCAGAGAATGCCGGAGGGGATGAGGTGCAGTACGTACTTTTGCCCCTTGGCGATGACGGTGTGGCCGGCATTGCTGCCGCCCTGGCTGCGGGCTACGACGTCAGCGGTTTCGGTGAGGAAATCGATGACCTTACCCTTGCCTTCATCTCCCCACTGGGAGCCAATGACTAGTGTATTCATATAATTTGCGCGGGACGTTTATGCGTTGTACTTACCGGCTTTCACGTCCTTAATGGTCTGGATGAGCCTGTTGTAGAAGTTGGAGGTATCATCAGCGCCTGCGGGTGTAGTGGGGGGGTACTGCACGCCGAACATGGGCTGAGAGGCATGGCGGTAGGCGGCCACGGTGTCATCATTCAGATTGACCTCTGTCACCTCCAGTACCTCGGGCATGTTTGCGGAGTCGATGGTGAAGATGGTGTTCTGAGTGGTGATGTCCACCTTGCCGCTGCAGAGGGATTTCACGGGCTGGTTGCACCCCTGATGGCCCACGCGGAGTTTGCGGGTGGTAGCGCCAATGGCGATGGCGATGACAAGGCTACCAAGACCGATGCCTGCCACGGGGAGCTTGCCGGCAAGGCTCTTCACCTGTGCCGTTACGGCGGAAAGAGCGGCGGGGTCGCCGGGGCCGTCAGAAAGGATGATGGCATCCGGGCGGAGGGATAGGGCTTCTTCAGCGGGGGTGGTGGCGGGAACCACTGTGACATCGCAGCCAATCTGGCGCAGGCGGCGCAGGGTGCTGCGGCGTACGCCCAAATCATATACGACCACCTTGTAGCTTACGGGGGGCAGCTCGGTGTATGTGGTGAGGTCTCCCTGCGTCTTGTTCGGGAGCTTCCAAGCGCGGGATTCACCTTCCCAGTGGTAAGTGGTGGGGGTGGTGACGCTGCTGACGAGGTCTGCGCCGGTAAGTTCGGGGGCGTTCTGAGCGGCCTTAATGGCGTCTTCAACGCTCAGTTCGGTGGTGATGCAGCCGCGCAGGGCACCCTTGTTACGCTGGAGTGTGGCAATCTTGCGCGTGTCGATGCCGGAGATGCCGACGACATTGTGGCGGGTGAGCCATGCACCCATGCTTTCCTCGGCGCGCCAGTTGCTGTGGAGGCGGGCGAGCTCGGTCACGACGAGGCCGTTTACCTGAGGAGCTGCGCTCTCGTTATCTTCCTCGCACACGCCGTAGTTACCGATGAGCGTGTAGGTCATAGCCATGATGCGCCCTTTGCAGGCGGGGTCTGTCAGGAGTTCCTGATAGCCCATGACTGAGGTATCGCAGCATATCTCGCCGGTTACTGTGCCGGCAACGCCAATAGCGGTGCCTTCGAATGTGGTTCCGTCTTCTAGTGCAAGAATCGCTTTCATGCTTTGTCTATTTGAGCCGTGCGATATTAGCAAGTTTGCGGGTGAAATGCAAGGCTATAATTCACAATGGCGGAAAAATTACGTAAATGTGAAGAAAATTCGTCATTTTAGAGAAGATTGCTTGCAAAGTGTACAGAAATGTGGTTATAATGTGGCAATGAAGCAGACTGCGCAATGATGGCGCCAGCAGGACTTCATCCGATAAAACTTTCAATTCTTGAACGCTATGGAGAACGTAGAGAAAACTGGAAATGAGGCACCCACCGCCTCTGCTGATACTCAGGACCGCCTTCAGGCTGCCCGTGATTATGCCTGCGCTCAGTATGAGAAGCTGCGCCGCGTTACTGCTGAGCAGATGGAGAACGTGCGCCGCTACACTGGTGAAGCACGTGAGCAGCTGCACGCTGGCTGGGATGTGACCTGTGCTAAGGCTAAGGATTTGCATGAAGCCGGTACTGAGTATGTTAAGGCTAATCCTACCGGCACTGTCTTGGGGGCTCTTGGTCTGGGTTTTGTGCTTGGTCTGCTTATCGGTGTAACTCGCCGCTAAGTAATACATGCTTAGTACTCTCTGATTATTCATCTGCTTTATATGTCACTTTTTTCGTTCAGAAAACCGAAGCCGCTCCTTGTTTTGCAAGAGCAGGGTGCGGAGGTAGTTGGTGGAATGAAGGAAGTGGCTGTAAGTACTTTTGCTCATATAGGTGCACTTGTGCGGCTGCTGCAGCTTGAACTGCAGCAGTATGCCGCACATCAGGCGAGGCGCGTGGTGCTGGTGGCCGTGGGCGGGCTGTTGCTGCTTGTTGGCTATCTTGTTTTCTGCGCGTGTGCCTGTGTGGCGGCGCATGCTTGGCTGGGGTCGTGGCTGTGGGCCACGGGGCTGGTGTGTGCGGTGCACGTTATTGTGGGGCTAGTGATCCTTTTGATTGGCCTTAAGAGCTCTCCCGGTCCGGTGGCCCCGGCCACTAGGCAGGAGATTCAGCATGATTTGGAATGTCTGAAAATACTTATCAGCAAAGAAAACAGCAACTCCTGACGGAGGTTGCAGCCACTCGACTGCGCGCACTGGATGGTGGGGCTCGGGCTCGCACCGGTGCTGGGCAGTGCCGTGATTCTCTTCATGTGTCGGAACACGCCGTGAAGTATGCTGGTGTTGGTATCGCTGCATTGGTGGGGGTAAAGCTTGTGGCCTCATTGCTTTCTCGCCGTTCTCGGGTGAAGGGGAGTGCTCCGCGCTCGTATGCTCGCAGTATTGTGAAGATGCTCTCGGTGCAGCTGGGCTCACTGGTTGTTATTCCTGTGTTGAAGAATGTACTGAAAGATATGCTCAGGGAAGTGATGGCCGGTCGCAGTGTGGCAGGGGCCTTTGAGCGTTGGCGCCTCAGTCGTATTTTTTTCCGTTTGGTTGGCCTTGAGAAGTAAGGTGAAAGAGTGTTCAGAAAAACACTTGCAAAATTCTGGTATGAAGAAGGTTTTTGTTTCCGGTTCTTTTAATGTATTGCATGCTGGTCATATTCGATTTTTCCGGGATGCTAGTGCCTTAGGAGATTATTTGATTGTTTCGTTTCCTCCTGCTGACTTGCTTTGGACACTGTACAACAAAAAGTCTCTGCTGGATGATGATGATAAGTTAGCTCTGCTTCGTTCCTTGCAGATGGTGGATGAGGTGATTCTTTCTACCGATGAGGATGTGGAGCTTTCATTTAAGTCCGCGTTCTTGCAGGCACAGCCTGATATTCTGGCAGTAACGACCGATGATCTCTATATGGAGGCTAAAAAGCGCCTTTGTGAAGAGGCTGGGGTGGAGTTTGTTGTGCTGGAGAAATCTCGTCCGGAGGGCAAAGCGACTACCAGTTCGGAGGTTGTAAGCCGAATTAAAGCGCCGCAGCATGTCCCGTTGCGAGTGGATTTTGCCGGTGGGTGGCTGGATGTGCCTGAAAATGCTATTCCCGGCGAATATATTGTAAACTGCTCGATTTCTCCGACTGTATCACTCAAGGAGTGGGGGTATCGCCAAGGGGCTGGCCTTGGTGGCAGCGGTGGATGGAGTGTGCTCAATGGCTGGGACCCGGTGAACTCTGAGCTGGGGCTTGGCGTTGGCTGGCAAGATCCTGCTGTTATTGCGGAAACCGGTGCCTGCGTATGGTGCTCCGGGCCGCGTCCTGTGCTTGATTTTAAGAATACCGGTGAGTTCCTTACTGGTCGCATGGCTGTGTATGATACTCGTATTAAGCATGATACTCCTGGTCTTGCTGCGCTCAAACGTAATTTTGAGAAAATTGCTAAGGCGGGACGTGTTGCTCGTCTCGGGGTGCAGGAAAAGGACATCAATGTGCTGGCTGTAGGTGTGCAGCTTAGTTATCAGCTGCAGCTGGAGGAAGGGATGGCTCAGTTACCTGAAGTCGGGGAGTGCTTGGCTCATAAGTATTGTGGTGGCGGTCATGGCGGATACGCGCTTTATTTGTATGAAACGCCTGAGGCTCGTGCAGCTGCTTTGGCTGATTGTGAATATCTGTATCCCATTGAGCCATATTGCCGAACTTTTGGCAAGGACGAGCAGGTGCCGTGGGAGCCGCAATATCTGGAGCGCCTCAAGCGTCATAATGTGAAGAAGGATAATTTCTGATATAATTTTATTGTTATGCCTAAGGTTTTTGTTTCTGGTTGCTTTGATGTGTTGCATAGTGGTCACGTGGCGTTTCTTGAAGAGGCTGCGAGTTATGGGGATGTGTACGTTTCTATCGGTTCTGATGAAACGGTGCGCATTCTTAAGAATCGCAAGACCATGTACAACGAGCAGGAGCGTAAGTATATGCTGGAGGCCATTCGCTATGTGACGAAGGTCTATATTGGCCCGGATACGGGCAAGATTCTTGATTTTGCTCCGCTGCTTGACGAGGTGAAGCCTGACATCTTCTTTGTGAATGGTGATGGTACCAGTGATGAGAAACGAGCTTTTGTCGAAGCTAAGGGGATTCGTTATGTGACTAGCTCCCGAATCCCCCATGGGAATCTTCCTCAGCGTTCGACTACCAGTATACGTGAATCTCTCGGAAAATGAGTACTGAAACGCCAACATACGAGCCCGGTGAAACGGAGGACCGCCCTTGGGGGGATTGGCAGGTGCTGGACGTTCAACCTCGAGTTGTGGTGAAGAAGATAAATGTAGTGCCCGGTGGGCGCATTTCTCTTCAGAGCCATGAGCACCGCATGGAACGCTGGGTTGTGACGGAAGGTGAGGCTGTTATTTGTTGTGATGGTGTAGAAAATAAGTTAGGCATTGGTGAATCCGTGCTCATTCCGCGGGGGAGCCTGCACCGTCTGAGTAACGAAAGTGAAATGCCGCTTTCTCTGATTGAGATTCAAATGGGTGATTATCTTTCAGAGAATGATATTGAGCGCTTTAAGGACGATTACGGACGCGTGGACTGAATATGAGTGATGCCATGCAGCAAGCCGGGTGTGAGGCTTTTGCCTCGGTAGATGGTATTCTGGTTATTAATATGGATACCAGCCCGGAGCGTTATGAGCACTTCATTTCCTCGGTAGGAAGGTTTCTGCCTGAAGAAAAGCTGGAGCGCTTAAGCGCTGTTGCTGGGCGTGAGCTTCCCTCGTATGGACAGGCTCCATGGTTCTCTGAAAAGACAGGAGAGCGCGCCCGTTTCTGGGGTGGTACGGCAGGATGTGCCTTGTCTCATCGCAACGCTATAGCGTACGCTCGCAAGAAAGGGTGGCGTAATGTGCTGATATTTGAGGATGATGTCTATTTTGAGCCGTCCGAAGATGCGTTTGCTGCTGTCAAGGAGGCCTTGGCTACTCTTAGTGGGCCGTACATGTTTTATTTGGGGTATAATCGGCCGGCACCGTTCGGCTTGGAGTTCTGCAGGTGTGGTACTTCTTCTGTGTGGCAT
>CALABM010000233.1 GCA_937885815.1 uncultured Verrucomicrobiales bacterium | reverse complement strand
TGAACCTCCTCGCTCAATTAAAACAAGTTCACTGAACTTACGCTGTTCCCAAGCGGTTGTGTGAATCCCTACATTCCGCTGTTTTTTCATAGTTTCGCTGCTAATTTTGTCCCGGTTAAGGTGATTCCGCTCACGCTGATGAAGGGTGATGAGGCGGTTGATATCCTCAAATAGAGAGCCTATTGCAGCCTGTTCTTTTTCATCGCTGGGAATAGTAATATCTATGTCCAGAAAATCCTCAGCCGAGATATTTAACAAGCCGTGATTGCGAGCTCCCTCTGCTGCACGTTCCGATACGCCTTTATGCCATCGATTTGTGTCAAAGTAGACAGTAAGAAAATCAGAATTAAGCAGGTCAGCATCCTTTATCGAAAACACAATGTACAATGTTGACAATACGCCCATATCGTACAAATCAAGCCTTTTAATTGTACCAAAGGGAAAGCCATCTGAAGAACTTTTATTGTAAGCAAACTCCCCATTCAAGACAAGATAATAGTTACTCACGTCACGGCTAGCTACTCGGTTGTTGAAGTAGGTAATTTGGTCGACTAAGCCATATTGCGCTGATATGGTAAGAGGCAAGGATGAATCATTATTTGTGTTTTTGCGCACAACTCTATCTACAACATCTCCGAGCCTACGCTGTTCCCAAAAGATAGGAGGGCGTTTAATGTTCGCTCGAAAGCGAGACAAGGTCATGCTTCGCACACACTGATGAAGGGTGATGAGGGTGTCGAAATTTCGGAATAGTATGCCGATTTTATCTTGTTCAATTCTATCACGAGGTATATATGGAGAAAAATTTTCTACTACACCTTTTGATATATTTAACTGTGACGAGCCTGCTCCGTTTTTCTTAAAGTAACTCTGCGATGCATTAATGCATGTGAATAAGAATTGTGGATTTGCTTCCTGTAGAGGTCTTAGCAACGCTACTCTTTGATTAAGGACAAATTTGTTACTTTCTGGAATTAAAGCAACACGGCCTAATAAATCGCCGTGACCAACATCGCTCAGAACCATAACTAAATCGTTAAGCTCCAAAGTTTCCGTTGCCTTATTAACATATTTTCCCGATTCTTTTAATCCTCCATTAATTGAAATTGAATTTAAATTAATCAATTCAAACCTTCCGCTATCTGATTGACATTCCTCATACCCCTTACCATTTTGATAAGAAGTCATTGAGCTCAGCTTACGCTGTTCCCAAGAATGAGAAAAGAGCCAAGGGGTGCTCCTTGGCTCTTTTCGATGGAAGTTAGGCTTCCGCTTCATGTCAGCGTAAGTGCATTAAGGCTCATCTAGGTCAAAGCCTCCTCGTTTGAGGAAGTCTCTGAGCAATTTATCTAACAAGATTGTTACCTTGGGCGGAGGGACTCGTTTCCCGGCTACGGCTGCAAAATATTCTGCAGCTTTTTGACTATCCGCAGACTTCTTTAATTTATCAAAGCGCCCATACTCATTGATATTACTATCGGTAACCTTAATAGCCATCATAGTACGGAGCAGCCCCTCATCTAATCCAAAGCGCGATGCAAAGCGGTGAATCTGGTCATCCTGAGCCTTGGCCATGTATTCTGTTACATAGTCGCGGAACGTCTTACCCTCTTCGGGTGTAACATCACCGCGCAGAATATCATTAAGGAAGATATTGGCATACTTCTGTTCCTCTTGATTGAGAGAAGCAAAGGTCTTGTGCAGTTCCTCCTTTGCTCGTTCCAACTCAGCTCCGGCTAAGCCGCCTTGTTTGAGAATCTTCTTGAACTTCTCGAATCGAGAGTTCATGTACTCATTGTCAATGGCTCCTGTCTCAATCGGTATGGGGAATCCGGGAATATCGTAGGGAACATCAGGGTCTTTTCCTTCAGGCGGATCACCATCCCGGCCGAACAATTCATTGTAACGCACGAGAAGCACATTGTACGTCTGTTCATCCAGCTCAACCTTAATAGTTTCACTCTTGGATGTCTCTGGTTCAGGGAAAGAGTATTCAAGCTGATTCCAACTAAAGCCCTGAATCTGCGCAGACTCTAGGCATTCATTGAGTTCTCGGAAAAGTTTAGCAAACTTCTTTCTCTCGGATGTTTCTTCCGGCAAGTTCATGAAATCACTGACCCCGGCATACTCAAAGACTTCCTGAATAGCGCGATACAGAGCATTAAGAGCCTCTAAGTTCTTGTTCAGCTTTTCCACAAACAAGGCCAGCGGCTTATCGCCGGAATACAGCTTAACTGCCTTCTGTACATTCTGTTCCATCGTATGCGGGCGTCTGTAATAGCGAATCGTACCGAAAGGCTTTTGACCGCCAAACAAGCGATTGGTGCGCGAGAATGCCTGAATGATGTTCTCGTAGCGCAGCACCTTGTCCATGTAGAGAGTGTTAATCCATTTGGAGTCAAAGCCTGTTAACATCTGGTCAACAACAATGAGCAAATCTATCTGCTGCTCAGGAGTACGTTCTATACGCTCGTATGGTTTCTTATGAGCAAGTCTTGCCGCGATGTCCTTCTTCATCTTAGCAAAGGTAGGAATCGTGAAATCCTGACCATAATGCTGATTGTAGTCTTCGATAATTTCAACCAGCCCTTTTTCCTTTTCTATACCTGAGCCATTATTGTCAATATTCGGGTCAAATAAAGCTGTTATTTTCAGCCAGGGTGCAGCTTCCCTCAATCGGCGGTAGTACAGAATAGCCTCGGGGATGCTACTTGTAGCGAAGATAGCATGGAACTTGCTATTGTGGCTCAATGTTACCCAGTTATCGAGGATATCCTGCACCACTGTTTTCTGATGCTCTTCGCATTCGTATTGACAGTCAGATAAATAGTCTTCGATGCCCTTAGTACAGTCGCCATTTTCGTCTTCCACTCCATGCATCAGCAGTCCCATGTAGTGCTGGAAAATCTCTGCCTTTTTGGAATCTCTGTATGCCTCTGCTACAGTTGCAGCCTTAGCTTTTTCAAGTGCTACAGCTTCCTTCAAATCTTTATCCTTGTACGTCAGAACCTTGCAAGGGTCAAAGCCCAATACGTTCTTATCGCGAATGCCATCAGCTATGCTGTAGCGATGCAACTCGTTACCGAAAACGTCTGAGGTCGTATTGGCTTTCTTTTGGTTCTCCTCTTGAATCGGAGTCCCGGTGAACCCGAAGAAGATTGCCCTAGGGAATGTTTCCTTGATGATTCGAAGCATCTCGCCAAAGGTGGAGCGATGGCATTCATCCACAATAAACACGATGCGCTTCCCACTCATCAGAGCAAGGTCTGCGGCCTTTAATCCTCCATCAGCCTCGTCTCGAATGTTGCTCATCTTCTGAATCGAAGTCACAATCAAGGTGTCAGAAGGATTATTGCTCTTCAGTTTCGTGACAAGCACCCCGGTATTCTCGGTGGCCTGTACATCTTGGTCGTCATCAGCAAATCCTCGGTATTCCTTGAGACTCTGCGTTCCCAGCTCGATTCTATCCATCAGGAATATCACTTTATCCGCATCCTTGGAGGAAGCAATGAGCTGTGCCGACTTGAACGAGGTCATCGTCTTGCCGGAACCCGTTGTGTGCCAAATAAATCCACCTCGCTGATTTTTTTCATCCCACTTAGTCTTTGCTACTGCGTCAGAAATAGCGTTGGCTGCGTAGTACTGGTAACTACGCATGACCTTAAGAATGCCGTCTGAGTTATCTGCCACAGTATAGAAACCGATGAGCTGATGCGCCATAGGTATCGACAAAAGAGTGGAATATATTGTTTTCCAGTCATTTATCGGGTCATTGTTGAAGTCAGCCCAATGGAAATAGTAGTCCTGATTGAACTTACCCTCCACGCCGGGGTTGGCAAAGTAGAGTGTCTCTTCGGGATTCATGGCCACAAATATCTGCACAAGAGAGAACAGACCGCTGAAGATACCCTCTGCCGAGTATTTCTCAATCTGCTGACACGCCTGGGAAACAGGTACACCGCTCCTCTTCAGCTCAATGTGGATAACCGGCATGCCGTTAATCAAGAGCATTAAATCTCCGCGCCGATTATTGAGCATCTTGGACTTAGCTGAGAATCTGGGCTGCTGTACAATCTGGTAGCGGCTTTGCCCGGCAGCAATCTCTCGGCGATCGTATATCTTCAAAGAAACCTCTTTGCCGTAATGCTCTTTATCATCCGGGTTGTCGCGTTTGATTGTAACGTAATGCCCATTGATGAAGCTATTGAGCTTCAAGGGCGTTTTAAGCCCTGTCAGATGCTCAAGTATCTGCTGCATCTCGCCCTCTGTAAGAGGGTAGTCATTTAGCTTGTCGATAGTTCTATTGTTCTCGAACAGTATATCAGCCCAGTTCTGAATGAGTTGCTTCTCGGTGTAGTTTTTGAGGACTGTAGTCTCCCAGCCATTCTGCGATAAAATCTTGATAGCTGCTTCCTCAAATTCTGCTTCAGTCTTAAATGCCATGGTAGTTGTTCCTTTCTTTTTTACACAAACATCTTCTCCAAACAAGCCTTCTTGATATTTTGCAAGCGTTCCAACTTACGCTGATGAAGGGTGATGAGGCTGTCTATCTCCTCAAAAAAGGAGCTTATAGTCTCCTGTTCAGACTTATCGGGAATGGCAATTTCTATCTCTTTAATATCCGAATTATGTACATGCACTACAGATTTTCCCTGCGCCCGTTTTGAAAGGTTATTATGAGCCTCGCCATGAGAAATAGACAGAGCAAGAAATGCCGAATCTATGTCTTCCTGAGGTGTGATTATGTTAAGGTCTCCTCCTAATATAACGCCCGGCATATCAACAACTGAGGCAATTGAAATATCCTCAGCAGTTTCGCCAGAAGCAGGAACGATAACCTCACCTCCACGGCTATACACACTACCAGATTTAGGAACTGCATATGTGTCAACTTCTCGAATGGTAGTTTCATATTTAGTGTATAACCGCCCATAAAGAATAAGAGGAGTCCCGTTCTCTCTTATATCTGCTTTTGAATAGCCAGCCCCTTTCGAGAACGTAGCGATATCCTCAATCTTACGCTGTTCCCAAGCGTCAGTAAATCCAGCGAAGCGAACTTCCGGAACTGTCTCGCCATTTTTCGGAAACATTTTATCGAGCATCGATTTTTTGATGTTCACGAGCTGGTCATACTTACGCTGATGAAGGGTGATGAGGGTGTCGAAATTTCGGAATAGTATGCCGATTTTATCT
>CALABM010000232.1 GCA_937885815.1 uncultured Verrucomicrobiales bacterium | reverse complement strand
GGTGACGATGTCCTCCAGAATGGCATCCATGGGTACGGTGCGGGCAACACCGTCATCAACGGTGCGGTCACGCTCAACGGAGGTAAGATAACCACGAACAAGCTCACCATCAGCGGCGCTTCCGCTAAACTGACGGCGGATAAATCCGGTCTCAGCATGAATAAAGCCAACTCCGCCATCAGCGTAGCCTCCAAGGGCACGCTGAATTCCTCCGGCGCGATAACGGCCAAATCTCTGACCGTGAGCGGCAGCTCCAAGGTCAACGCCAAGACCACCGCCGTGAATAATCTGACGCTGAGCGATAAGTTGCAGGTGAGCTATTCCACCATGAACATGTATGGCAACGTCAACGTGGGCAGCATGGTCATCAAAAACTCCTCTCTCACCAATAAGGGCACCTACAACCGCAGCATGAGCGTGAGCGGGAATATTGATATCACGCAGGGCACCCTGACACACGGCGGCTCTATTACGGCCAATCATGTGACGCTTGATAAGGGTAAACTGAATCAGTCGGGGACTGGCGTAAGTACAAAACTGGGCGGACGTCTGACGATGAATCAGGGCTCCGCGCTGACCACGAGCGGCACGCTGAGTGCCGGTGCAATGACTCTTAACGGCGGCACCATCAACCTGACCTCGAGTGCCTTCAAGAGCGTGACGGTGACGGGCACCCTGACACTGAACAAGGCCATTGACCTGAATCTGGGTTGCAGCCTTACCAAGGGAACCAGCTACAAGCTCATCACCTTCAAGAAGACGAACCTGACGAATACGAGCAATCTGGCAAGTCTGCTGGGAATGAGCGGCAGCGGCGCCACGCTGACGCTGGGCAGCAACAGCATCACGCTGAAGGTAACCAACACGACGGCCTGGAACAAGTATGTGGCCGCCAATAAGAAGCTCTTCAGCTCCGCCACCACGGCGATGATGCCCGAGGTCGAGGAGGAAGAAGAAATCCTGACCACGTCCGTGGCTGAAACGACGGAAGCAGTGGCTGCGTTTGACCGCAGCGGGGCGGATGCGCTGGTGCAGAGCAACTGGGGCATGCTGAATGCGTCCCGCGCCTTCACGGATACCATCGGCAACCGTGCTTCTAACCGTCGCGCGCTGGGTGAAGAGCAAAAATCCTCCGTCTGGATGAGTGCCATGGGTGCATCCTCCCGTCTGAGCTCTGACGGCGTGGCTGCGGGGTCTGATTACAACCTGTTCGGTGCCGCCTTCGGTATGGAGCAGCAGCTTACGGAAAAGAGCAGCCTGGGACTTGCCATCGGCAACAGCCGCGGCAAGGTGAGCAGCTTCACCTCCGGTCGCACGAAGCAGGACACGCTGCACACCGCGCTCTACGGGCAGCACCTGCTGCAGCAGAGCACGAGCGATGCCCTGACACTTGACTGGAGTGCCGCCTACGGTCGCACGGAAAGCCGTTGGAACGGCATTGAGTGGGACCGGCGCGCGCTGCAGCTGGATGCCCGCGCCACCTACGCGCACCAGCTCAACGACACGACCACGGTGAGCGCCTTCGCGGGCTTGCAGTATTATGCAAGCAACTCTGCCACGGTGGCACAGGGCTGTGAGAGCGGCAGCATTCAGAACCTGCGCGGAGAAATCGGTGTAGGCATCGGCCACCGCGCCACAAGCAAGACAAGCATCTACGGCGAGCTGAGCTTTGTGGGTGACATGGCCCGCAACAACCCGACCGCGACCATCGGCGAGTACCGCGTACGCGGCGCGAATCCCGGCCGCGCAGGCATCAACCTGAGCGCCGGCGTGAACCACGCCCTCAACGAGAAGTGGAGCGTGAATGCAAGCTACAACATGGAGCTGATGGAGCGCGCCAACAGCCACAGCGCGAACATCGGTGCCAGCTACAAGTTCTAAGCAACGGAACAATTTTTCAACCGGCCGCCGGGGACAAGCTCGGCGGCCGCTTTTTTGGGGCTCAACTTCTGTAACGGCGCATCCGGCAAGGCCGAAAAAGTCTGCCATGAGCCAGCATTGAGCTTGATATGCCGGAACAAGATGTGTAGAATATGAAGCAATCTATATGCAGACCGAACAATCTCCTTCGCCTGATACAGAAAAAACGAATCTCCTGTTGGGAGAAGGCGCGAGAGCACTCATCACCGTGGCTGCCGCCATGGTGGTGATTTATGGCTTGCAACAGGCTCGGGGCGTCATTCTTCCCATTATGATGGCCTGTT
>CALABM010000231.1 GCA_937885815.1 uncultured Verrucomicrobiales bacterium | reverse complement strand
GGCAGAAATCATCCGCTCCGGCATCATGTCCGTTGACCGCGGGCAGATGGAGGCCGGCCGCAGCTTAGGCCTTGGTTATGGCACAACGATGCGCAGCGTCATCCTGCCGCAGGCCTTCAAAAACGTGCTGCCGGCACTGGGCAATGAGTTCATTGTTCTGCTGAAGGAGACGAGTATCTGCGGTTACATCGCCCTGCAGGATTTGACAAAGGGTGGCGACATCATCCGCAGTCAAACCTATGATGCCTTCCTTCCCCTGCTCATGGTAGCCCTCATTTACCTTTCCATGGTCATCCTGCTCAGCCACCTGCTGAAGAAACTCGAACTGCGACTTAAGAAAAATGAAAGATAACAGTATACTGGAAGTACGGAATCTGGTGAAGAATTTCGGCAAGCTGCAGGTCATCAAAGATGTATCCCTGCAGGTGCACAAGGGTGAAGTGGTGTTCCTTGTGGGCCCCTCCGGCGCCGGTAAGAGCACCGTGATGCGCTGCATGAACTTCCTGGAAACCCCGGATGGCGGCAGCGTTCTCTTCCACGGTGAGGAGCCCGGACGCACGGAGAAAGAGCTGAATGTTTACCGCAGCCGCGTGGGCATGGTCTTCCAGCACTTCAACCTCTTCCCTCACCTGAATATTCTGGATAACATCACCCTCGCCCCCGTAAAATGCGGCCGCATGCAGCCGGAAGAAGCCCGGAAGACTGCCCAGCAGCTGCTGGAGCGAATCGGTCTGGCGGACAAAGCTCAGGCATACCCCGCCCAGCTTTCAGGCGGCCAGAAGCAGCGTGTGGCCATCGTGCGCGCCCTCGCCATGAACCCGGAAGTTCTGCTCTTTGACGAGCCCACCTCCGCGCTGGATCCCGAGATGGTGGGTGAGGTGCAAGGCCTCATGCGCGAACTGGCAGCGGACGGCATGACAATGATTGTGGTCTCGCATGATATTGCTTTCGCCTGTGAACTGGCGGATCGCATCATCTTCCTGGCGGATGGCTACGTGGTGGAGGATGATACTCCGGCCGAGCTGAAAAACTCCGAAAACGCGCGCATACGCGAGTTCCTCGCCCTGCGCCATATGTGAGGCGCCACCACGCTTCTCACAGCTACGAAAAAGGCCGCAAACGCGGCCTTTTTTCATTGCTATCAGCGGCGGAACATGCCGCGCAAATCATTGAAGGATACTTCCGGAGGCGTGTCCAAATCATCCTCAGATGAAGGAGTGGCCCAACGGCGTGAGAACTGCATGAAGCCCCCGCCCTCACTGCCCTCCGTAAAGAAGGGACCGGGTTCGGATTCATCCATATCATCAGCATCATCTGAAGATTGCATAGCGGGCATGAGCTCAGGCTGGTGCATCACAGGCTGGCGATTGAAGGCGGGCACAGCATCCTCAGGCTCTTCCTGTTCCGGCTCCTCCTCAGCCTCCTCCTGTGCAGGCTCCTCTTCATCATAAATCTCCTGCTCTGCCTCAGCAGGCTCAGTCAGCTCTTCCTCCTCGGCTTCCTCCGCGGCCTCAGGTTCCAGCATTTCGGCGGGCTCCTCAGGCTCATCCTGAAACTCCTCTTCAGTCTCCTCTTCGGAGGCCACCTCGGGTGCCACCTCAGGTTCCTCTTCCTCCTGCTCAGGTTCTGCAGCAAGTGCTTCCTTGAACTCCTCCGCATCAATAGAGGCTATCAGGGTAACGCGCAGTTCATCCCCCAGATGAGGCTTCACCGTGGTACCGAAGAAAATGTTCACATCATCGCTCGCAAGTCCCTTGCGGATACGCTCCATGATAGTGCGAATCTCCGTGATGGACATGGAATCACCACCGGCAATGTGTACAATTACCGTGCGAGCATATGAAAGGGCTCCGTGGTACGCCACCAGCGGTGACTCCAGCACAGATTGCGCGGCAGCCATGGCGCGATCCGGCCCGTAACCACTGCCAAGACCAAAGAGGCAGCGGGAATCATTATTCTCAAGCGCTGTAGCGAGCTCATCCAGCCCCAAATTAATGAAGCCCGGAGAGGAAGCCAGCATGGGCACAGAAGCCGTGGCGCGAGCAAGGATACGATCCACCTCCTCAAAGACGGCACGAGCACCGGGGCGATTCCGGAAGAGCTCCTCCATGTAATCATTCTCAAAGCAGAAGACGATATCACTCAGGCGTGATACCTCCTCCAGCGCTTCTTCAGCCTGCTGGCGGCGGCGCTTACCCTCGAAACCAAACGGCATCACCAGCACGGACACTAAAAACAAGCCGGCCTCACGGGCCTTCGCTGCCAATACAGGCGCTGCACCAGAACCGGTGCCACCGCCCAAGCCAGCCACCAACACCAGCAGGCGCACATCCTTCAGCATGCGCTCAATATCGTCCCCGCTTTCCTCAGCTGCCTGCGCACCCACTGAGGGGTCACCGCCGGAGCCTAAGCCATGGTTCAGCCCACCGCCCAGCTGCACAAACTCCACATTGCTCCCGCAGGAGCGGCCCACGCGCTCATCCAGCGACATGGTGTAGAGGTGCACATTATTGGCACTGGAGCCTGCAAAACACTGCAGGATATTGGCACCGGCACCGCCGATGCCCACAATGGCGATACCGTCTTCCTTCTGCGGTATTGTCTGATAGGGAAGCATAGCTTTGTGAGAGTGTGAGAGGTGTAAATGAGCTGTGCGGCAGGACTGTCAGTCACCGGATTAGCGGCGGCGGAACACGCGCAGAAGGCGCTGCAACCACCCGGGAGAGCTGCCCTGCATCGCCTCATCATCATAACGCTGAGCAAAGCGGATAAGGCCAATAGCCGTGCAATAACGAGGATCCGCCAAGTATGAGTGGTTCTGCCCTTCAGGCTGCGGAGTGGGCTGGTGCACGGGCACACCGTAGATGTGATGGGCGAGCTGATCCAGACCACGCATAAGGCTAGTACCGCCGGAGAGGTACACGCTCATGCCGTTGCGCTTCCACACATCCTCAGGAATGCGCTTACCGACTCGCACCAGAATGTTCGCAAGGCGGTCACGGATAATGCGGTTCAAATCACCGCGGGGAATGGACACATCATGCATGCCCAAATCACTCTTGTAATGAGCGCGGGAGACGTCCTTAATATCGCCGAAAGCATTACCCTCCGTGCACTTAAGCACCTCAGCAGCCTTCTTATTTACCGGCTGGTCCGTAAGCTTAATGATGTCATTGTTAATCGTGTTACCACCGGCGGGAATACAGCCACTGGCCACCACATCACCCTCACAGTAGCAGATGAAGTCCGACGTACCGCCGCCGATATCAATGAGCAGTGCACCAGCCTCCTTCTGCTGGCGGTTCAGCACCATCTGAGCCGTAGCCAGCGGAGCAAACACCAAATCCTCAATCTCCAACGGCACCTGACGCACGCAAAGCAGAGAGTTCTGCAGGCGAGTGCGGATGCCGTGCATCACGTGGCAGTTCACATCCAGCGTACGGCCGGTGAGGCCCACCGGGTGGCGGGAAGCCTCGCGGTTATCAATGGAGAAATTACCCAGCTCACGGTTCACCGCAAAGCGGTCCGCCGGTATCTCAGCCTTCTCAGCCTTCTCCTTAGCAAGCTGCACGTGCACATCCTCAATGATATCCTCATCATCAGGCAGGCGATAAGAGCCCTGACAATTCTCACCGATAATGTGCTCACCCGTAACGGAGAGGAACACATTCATGATATCCACTTCCGCGTGGTCCTGAGCAATCTGCCAAGCGTCACACACGCACTGGCGAGCCATGCTCTGATCCACAATCTCGCCTTTCTGCACACCGGCACTGGGTACCTCACCCACACCGATAATGGTTGCAGTAGCATCCGGGCGGATTTCGCCCACCACCATACACGTCTTAGATGTACCTATTTCAAGGCCTACGAGAATTTTTGACTGTGCCATACTGGAAAATTTTCTGAGGTATAAAAATGAAGGAAGGAAAGACTGTCTAGCGCTATTCTATCAGATTATAGCTTAAGCTGCGCGAGAAATGCGCGTCATATTAGTGATATTGGGCGCATGATTGAGGCTGCGGCATAATGGAAGGGCGCAAAGTGACGCGCTCCTCCTCATACTCCTCGGAAGGAACGAACAGGAACCCGGGCTGGCGATTACGCACCGTGAAGCTCGTGGGGCGGAACAACGGGAGCACCTGATTCGTACTAGGATCATAGGCATTCTTGCCTGTGTACGAGCCCTTAATGATGTATTCCACGTTATTATCAGTGCCATACACGGCACCGGGCACGGGAGGCTCCATGCCACGATCAGGCGTGCGGCAAAGGCGCTCATCCATCATCACCAGCTTCGCTTCACGCCAGCTCTGCCCCGGCTTACGCATATACCCCCAAAAGCGGGTATACGGTATCTCATAGCGACGGCCTATGTAATAATCTCCGCGCGCCTCCTGTGCAATCTCAGCCTCGCGCTGCCTCAATACCTCGCAGTCAGACTTAAGGGTATTACACTGGCACAGCATCAAGCAGGCCATGGCTCCAATGAATATTTTCCTGAACATGAACACTTACTTTCTACCTCTTTCCGGGATTTAGGTCAAGCTATTTTCGTGGCTTAGTTCCCCGCCGAAGCGGGGGATGACTTTGGGGCTTCAATTTTAATCTTCCTCATCATCGCCATTCAGCAGTGCCTCAAACTGAGCCCTCTGCCGAGCACGACGGCGGGCCGCACTGATGGCATTCCAGATAATGATAAGCAACAGCACACCCACGCCACCCAGAATGTAATACATCACCTTATCCTCCGCCTTAATGCCGATAAGGGCCAGCACATTACTGGCAGGCTCAGCTTCCTCTGCAGCAGGGGCACTCTCAGGCGCAACCTCAGGAGCAGGAGCGGCAGGCTCTGCAGAACTAGGAGCAGCGGGACGCGGAGCAGCGGGACGCGGAGCAGCAGGGCGCGGAGCGGCAGGACGCGGAGCGGCAGGACGCGGCGTGGCAGGACGCGGTGTAGCAGCAGGCTGAGTAGCTGCACTGCCGGATTCTCCCTGTGTTGCAGCGGGCTCATCCTCCATGGCAAGCTCCTGCGGCACCTCCACCGGGCGAGGTTGAATTTCACGGCGGCGCTCCTCATCTGCTTTCAACGAAGAATGCACACCGGTCATACTCGTGGTACCCAGCGCCGTACGACCACTGGTGGCAGAAAGGCTCCCCACCGCCATGCGGTCAGCCTTCGGCTTTGATGCAAACCAGCAGAGGCGGTCACAATTATTCGCACGTGCAGACTCAGATTCCCAGAAGATGTAGCTACCATCCGTCAGCTCCATGAAACGGCGGGCTTTCGGAAGCCCCACGCGCTGCACAGCCTCGCTGCGAGTATTCTCAAAACGCACGCTTTCACTACGCCCGGCCGCCAAATGCCGTGCATGCTCCAAAGCCACGCTACGGGACGCCGCAGGCTCATAATCCACAAACACGCAAATAACCTTAGAGCTGCGAATATCAAAATCCACAATCAGCGTATAGCCGTTCGCCTTCCACGTGCGGCGTACGCTGTTATCCTCCAGAAGCCTATATTCATAATCCTTCGTGAAATGGGCATCCGCATACTCACGGCTGAATATCTCAGCCGGTATGTCCGTTACCTCCAATGCTGCAGCACTACCGGCCATGGCCAGCATGCTCAGCGTTGCTCTGAATACATTCTTCATCTTCATATCTGCGTATTTTTTCACTCCGGGCTCCTTCCCCGCCAACATCTTTTAGCACATTTCTCACCCATTCTCAAGCAGAAATGCTCCATACTCACATAAAAAGAGCTTGACATCAGCACCTCTCCCCCTCATAATCACCCCCGCACACTTCCTTACTAAGGAGAGATGGCTGAGTTGGTCTAAGGCACTCGACTCGAAATCGAGCGTGGCAGTGATGTCACCGTGGGTTCGAATCCCACTCTCTCCGTCCCCCAAAAAACAGCAAAGAAAGGCTCATAACCCCCGCATAAGTCATTGACTTCGGCGGGGTTTCGCTTAAATATACATCAACCACCTGCGATTTTCCGTAGGGAAGCAAATTTACGACTTCTTTACGATGATGAAAAAAGGAATACTACCAAGAATCGCAGTCGTTGAACAAGGATAAAAGCTACGTTTATTGTTGAACATAAGCTGACACATTCCGAAACATCCTCTCATTTTATCAGCTTTACACCTGCCCGGCAGCGTGCTATACTCATAACTGAAGACGTTCCGGCGTTTTTATATGCAAAAAAACTTCAACAGATATCGCCGGGACAGTGTCTCACAGAATAACACACAAATTCAAACAGCCGGACAAGTGAACACCCACAAAACAGCCAAGTCAACCATGCCTGCTTTCAGGATGATTTTCTGGCGGCAAGGTGGCGCAAATGCAACTCAACAACACTGATTCCGGCCAGCACCAGTTTTCACCGCCTTCTTCTTATATGCATCAGGATAATATCGGCAACACACAGTTATACACACGCCCGAACAGGGAGTTGACCGAGGCACCAGTCAGCCCCGGCAACATCCCTCCCACCGTGCCGCCGCCCCCGGATACTGACGAAACAAAAGCAGGCCAGAAACCGAGCTCGGTCAAAAACATTATCCCGATTACTACCACTGAGGAGCAAATTGGTGACACCGTACTGTTCACCCGCCCCACCACAAAGGCTGAAAAAACAGGGGGGAATATACCTTCCACGGTACTGGTCTCACCCGCAGCCGGCGACATCAGAAAAATCAACATACAGTCCCTCGAGGACAATAAAGCATCAGCTCACAGCTCCACTGCCAAGCCCGCCACCTTACCAATCAGCCATGATAGCATGGCCACTAGAGTAATTTCCCAGAACCCCGGTGCACCCTCGGCCATGCCAAACACCGTACCGGTTAACGTGCCGGCAAGCAACTGCGAGCCCACTCGCCTCATCTCTCGGAACTCCGGTGCACCCGCAGCCATGCCAAACACCGTACCGGTTAACGTGCCGGCAAGCAACTGCGAGCCCACTC
>CALABM010000230.1 GCA_937885815.1 uncultured Verrucomicrobiales bacterium | reverse complement strand
CGGTGAGGGGCAAGGCTCGGTTCCGGCTTCTCAGGATAACGCCGAGACCGGCTGCTCGCGGGATTTTTGTTCTCAATAAATGAAATAATGGAGCATAAAAAGAACCGCCCATGATTACGAATGGACGGTTCTTTTATCAATCAGAAAAGGCTCACCGATGACTCAGCGTGCATAGCTGTGTACGGAAACGATGTTCGGCAGGAGGTTCACCACGAAGAAAGTGATAAGTACCGCCAGCACGCCCAGCAGCAGGAGCGTGCGGCGCAGCCAGAAAGCGCTATCCTGCTTGCAGGCGTGGAAGTAGATGAGATACACAATCCAAGTGATGAGGGCCCACACCTCTTTGATATCCCAAGCCCAGTAGCGAGCCCAAGCCACATCCGCCCACAGCGCCCCGCTCCACAGCCCGAAAGTCAGGAAAGGGAATGCCAAGCGCACCACCTCATCCGCCGCCTGCAGGCGCTCCTCCGCTTTAGCGTGGAAAGACATAACCACCAGCACGGCAGATACCGCCAGAAGGCCGTAGGCAATGACGTAGCTCGTCACATGCGGGGCAAACCAAGCGGACTGCAGCGCGGGCATCTGGCGCCAAGTGGCCTGCATGGGCATGCACAGGGCCCCCACCATGGCCACCACGCCCACACCGGAGAAACAGGCCGTGAGCTCCGTACCGCGCCAGCGGCGCATGTACAGGGACATGGGCCCCAGCACCAGCGGGAAAAAGCACATCACTTGGCGCATATTACCAAAGGGCAGCGACTCCGCAAGCTTGCAGTTTGCCGCGAAAAGCCCCAAAGCCGTGAACCAAGCTGTGGCCTCAAAGCAGCGGGCGGGTTCCATGCGCTTCAGCCCGGCGAGCACCGCCGCAGCCAGAGAAAACACAAGCACGGCCACCGTCAGCAGCGTAATGAATGGTATCATACCTCCTCCTTCTCCTTTCCATTTTCAGCTTCATCCTTTGGGGCGGTAGCGGGCTCCGCCACCGGCTGCTCAGAAACATCCCACAGGCGGGAAGCTCTCTCCGGGTACAACACCGCTGGGTCAATCACCGGCTGCGGCTCCTCCGCCGGCTTCTCCTTTCGCCACCAGCACCAGAATACCGTGCTGATGATAAGCCCCACCATGCCCACCAGAGCAAGCAAGCGCCCGGGGGCACTGCGCAGCTGCAGCGTCACGAGCGTATTATTACCCATGGGCGTGTATGAGTTCAGGTAAATGAGCCACTCCTTGCACTCGATGGGCGAGTTCACCTGCAGCTCATGGTGGCGCACTTCCGGGCGTCCTCGGTGTTCGGTCTCAATCCTGCAGGAAGCGCTGTAAGTTTTCACGGGGCGCTGGTCACGCATAATGAGGCGGTTCGGCTCACCGGGCAGCAGCAGGAACGGCTGCGGCATGGCGGAGGATATTTTCAAATCCTCCACTGCCCAGAGCTCATCCCCATAACGCAGGCTATCCACCTGCAGCTCGGGGTGCCCATCCAGCACCCATTCCTCACCTTCTTGGTGATAGATGCTGTAACTGTCCTCGCCGTAATAGGTGGTAGTAAAGGATTCCACATACAGCTTGAAAGGCAGCTTGATATTCTCCCCTTCCGAAGTCACCACCGTCTCCGCACAGGTCTGACCGTTGGCCGGCAGCGGAACGAAAGCCATCCGCTCACCGCAGTAGTCCAAATAAGCCCCTATGCCCACCAGCACCAAGCTCCAGTGCAAGCCGGCCAGCCACAGGTGCCGCTTCATCAGCTTGTAGACGAAAAAGCCAAAGATGGCCGTAAACAGGCCACCCACCACCGCCGTGCACGCCATGCCCAGAGCGCCGAACCACATCACACCGCCAGCCACGCATAGCTCACCGCTCGCGCACCATACCGGCACAGCACTATCAGCCCGGCTACCGCAAAAAACGTGCTCACCAGCCCAAAAATAAACTGCGCCCGCTGGCCCTTAGCTATCCGCCAGCCGCCCCACAGGCACAGCATGGCCGCGACCACACCCAAAAACAGCATGACCGGGCTGCGGTAGATTTCCGGGTCACCCACCAGCGGCATTCCCCCTGCCAGCAACAGCCCGCAGGCCAACACCAGCACCATCAGCGTGCTCCACATCAGAAGCGCACGTCCCTTGTTCATCTCACCTTCTGTATGCATACTCATCCCCAGTTCAGCAGTGGCATATTACCAGTGCCAAGTGCCGGAGAAGGTGCCGTAAAAACCATTCGTATCCTGCCTGCGGTAGGTATCACTATGGTACACCGCGCCGGCGAAGTAATCAATTCCGCCGTGAGATACCCCCACGCCCAGCTGAGCTTCCACCTGCCAAGGACGGCGGCTGCAGCTCTGCTCAAAGTGATGGAACACACCGCCATCAATCGTGATATCACGCGCCACGTATTCTACATACAGGCTGGCAATCAGGAAATAAGACGTATCCTCACGGCGGTAAGTAGGCTTATCCAGCAGCCCTACACCATAATCCGCCTCATGATTACCTACCACTCGCATGGACTGAGGAAGATTCACGCCATAGCGAAAGCTCATGCCCACACCACCGCGGATAAAAGCCGTACCCAGCGCCTCACGGGTGAAAATCGTCGCATCGGACTGCCAGCCATTTCCCCAAGTGCAATCCATGCAGGGGATACGGAAATCCTGACGGGAAGAAAGCTGGAACGTCACCTCTGAAGGCACTTGGCGATCCCAGCCGTCCCAATCCGGCATATCCAGCGCATGGTGAAGCCAGTTCTGGCAATAGCGGGCGCCGGAAGCATTACCTGTGGCACCCAGCTGGAACTCCACGGATGCACCGAAATTCTCACCGATGAACATATATGCCGCGCCTAAAGCAAGATAACCGGCATAGGGATGCTCATCCACAAAATTATACTCACCATGAGTCTCAGGCGTGTAAATATTCTGCGTAATGGATATACCCCAAGCATTACCATCCGGCAGGGTGCGGGCATAGTCAATTCGAGAACCATGAGAGTAATTACAATCGTTATCAAAAACTGAATCATTTTCAAACATCACGCGCAGGTGATGCTGAGGATTAGCCGTATACCCCGGCTCACCGGGCTGGGCAATCGGATTACAATAATCTGCCAGGATAGAGCATCCGGCCATTACTGCGACAGGTATCATACTCATATGCGTTCACGATACTCTTTTTACGGTAAGGCGTCAAGCCAAATTCAGGGATAAGCCCATTCCAGAGAGCAAATAACATGTCTTATAGCGCGCGCATTATACGCGCGCGCGTGGCGACACTTTTTGCTTGTCAACTGAAAATGAATATGCTAGTCTAGGCGGGTATGAATATACTCAAGACCATATCAGCCACTGTCGCCCTTGCCGGTGCCCTGGCTGCAGGACAAGAGGCCTACACCCCGCACCCGGACTGGGAAAATCCGCAGAATCTCAGTCAGGGGCGTGAAGTATCCCGCGCGTTTTTCGTGCCTTTTGCCAACAGAGCCGAAGCGCTCCGTGGCAAGCGTGGGGATTCTTCACTGGTGGTTCTCCTGAACGGAGACTGGAAATTCCACTGGGCACCGCACCCCGACCAGCGCCCCATGGATTTCTACAAGCCTGAAACAGATGTGAGCAACTGGGCCACCATTGACGTACCCAGCAACTGGCAGATGCGAGGTTATGGCATGCCCATCTACAGTAACCAGCGCTACACCTTCGTGCGTGACTGGCCCCGCGTAATGACGGCCCCGCGTAATGAAACGGAACGCCGCTACACCTGCCCGCAGACCGAGCCGAACGCCGTGGGTTCCTACCGCCGAGACGTGGAGCTGCCCGCAGACTGGGACGGCCGCCGCATCTTCTTGCAGTTTGACGGCGTGGATTCCTTCTTCTACCTGTACGTGAACGGGCAGAAGGTTGGTTTCTCCAAGGACAGCCGCACCGCCGCCATCTTTGACGTAACGGAGCACATGCGCCCGGGCAAGAACGTCGTAGCCTTGGAGGTCTACCGCTACAGTGACGGCTCCTACTTGGAGTGCCAGGACATGTGGCGCCTCTCAGGTATTTTCCGCGATGTCACCATGTTCAGCACCCCGCAGGTGCTCGTGCGAGACTTCTTCGTGCACACGGATTTCCCGCAGAACGCGGACGGCACGAGCGACTACTCTCAGAGCCAGCTGCGCGTGGAGGTGAATGTGAACAACCGCACCGCCGCCGGCTCCGCCTCCTCCGTACAGGGTGAGCTTCTGGATGCCGCCGGTAACACCGTGGCCACCATGCGCTCCGAGGCTCTGGATATCCCCGCCGGCGGTGAGGTGGAAACGACCCTTCGCGCAGACATCCAGAACCCTGAGCTCTGGAGCGCCGAAAAGCCGAATCTCTACCGCCTCATCCTCACCCTGCATGACAGCGAGGGTAACATCACCGAGACCATCTCCCGCAAGATTGGTTTCCGCGACATCAAGCTGCTCAATGGCCGCTTCCTCGTGAACGGCATGCCCGTGAAACTCAAGGGCGTGAACCGCCACGAAAGCCAGCACGCTAACGGCCACACCGTCACGGAGGCAGAATGCCTTCAGGAGCTTCTCATCATGAAGCGTGGCAACATCAACCACATCCGTAACTCCCACTACCCGCAGCCCGCTTTCTTCTACGAGCTCTGCGATGAGCTGGGTATCTACGTGTGCGATGAAGCCAACATCGAGTCCCACGGCTACTACTACGGCGAGCTTTCCCTCTCCCACCCGGTGGAATGGCGCGCTCAGCACGTATGGCGTAACCAGAACATGGTGGAGCAGAGCAAGAACCACCCCTGCGTGGTCATCTGGTCCTATGGTAACGAGGCCGGCCCCGGCGCCAACTTTGAAGCCGTGCGTGACTGGATTAAGCAGCGTGACCCCTCCCGCCTCACCCAGTACGAGCGCAACAATGATTTGGCAGACCTCTGCTCGAACCAGTACCCCAGCGTGAACTGGACCCGCGAGATAGCCAGCCGCAACCTGCTGAAGCCTTGGTACATCTCCGAGTACGCCCACATTCTCTGCAACTCCATGGGTAACCTTGCAGATTACTGGGAAGCTATCGACTCCAGCGACTCCATCATCGGTGGCGGCATCTGGGAGTGGATTCACCAGAGCTATGACCAGCAAGTCACCCTGCCGAATGGCCGCACCGTCGTGCGCCAGAGCTATGGCGGTGACCACGGCGAGTACCCGCACGACGGTATCTTCTGCATTAAGGGCGTGATTTACAGTGACCGCACCGTCACCCCGCTCTACAGCGAAATCCGCAAGGTGCAGCAGAATGTTGATTTCCGCTTCGTCGGTCTCACAGAGGATGGCCGTGGCCTGCGCATCAGCCTCCGCAACAAGCACCTCTTCACGAACCTGAACGAGTTCAATGGCAACTGGCAGCTCTGCGAAGAAGGCAGCACGGTTGTTGCCTCCGGCAACTTCAACATCTCCGCCGCCCCGCTGGAGACTGTAGAACTTGTCATCCCCGCTGACCAGATTCCCGCAGACAAACTCAAGCAGGATAGAATCTACTTCATCACGCTGAATCTCTGCCTGAAGGAAGCCACAGCATGGGCCCATGCGGGTTATGAAATTGCCACCGAGCAGCTGGAACTGCCCCGCAACTACAACAATTTCTCCTATCAGGCCCAGATGATGGAGCTGGAAGAAGGCAACCCGATTACCGTGCGCAACACCGATAACAGCGTCATCCTTATCGGCAGAAACTTCACCATTACCATCGACAAGGTGACCGGCGGCCTGCGCAACTACATCGTGAACGGCCAGCAGCTCATCGGTGACCGCGCTACGCTTCACCTCAACTCCTTCCGCGCCCCGCTCGCCAATGACAAGTGGGCCATGAACCAGTGGCTCACCAACGGCATGCGCAACATGAACCACTCCGCCTCCGCCATGATTGTGGACATGCTCCCCGGCGGCGCCGTGCGTGTGGCATGCGATATCACCTCCCGAGGTCAGCGTAAGGAGAGCTTAGACAGCCGTGAATATGACAACGGCTCCTTCACCATCAGCGATAACGGCCCCATCACCGCCAAGGACTTCCACTACGTCACTCAGATGGTTTACACCATCCTGCCGAATGGTTATGTGAGCGTGGCCGCCGGTATCATCCCCAGCGAGAACAACATCGTACTCCCCAGACTCGGTTACAGCCTGCAGCTGCCGGAGCGCTTCAACCAGGTGCGCTGGTTCGGCCGCGGCCCCGGTGAAAACTACCCGGACCGCCGTGCCGGTTCCCCCATGGGCATTTACACCCAGTCCGTGGAAGGCATGCTGGAGCGCTATCCCCGCCCCATGGAGATGGGTAACCGCATGGATACCGAGTGGATGGCTGTGGCGGACAGCAACGGCGTGGGTCTCCTCATCGCCAGCACTCAGGGCGAGGCCTTCAACTTCTCCGCCCTGCCCGCCACACCGCAGGCTATCTTTAGCGCCCCTCACCCCGAGGAGCTGCAGAGAGCCGGCGCCACTGTGGTGAACATTGACCGCCTCACCCTCGGCTTGGGTGGTGCCGCCTGCGGCCCCCGCCCGATTGACCGCGATATCCCGCTGACGGGCCCGACGACCTTCACCTTCTCCCCTTTGACGGAGTTATAGATTGGACAGACGCCGCTGACAGACTCAACAAGTGCGGTTACGAAGGATACCTTACCTTTGAACTCAACACAAAGAGCAAGTCAGCAAAACGTGAAAACGGCAAATACGAAAAAATGGATATTAGAGACTACCTTGCAGAAGCCTATGCAAGAGCTTGTCGTGTAGCCTTTTTAAAGCTTAGGAGAAAGTAAAATGACAGAGAAGAAATTTATCTTCAACGGCTACGAAGCCGTTATCGTCAGACCTGAAAATCCCAACGGCAAGTGGATCTGGAAGGCAGAATATCTTACCGCCTTCGACAAAGATAAGGGCATCCTCCTCGTCGTCACAATAAATTGCACCGCCGCGCTCA
>CALABM010000229.1 GCA_937885815.1 uncultured Verrucomicrobiales bacterium | reverse complement strand
CAAAAGTGTAACCTATGTGGGTGAACTAAAGTGTCACCCATGTGAGTGGCGCACCGATTGACTCGCCCTCCCCCCTTTTGCTATCATCAACGCATGCGTCAAAAAAACACCTCAGCCTCTGGGTACGATAAGCAAAACGCCGCAGCCGAAAAGCAACTTACCGATACCCAGCAACATGTATCGGCTCAAAATGCCCCTCGGTCAGGCTCCGTTTTCACACGCATAACAGCCCTCACGCTCATTCTACTACTACTAGCTGCCGCCTACTACCTGTTTATTACCAAGCAGGAGCAAAAGCGCACCCAGCCACCACCCCCCACGCAAACCGAGCTCATTATCACTCTTCCTCAGGAATAAGTGCTATTTACTCTATTAGATGAATTAACTTGCTGAAGGCATCCTCATTACAAATGTCAACAACCAAATCGAGTCTCTCTGCATAACGGTCAGACAAAACACGTTTCAGCCGTGGCAGCATATTCGCATCGATGGAAGAAATATCCGTCACATGCATTTCCGGCTCACTTATCAAGTCAATTATATCAGTGTGAACACGAGATTGCTTGCCCAACAAATCATTAAATTGCTTCATATAGTGCGACATCAGCGCTTCTGATTCACTCCTACGCTCCCACACATAGTGATAACGCTCCTCGCGATTCATGTTGGCACAGGCCTCAGTCGCCTGATTCACAAAGCGCTGTACGGACTCTTCATATTCCGTTGTCAAGGCTCTAGCCTCACTATTCAAACGTTCCAACTCAGCCACCTTACTCTCCAGCGCATGCTCCTGAATGTAATCCTCCACTAAATCAGCAAGCTTTACAGAGGCCTCATTCCCACTTCCACCGGCCTCGGCGGACACTCTTGTTGCCTCCTGTTCAGCTGTGGCAAGAACCGGAGACGCAGGCTGATTATCCTGCAGCAAAAACGCCACCAAGCCCACAGCCAACAAAACAGCACAACTGACTAAAAGAAGCGCAGCCTTGCGCGGAAGGCCAAACAGTGGCTTCCTCCTCCGAACAGCAACAGGCGCTTTGTCTTCATCCAGCCAAGCCCGCCATTCCGCAGCACTCACACAGCGCTCTGAGGGCTGCAATGACAGATTCGTCATTACAGATTCCAGCAGCTCTTTGGATACATCGCTCATTCCCGGCAGCTCCCCCAGCGGCACCAAGTCATCAGCAAACATACGCTTCACCGAGGGCTCCGGCGCCATACCGCTGATGAGCTCGTACCAAGTTGCAGCGAGTGCATACAAATCTAACGCTTGCCCCAGCCCGCCCTTACCTGCCACCTGCTCAGGTGCTGCATACTGAGGAGAAAAGGCCCCCTGCGTAATCGTAGCATCGGCACCGCAAAATACAGCCGCACCGAAATCTATGATAACAGGACGGCCGTTTGCATCAAACATGATATTAGCCGGCTTCAAGTCACGGTGAAGGAACTTCTGCGAGTGTAGATAGCTCAGCCCGTCCAGCACGTCCAGCAGCCAGGCCCTTGCCTTTTCAGGCTCTATGAGCCGCCCCTCCTCCGCAGCTTCAGCCATCACCTCTTCCAGCGTGCCCCCATCCAACCACGGCATCACATAGAACAGACCACCGTGACTCTCAAACACCTCATACACCCGCACAACGCGCTCATGATTCAACTTCGCCAGCGTACAAGCCTCTCGTCGCATATCGGCCATCGCCAGCTGGTATAATTCCCGCTGCTCCTCATGCACAGGTTGCACGCTTCCATCCTCAGCTCGGCTGCATATCTGCGCAGGAAAACATTCTTTCAACACCACCGTGCGCTCCAAAGAGCAATCACGAGCAACATAAGTCACACCAAAACCACCTTGCCCGATGGCTTTCAATATTTTATAATTTCCTATAAACGTCTGAGGTGGAAGAGCGACCATACGCCCGCCATTCTATCAAATACGTACAGCACACGTCAAGCTCAAACTCGGTTCACAATACACCTGTTGTAAACCTCTGCTCACTCACCCAAACGGGGAACTTCATCCGCAAGAAACTCTGCCAGTGTTTTTCCCTGTGCAAAAGCCTTCTTCTCCAGAATCTTACGAGTAGCAGAATCAAGACTCAGTGTCACCAGAGTCTCCTCCTTTACCTGCACGCGGGATGGAAGCGCCAACGGCAAATCCTTCATCAACTCGCGAATGATGTGCTCCTTTGCAGAGGGAATTACCTTCCGCGCCATCCAATTACGCACCGTGGCCTCCGTCACAAAACACTTCTCAGCAAGCCAAGCATAGCTATAATTGTTGGCCTTAAGCCACAACTTCACATTTAACTTCAACTCGTCCTGATTCTGCGTATCCACGCTGACGAATATAGCATTATTGCCATACTTTTGCAAGCCGATATTTTTACAACTCAACGTATTTCTCCAAAATTGCTAATTTCGGGTTGACAAAGTAGGGATTTTGCTATATATATAAACCCACATAACGAAAACCGCAACCATGATAATCACCTTCACATGTCCACACTGCGGCGGACACCAGCTTCAGCAAATCAGGCAGGCCATACACCGCACAGAGGTGAAGTTAACCACCGCTCTGAACGGGATGCTAACGGATACCCCCATCGGAGTCGTGGAGGAACTGCGAGGGCCGGTGCTGGGCTATAGGTGTCGCAAATGCCGCTATCCGGACATCCAAAACCATGATGTATGCGGTGGCTTTTTTTGGAATACACCGGAAGATATTCATGCCGCAGGCTGTCTTGCTATCACCTCGGAACACCATGCCCCCCACCGCTGCATGATATGCCGTAAGGATGGCACCATGGAGCCGATTATCGTGGAATCCCCCACTTCCGGTACTCTTTCACCGGATGAGCGTAACATAATCCTCACTCGCAGGGGAATAAAAAAGGGAGTTCTGCTCTGCGAAACGGATGCCGGAATCGGCGCTTTTTCCTGCACAGACTGGGAAGGAGTTGAACGCGAAATTCTCTAGCCACTTACCCCTTCTTTACTAAAAAAACGTACATTCTAAATGAAAAGATTATTTTTACATTTACTTGACACAGCTTTTGTGCTACTTTCATATCACAACATCCACTTACTTGCCACATAAGCACATGAACTTCCTAGCCCACCTCTATCCGCGCGCAAGCATGATTATCCTCACTGCCGCGGTGTTATTCTGCAGCACTCCGGTACAGGGGTACAATACCCGCCCCACTACCCCACCCCGTCAGCGCAATACGACCTCGCACTCTGCACCATCAGAAAGCGCCCTCACCCCAGAACAACGGCGCGCTCTTAACAGCATCAGGAATCGCTTACAGAATATGCGGCAGCGGAGAGAAAATCTCTATAGAAAAGTTGCCTATAATCTCGTTAAAATCACGCTACACGAGCTATGCCGAAACTGTGGCACCTGTAACTGTGATGACCAAGGTATCACAGGAGCCTGCCGCCATTGGGCAAGAACAGATTTTGATGGACGCGGAGTAAGAGTATGCCACCAGCTCCCCGCCGGCTCGCAACGATACTCCGGTATAGATCAGGCCATCTCCTCCTTATTGAATCAGAATCAAGTTATCATGAATACCATTCAGCGTGTAACGGAGAAGATATACGAACTGCGTGCTGAGTATTGCGACATCGCCGGTTCAGAAGATGCGCTTCCTCCGGAAACACCCTGTGAATATGAAGATTACCAACCGAACATCAGGTATTACAGTTCACCCTCTCGCAATTCTTCGCGTAATTCCTCACGACGCCGTTACCGTTATTAAACGTGTCCTCTCTGTGAAAAACAAGTAACCATTAATGTTTTTCTGCCTGCATCACCATCCTTTCTCATTTTTAGCTCAGTATTGCAACTAATTTCTCGATAAATACGTTTCACAACAACACACAATAGTCCAACATCTATGAGTGAAAATCAAACCAAAAACACCGTTCATTTCGAAAAATCCAAGTGGGTCAAGCGAATGGTGGAAATTCTGAAAGACCCACAAACCTTGGAGAAGTTTGAAAACGCTGTAAGCGACTGGCTGCAAAGAAAGGGCAAAACCAATCCCGCCGCCCAACGAGCTGATCAGGCATACCGGATTTTCCGAGATGGAAAAGCAAAAGAGCTGCTCACCCCGCGTAATGTACTGCTTTTGGGGGCCGCCCTGTTATACCTCATCAGCCCGCTGGATGCCATCCCGGATATAGCCCCCATCATCGGCTTGCTGGATGACCTCGGGATACTCACCCTCATTCTATCCCTCGTTATCCCCGACTATCTGGAAAATGAGGTACCTGAAGAACAGCGCGAGCAGCTGCGCCACGAGGCTAAAATAATCCAAGATGAGCTTCAGGAAGCTGAGACCGTGGACGTTGAGATTCAGGACAATTCTACGACTCCGCTTTCAACCGACTCTAACGATGAGAAGCAGGATAACAAGAAGTTCTCTTCTTTAGTAAAGCGCATGGCCGCCTACTTCAGCAGTAAGCAAAAGCCTAATTGATTTTACCATCATCATGGGCCCTGCCCTTTCTCACCAGCGTCAAGCGCCAGAATGCGCTTGACGCTAGAAGCGGAATCATGTAGCATAACAGGCGCTATGATACGCGAGGTACATCCCCGGGAAGACGCCGCAGCACTGGCCGCCATATACAACGAATACGTGCTGCACACCACCATTTCCTTTGAGACAGAAGGAATAAGTGAAGTGCAGATGGAAGCGCGCATCGTAAGCTTTTCCAAGGAGTATCCCTACCTCGTATATGAAGAGGATAGTGTGGTGCTGGGCCACTGCTACGCCCACCGCTGGAAGGAGCGGGCAGCCTATGCCGGCACTTGGGAAAGCACCATATACCTCGCCCCTCAGGCCTGTGGTAAAGGGGTAGGCCGCAAGCTCATGGAGGAACTTATCACCCGCTGCCGGGCCGCTGGCTGCCGGGTTCTTATCGCTTGTATCACTCAGGGCAACGAGCGCAGCTGCGGTTTCCACGAGGCACTTGGCTTCCGCCAAGTATCACACTTCCACGCCGTTGGTGAAAAATTCGGAAAACTTCTAGACGTGGTGGATTATGAATTGAGACTGAATTAAAACATCCCCGCCCGCAAACAACACAGAAAACACACGGCTTCAACCCATATCGGCTCCTAAACTCGAGAAAATCCTACTTGAAAGACGAAAAACCTGCCCCGCATGCGGGACAGGTTTTTCTGTAAGTGTAACTGTAAACGCGTAAGCGCAGGGCTTACTTGTTCATAGCTTCCTCGATGGCCACAGCCACGGAAACGGTGGCACCGACCATGGGGTTGTTGCCCATGCCGATAAGGCCCATCATTTCCACGTGAGCGGGCACGGAGGAGGAGCCGGCGAACTGAGCATCGCTGTGCATGCGGCCCAGAGTGTCGGTCATGCCGTAAGAGGCGGGACCGGCAGCCATGTTGTCCGGGTGCAGGGTACGGCCCGTGCCACCACCGGAAGCCACGGAGAAGTACTTCTTACCAGCGAGAACGCACTCCTTCTTGTAAGTACCGGCAACGGGGTGCTGGAAGCGGGTGGGGTTAGTGGAGTTACCGGTGATGGAAACGTCCACGCCCTCAAGCCACATGATGGCCACACCTTCACGCACGTCGTCAGCGCCGTAGCAGTTCACCTTAGCGCGCTCGCCGTCAGAGAAAGCGGTGCGGTTCACCACCTCCACCTTACCGGTGGCGTAGTCGAACTTGGTCTGGCAGTAGGTGAAGCCGTTGATACGGGAGATGATGTAAGCGGCGTCCTTGCCAAGGCCGTTCAGGATAACGCGCAGAGGCTTCTGGCGCACCTTGTTGGCGGAGCGAGCGATACCGATAGCACCTTCAGCAGCAGCGAAGGACTCGTGACCTGCCAGGAAGCAGAAGCACTCAGTCTCCTCGCGCAGAAGCATAGCGGCCAGATTGCCGTGGCCCAGACCCACCTTACGGTCGTCAGCCACAGAGCCGGGAATGCAGAAAGCCTGCAGACCTTCACCGATGGCCTCAGCGGCATCAGCGGCCTTGGTGCAGCCCTTCTTAATAGCGATAGCGGCGCCTACGGTGTAGGCCCAACCGGCGTTCTCGAAAGCGATGTTCTGGATGCCGCGCACGATCTCACGCACGTCGATACCCTTCTCAAGGCAAACCTTCTCGGCGTCCTCGCAGGAGGAGATACCGTACTGAGCAAGGACCGGGAGAATCTGGTCGATGCGGCGGGAGTAGGATTCAAAAAGAGGCATAATTTTGTCTTGTGTGTTAAGGGTTCTTTACTCGTGGCGGGGGTCAATGTACTTGGCGGCGTCAGCAAAGCGACCGTAGGAGCCGGTGTGCTTCTTCACAGCCTCGTTGGCGTCCATGCCCTTCTTGATGTCTTCCATCATCGGGCCCATCTTCACGTACTGATAGCCGGTGATTTCACCGTTGGCGTCCAGAGCGAGCTTGGTGATGTAACCCTCAGCAAGCTCCAGATAACGCGGGCCCTTGGCCAGCGTGCCGTACAGCGTACCGGTCTGAGAGCGAAGGCCCTTACCAAGGTCCTCAAGGCCAGCGCCGATGGGCAGACCGCCCTCGGAGTAAGCGCTCTGGGTGCGACCGTAAACGATCTGCAGGAAGAGTTCGCGCATGGCGGTGTTGATGGCGTCGCACACCAGGTCGGTGTTCAGAGCCTCCTGAATGGTCTTGCCGGGCAGAATCTCACTGGCCATAGCGGCGGAGTGGGTCATACCGGAGCAGCCGATGGTCTCCACCAGAGCCTCCTGAATAACGCCGTTCTTTACGTTCAGCGTCAGCTTGCAGGCACCCTGCTGGGGAGCGCACCAACCCACACCGTGGGTCAGGCCGGAAATATCCTCGGTCTTCGTGACTGCGGTCCAGGCACCCTCCTGAGGGATGGGGGCGGGGCCGTGATTGCAGCCCTTCTTGACGCAACACATCTGTTCTACTTCGTGTGTGTACTGCATAGTTTCGTTTTTGTTTTTGGGAAAACCTTGTTTGCCACTGCGGCCGTAGATGCAGCGGCGCTCTCAGTCAATCCAGATTGTACCGCGTTTCGCCCCTGTTAGGCAAGACTAATCTTGTATTTTTATTGTCAATCTGCCATTTACAGTACTTTCTCCTTGCTTTGCCACACCTCGCATGCTAGACTGCGAACATGATTTCCCCCTGCTCCGCATCTATTCACCGCCTATTGATACCGTTGACTTTCTGCATGTTGGCATTAACAGGCTGCATCCGCACAGATATCGGTAACAGCATCGGCAGCATAGGGAGACAAGTTGCCAAACCGCTTCCCGAGCGCATCCTCCCGGAAGGACATCCGGACGAGTCCGACACCTCGCCCTGCGACTGCATCGTGAAGCTCTACCGCAAAGATGGCCGGCTGTACATCGAGATGCCGCTAGTCTATGTCACAGAGCGCCGCTGCGGTTTCGAATATGAGGGGCTCATATACAGCTCTTACGGAGTAGCAACATGCAACCGCCCATACAGCAGGGAAGAATTAGCCAAGCTCCCGCAAGAGAATATCGTTATCGCCTTGCATTCTAATTGGTTACACAGAGGAACGGGTGGCACCTACCGCCTGACAGAAGCGGAGCAATTTACCCCCCGGCCCAGAAGCGACAAACAAGCACGAGGTAATCTGCAGATAGCAGAGCCATACCTCATGTTTTCCGTAACCGAAAATGTTGACCTCTCATCTGCGGAATATCTGGGAAGCTACCACTTCTATGAAGCGCGTCAGGTAGCCCAGCTCCTACCGGTTCGCCGCACTTGGTACAACTATGCACTCATGCCCCTGCAAGCAATTGGCTATGTGGCGGATGTACCACTCAGCATCGTCACAATGGCACTTACCCTTCCCTTTGCCGGAGTCCTTTCACCCCATTTGGATTACACCACCACCAACCAACCTGAACGTTCAGACAGCTATATCGCGCCATGGCACCGATACGACAACTGATTTTTTCCCTCGCCCCGCTTTTGCTACTCCCCGCCTGCACCATCGTTGACACCGGAGGCGCAATAAATAACATAGGCCGCGAAGTACCGGTAAGCAACGACTACGCCGCCAGCCTAGCAACAACGAATGAAGATTGTCATCTACGCCCAAAACATGAGAGCGTTATCGTGTTTACAACGGCAGATGGAAAGCGCTATGCCCAGCTGAACGTCCGCTACCTACCGGCACGCTCAGATTGGTTTCAGGGCTTTCAGGTGGGAGGCTGCCCGGTGATGGCCAAGCCGCTCTTCCGCAACCGCCCCCTCACCATGGATGAGATAGAAGCCGGCAACACTCCGCATTCAGAGAGGTACTACGTTGAGCTGGAAGGCACATCGCCCTGCAAGGCAACACGCTTGGTGGAATTTTCAGACATTGCCCCTTACGGCATTCTTTATACAAAAGGCCTGAGAGTCGACACTATACAAATGAGTGCCACTGAACAACAGGCGGCAGTAAATGCCTTACTACCAGACCGCCGAAGCGGGCTTAACACCGCCGTGCAGCCCCTGCGCTGGGTGGGCGAAGTGGCGGACATCCCGCTGTCCATTATCGCCACCCCTGTCAACTGGTTTACCATGCTCACCGGGTACAATCTTTGGTATTTGTAAGCACAATTCCGGCAGGCGGACATCATAATAAATAAGGCATGTAAAAACAGCAAAACATAACATCAATACAAATAATAATAATGATATGATTTCCAAAAACAACCAAAAGAGATCAGATACCGCACAGCGGAAATTCCACCTTGTTTGGCGCCTGCTCATTGTGTTGATTCTGGGCTTTGGCCTGTTCTGTTTATTAGCTATCGGCTGCGCAGCAAATACAGCGGATAGATACGAGCTCCTCTGGTGGGAATACCTTATGTGTATGCCCATGAATATAAGCCTATTCGCTTTGTTTCTATGGCCTCTCGCGGAAGTTCTGCCCACCGGCCGCTGGCAGCGGCGAGTGTTCGTTCTGATGCTCTGCTTGGTATTACCCGGCTTGCTAGCCGCTGCGCCCGGATGGTTCTTCGGCTTCAGAAGCATGTGGAGCCCGGGCGATGGCCCCATCGCACTGCGCCTCGCGGTCGCAGCAGTTCCACTCATTCTGACAGCGGGCTTAACACACTACGTCTGCCGCAGAATGAAAGAAAAATCATAATCTACCCCCGGAAAGACGCAATAAATACTTGCGGAAATGGGGCGGATAGTGTTTGATAATGGATGAATGCAAGGGGCAGATGACAATTTCAGAAATCCACGGCGAATTCCGCTGGGGTTACTGTGTGTCCTGATGTCCGGTATACTGCATGCGGGTGGCGCTTGGCTCCTGTTATCGCTGCCCCGAACCGAGCAGAACTCCGCCCCGCGGCAGGAAGCCCGCTCTCGCGCGCTACAGGTTATACGAGCAGCCAGAGAAAACACGCAACCGGCTGAAGCTGTGGAAGCGGCAGAGCCACTCCCCGTAGTCAAGACGGATGCAGACAGGGAACAGGAACGCCCGGAAACACCAGACTTCCAAGGCAACCGAGATGCCCGGGCTGAAGGCGAAACGGATGGGCCTCAGCGCAGAAGTGATGAGCCCGTGCCCACCATGGCAGGTGAGGAAAAAGAGGAGCTCAATACCATGGACCGCGAGCGGCAAGATGGCCCCATCGAGCATGATGGGCTGAACCGCCCACAACCCGCGGAGCCTCCCGCACCGGAAGCCGCCCCGGGACAACCGGATGCACCCATCACCCCGCAACCTGATACCGGAAGAGAACCGACGCCCCCTCAGCAGGAAGAATTTACACCCAGCGCCCAGCCCATCCCCGAGCAGCGAGATGGTGACATGAATCTGCGTTCCGAAGAAGAACAGCAACCCGAGCAAGCATCCACCCAGCAGGCAGCCCCGGCCCCGGGTGCTCCGGATTCCGCAGGTGAAGCCCCCACTCCGCCGCGCCCAGTGGTGAACCGCTCGATATATGATCCCACACTGGCACCTCATGCTCAGCCCGGCTTCCGAACTACAGAGCGGAGAAGTAGAAGAGCCGGACAATTCGTAGTGGGGCGCCATGCTTCAGTAAATGTTGCGGCCACCCCGGAGGGCAGATATCAGGAACTTATCTACCGCCACATCGCTCACAGATGGTATGCCGCCTGCGATACTCACCGAGGAGATATTATTCCGGGCACCATCATTGTCGCCTTCCGCCTGAACAAACGTGGCGGTGTGGAAAACATGAACCTCGTCAGTCGGCGGGGTGCCAGCGTCATCCAACAGTCCTTCACCTTCGGCGCCATCCGCCGAGCTGATTTACCGCCCATGCCCGCCGAGGTGCAGAGAACTCTCATCGGCGAGCAAATGGAACTCATCTTCACCTTTAATTTCGATTAACCTCCATCCACACTATCATGACTGAAACCATCAGCAAATTCATGGAAGCCTGCCATCCCTTCGGCTATCCGCTGCTTATCTGTTCCGTTGCACTCGTGGCAGCTGTCCTCTATCACCTCATCGCACGTGTGAGCTCAAGGCAGATATTAAAACTCTATCCGCTACTCAACAATCTTAAAACGGAAACGGAGAACGCCCGCGGTCACCTCCGTGATTACTGCCGCCAGCACCCCTCCCCCATCACGGATGAAGTTCGCTATCTCATCCGCGAAAAAGAAAACGCTGCCCTGCCCTCACTTATCGAAAGCCGCCTCCGCCTGCTCGTGGATTCTCAGCGTTCCGGCATGACCACTATCAGCATCATCACCACGGTAGCTCCCATGCTCGGAATTCTTGGCACCGCGTGGGGACTGGTAGATATCTTCGGCGTCTTCGGTTCACCGGAGGCGGATGCGGGAATCGCCATCGGTATTTCAAAAGCACTTTACACCACTATCTTCGGATTGGCCATAGCCGTGCCGGGGGTTATTGCTCTCGCCTGCTTCGAGCGCACGCTTGAACGACGCGCCGCTCTCATCAATGAAATTTTTACGGATTTGCTCGCCCAGCGCAACAAACTCTAATCCCTCTCTCCAGCCATGAATATCTACAGGCGAAAGCATGCCATGCAGGGTATCCCCATCGTGCCGATGCTGGATATCCTCACCATCCTGCTCATTTTCTTTATCGTTCAGACCGAATTCAAGCGTCAGGTAAATGTGCTGAAAGTGGACCTCCCGCGCACGGAAAACATCGCCGGCGAAACCGGCAACAGAAATGATATCCTCCTTGAACTGGCGGCAAACGGGCAAGTTGCTCTCGCCGGGCGCGTGATTTCAACTGATGAAATTCCTGCCGCGGTGCAGCAACTTCTCGCTGAAAACCCACAGGCAAACATCCAAGTGGGCGCAGCAGATGGCTCTTCCATGGGTAAATTCATCGAAATTCTCGATACCCTCTCCGCAGCAGGGCTAAATGTGGACGAAATACCCGTCAGAATCAGCCATAAGCACTGATTGTCTACAGCTTACGCATTTTAATCAAAGAGCGCTGGTAAAGCGCTCTTTATTTGTTTTGCCTATTTTAAGCCTATTTTTCACTAAAAAAGCGGTCATTTTTCATATTTCAATAGCTCTTGAAAAGGTTATTTTCAGGTAAAAATACCCGCCGTAAAGCACAACTCACCCCTCGAAAAATATGATATAGTCTTATTTATTACCGATTTTTCCACCCAAAAAGGAGCCTGAGCATTCATCGAGAAACCTGCGAATCAAGAAAAATACAATCAAGAGAATTTACTATTTGAGCGAACAATTTTCGGACGAACATAGACCACATAACAGTGACAAGACGGGCATTTTTTCAATTCAAGCGCACAAAAATCGCTCGTCGAAACTTACCAAAAACAAGAAAAACTAAATCTGAAAATGACCTCAAGAGAATGTGAGGGACTGATTTTTACAATTCAGGAAGTTATTTTCTCCCCCAAAAATCACAATTTTGATTTCTGAAACAGCTCTTCCCCTGCCCTTCTCATTGTTGATTTGCTGAAAAAAGCAGAAAAAAGGGCATTTTTATCCCTACTGAGATTTTGATGTAGCAAGTAGATGTATAGAAACTTCCGAAGATGCGCGCCATATTCCTGTAAAAGATTAGGATATAAAAGCGCTATTTTTAAGGAATTTACAACCCGGTCATTTCAACGCGGAGGATTCTTCGACAACGAGAAGCTCGAATGACCATCATTTCAGAAAATTGAAAAAGCTTCGACACTTACGAACATTCCCATTTCCGAAGATTGTTCTCTTTCTCAAAAATTGACTCATAGCGACATTCTCATCATATCATTTTTGCATAAAGGCAAATAACATTGACAGGTATCACAATTCTCCTATATTTATCAAAAGCATTACAGAGCGTCCCCTACAACAAATCAACAAAGAAATACAATATACTTCCCCACATATAATTTCTATTTCATATTATATTTTTATACCACTACAATAAATAACAAACGTGCAATACATTTGTATTGCACGTTTGTTAGACACTTTTTAGTTTTAAATAAACCGAGTATTATATTATCCCTTTGACCGGACTACCATATTATATAAAACGAATCCCCATCAGTACATTCGAGGCAATCTCGGACCAAGTCCCGTGAATATAGTCCATACGATTGTACCGGCTTTTTCCGCGACTTCGGTAATGGGGATATGGGGGCCGACAAGTTCCACTTCATCGCCAGGAGCCACGAAGGGCACATCTGTCACATCCGCCATAATCTGGTCCATCGTCACGCGGCCAAGCATGGGGCAATAGTGGCCGTTAATATAAACGCGCGCCCCCTTACCGGAGATACTGCGAGGCCAGCCATCAGCATAGCCAATACCTATAGTAGCAACACGAGTAGGCTTGTCCGTAATATACGTACGTCCGTAAGCCACACCATGACCAGTTGGCAACTCACGAACGAGAGACACACGCGAACTGAGGCGGAGAGTGGGGCGCAAGACGCCATCATAAATGGACGCCATGGGAGCCACGCCATACAGGAGAAGTCCCGGCCGAGCGAGGTTAGCGATAGGCACCTCATAGCCCAGCTCACCGGCACTGGCCGCAATATGGCGGTAACGAAGGCGGAAATGTGGCTGCAGCGTGCTCACGCAATCCGTAAACAAGCCTATTTCATTCTGCGTGAAAGGCACGTCTTCATCTGCAGAGGGGAAATGAGACATCACACCATCCACCACGAGATTGGGCATAGCTTTTAACGGCTCAATCACGCCGCCAAGCTGATCAGGAAGGAAGCCCTCACGGCCCATTCCCGTATCCACGGCAAGATGCACGAGAAAGGTCTTATCATACAGGGCGGCCAGCTGCTGAAAATGCTCAGCCTCCTCCAGTGTGGAGATGGTAGCACACCAGTTATTGAGCACGATTTCCTCACGCTCTTCCGGAAAAGTAGGGCCAAGAATGAAGGGCTTTGTCCGCACGCCTGCGCGGCTGAGCCGCCGCGCCTCGCCAGCATTTGCCACGCCAAAAAAAGCGATACCATCAGCATCCAGACGGCGAGCCACGGGTTCGAGGCCGTGACCATATGCGCCGGCTTTAATCACTGGCATTAGCTCTGTATCCGGCAAAGCTTGGCGCGCGATATCCAGATTATGCGCGATAGCCTCCAGATCCACATCTACCCATGCACGTGGCGGACTCTCATTTGTCATAACTAAGCAACACTTTAACACCCACGACCTGTTTTTGCAAGACTAATCACCCACCACTCCGCAATCTTCCCATTTATTGTAGGGCTACGCGAATAACAACTTAAATAAAGTAAATGACAGCTAGATTTATACATTTGTTATACATTCTCCACTGTGCGCGATTATGCCTCGCACAAGAGGTGCTGGAGAAGCGGAACGAAAGCTTAAGAATAGCTTAACCGAGTCAATCCCGCCGAAACAAATTCATTCAACCGGCACATACTCTCACCATTCAAATCATTCTAATCTACTGATTATGAATACTGATTTTACTCCTTCCCTAAAACATTCACGCAAGCAAAACATTTACAATAAATAAAATTATTCAGATTTGAAAATATTTTGCTGGACATCTAAAGAAAAATCAGTATTATTTGCGCATGGAATCTCTCCCTAAAAAACCCCACGAATATTTCATGAAGCTGCTGAGCATCATAGATGATATGCGCCGCGCCAGCTTCAAGACAACACCCAGCACACAGCAGAAAAAGATGCTCGGGCTCACGTTTCGTCAGGGTTCAGCCATAGCTCAGATTAAGCTTCTCACCATGGAGGCCCCCCAAGGTGTAGCCCTGAAAACACTTGCCGGACACCTGAAAATGACCGTACCGGCCACCTCCCTTCTCGTGGAAACCATGGTGAACAAGGGATTTTTTGAACGCAATCCCAACCCGGAAGACCGCCGCGCGGTCTGCATCCGCCTCTCTGAAAAGGGCCACGAACTTTGCAATGACGTGCACGCCCGCCTTCAGGCCGAAATTGACAAGGTAGCCGCCGTGCTCAGTCAAGATGAACTGGAAACGCTCTCCCTTATTGCTGACAAGCTCGAGAGCAAGTTCTATAATTAATTCTCCCCCATTAAAAGTGCCGCAAAAGTAATTTTGCGGCACTTTTGCTTGACTAGACTCGAAGATACGTGTAGTATAAGGGACAAACAGAGGGCACATGTGCACTAGGCACAGCCCGCAAACACCTTTTTCATATGTCAACAAAACCGAATCTTCTGGCGCACGTGCGCCAACACCTCATCAGCCGTGGCGAGGATTACCAGTGGGTAACCATGGGGCCCGGCAGCGAGAAAATCGGGCTGGCTTACCTGCCCGTTGACACCACCGGCATGCCCTGCACCTTCATGTTCACGGAATTGCATGAGCCCTGCAGCTTGGTGTTTGATGTCCATTTTGCCACCCGCGTGGGCAAAGAGTTCATGCAGGAGCTCAGCATGCTCCTGCTCACCATTAATGCCAATCTGCCGGAGGGGCAGCTGCTGCTGGACATGGAGGGCGGCTATGTCTATTACCGCCTGAAGTTCGTCGTCAGCGATGCCGAAATGCCCGAAGAAGAAATCCGTAAAAAGATAGCTTACATGGAGCGCATGGGCGTGGGCATCACCATGACATACGCACGCATCATCGGCCAGGAGTTCCCCCTGCTTTCCTGATTTTCATTATCCACCCCCTAATACAAATACAACATTATGTCACTTGAGAAACCCTTAGCTGGTAAGGTCGGCATCGTGACCGGCGTAGCAAACAAGCGCAGTATCGCCTTCGGTATCGCCAAGGCTTGGCATGAAGCCGGCGCTAAACTCATCTTCAACTATCAGGGCGAGCGCCTCAAGGATGGCGTCATCAAGCTCGTGAAGGAAAGCTTCGGTGAGGACACCCCCGTGTGCGATCTGGACGTCATGAATGACCAGAGCATCGCTGATTTCTTCGCCTTCGTGGCCTCCCACACGGACCACGTGGACATGATGCTGCACTCCATTGCCTTCGCTCCCAAGGCTGAGGGCACTCTGGAAGGCCACTTCTCTGACATCCCCCGCGACGCCTTCAACATCTCCCTGCAGGTGAGCGCCTACTCCCTCATCGCCATGTCCCGCGCCGTGGCCCCCCTCATGGTGAACGGCGGCTCCATCATGGCCATGACCTACTACGCCAGCCAGAAGGTCGTACCGAACTACAACCTCATGGCCGTCTCCAAGGCCGCCTTGGAAACCTGCTCCAAGTACCTCGCCTTTGATCTGGGCCGCCGCGAGGCGCCTATCCGCGTGAACTGCATCTCTGCCGGCCCCGTGCAGACGCTTGCCGCACGCGGCGTGAGCGGCTTCACCGGCATGTTCAAGGTATACGAGGAGAAGAGCCCGCTGCAGCGCTCCTGCACGCTGGAAGAGCTCGGCGCCACCGCCACCTTCCTCGCCAGTGATGGCGCCGCCAGCATCACCGGTCAGGTGCTGTACGTGGACGGCGGTTACGAAATCGTGGGCATGTAACCCCCGCCCCACAAATCCCCCTCTCCGCGCCGGGACGTTAAATCGTCCCGGCGTCTTTTTTTACACTTGCTTTCATGATATCCATCTGATACACTGGGAATATGAAAAAGCTCCTGCTCATTCTCCCGGCAATGGCAGCGGCGCTTAGTGCGCAAGCTGAAATTACACCTGATAAAATCTATGCAGACCACATGGTGCTGCAGCAGGGTGCTCGCGTACCCATCACCGGCACCTGCACCGGCCGAGGCGCCGTGAGCGTCAGCTTCGCCGGGCAGACCGTGCAGGCACAAGTGAGCGGCAACCGCTGGACCGCCACGCTGGAGCCCATGCAGGCCAGTGCTGAAAGCCGCACCATCACCATCACCCAAGGAGATGACAAGATGGAAATTAAGGATGTGCTCGTGGGCGAGGTGTGGATAGCCTCCGGCCAGAGCAACATGCTCTGGCGCCTGAACCAAACGCGCGATACCAACACCCTGAACGAGCCGGACAATCCCCTCTTCCGCTTCTACCACTCCGAGCCGCAGGTGCACACGAACGGCGTGGCATACGGCCCGCGCGAGCAGGATATCCTCAAGAACAACCAGATGTACAGCGGCTCCTGGAGCTGCAACACCCGCCAAAGCCGCCAGCGCATGAGCGCCGTGGGGTACTACTTCGGCCGCGAGCTCAGCAAGCAGCTCGGCACACCCGTAGCCGTGGTGCACGCCTCCCTCGGTGGCTCTGAAATGATGGCGTGGATGCCCCCCGCCGTCCTTCAGGCCAAATACCGCGAGTGCACCAACAGCCGCTGGCTGGAAAGCCGCTACATGTCCGCCTGGGTGCGCGGCAGAGCCCGCCAGAACATCGGGCGTGATTTGAATGCCCCCCACCCGTACAAGCCCGCCTACCTCTTTGAAACCGGCATCGCCCCGTGGGTAAACTTCCCCGTGGCCGGCGTCATCTGGTACCAAGGCGAGAGCGATGCCGAGATTCAGGACATGAAGCAGAACTACGCCCTGCTGGAAGACCTCATCACCGGCTGGCGCACCGCTTTCAACAATGAAAACCTGCCCTTCCTGCAGGTGCAGCTCCCCCGCATTAATGACCGCAGCGCCCTGCGCGCCTACTGGCCGGAGTTCCGCACCGTTCAGCAGTGGGCTCAGGACAGAATCCCCGGCGTCTACAGCCTCACCACCATCGACCTCGGCTCCACGAATAGTGATGTCCACCCGCCCCGCAAGCTGGAGGTAGGCACGCGCCTCGCCCACCTCGCCGCAGCCCGTGTGTACAGCGTGAGCATCCCCTACTCCGGCCCCGTCGTCCGTGAGGCCAAGGCTCAGGGCAGCACCATCACCCTCAGCTATGATCACGCTGAAGGCCTCACCACCACCAATGGCCAAGCACCCGTCGGCTTCGAGCTTTCCGCCAACGGCAGAGAATACCACCCCGCCACAGCCCGCATCGAGGGGAACACCATCATCCTCAGCTCGGACGCCGTGCGCGCTCCCAAGCACGCTCGCTATGCCTGGGCCACCTACATGCAGCCGAACCTCGTGAACGCCGCAGGCCTCCCCGCTGTCCCCTACGCGCCCACCGCGCGCTAATTCCGCACCAACCCGGAACCCGCTTCAAAAAAGTGCCGCAATCCTTTCGGATCGCGGCACTTCTTCTCTCTCTCTGTTACTTTCACACAATACTACGCATGAAAAAACGCTCTTCACTTATAAGTACGCAAAAAATGCCCACTTTCTTTCAACTTTTTCAAAAAAAGTCACAGAAAAGAGAAAAATAAGCTGGAAGGGGGTGGAAAACTCATAAAACACTCTCTGGTTTCATGAAACTGATGAGTTCATCAGCTTTGCTCAGACTCACCCGGAGCTTCACTTCCTCGTGACCCGCATTGGCTGCGGTATCGCAGGATT
>CALABM010000228.1 GCA_937885815.1 uncultured Verrucomicrobiales bacterium | reverse complement strand
TGTAACCGGTCAGATCAACAAAATTTTAAAATTTCAAAATTCATAGTTGACTACCTTATGCTGCCCCTCACCGGGGCTCTGGGTAAGGCGGGCATGCGCCCGCGGTAATGCTGAGCTTGTGCTACCGTTCACGCCCCTTATTACCATGGGGTGTATGCCACGGAATTTTACTTACCCATCGGAATTAGTAACTAGCTTTCATGAAATAGACGTTTAGCAAGAAATGCCCGCGAGCGTAGCGAGCCTAGCCTAGAGCCCCGGTGAGGGGCGCCATATGGTAGACCGGTGGTGGAGCCTCGCAAGAGGCGGAACCCCGGGTGCCGAAATAAAAACAAAATGAACCCCGGTGAGGGGTGACATAAAGCGTGTTGTTAAATTGCAACGTTTTTACTCACTGGATTTTGCATCAGGCTTTGTCTGCTGCGCGCTCGATGCCTGTAACTGCCGCCTTCGTCTTTAGTCGGGTAGGGGAAAAAACTTGTCATTGGGCATCTGCGTGATATAATTAAGCTAGAAATACGCCATGAACAACATCCCCACAGCACAGACAATTATCAATTCCTCTGAACTTCCGCGGGGGTATGAGTTGTCTAACTATGTCATTGAGCGAAAGCTGGGGCATGGTGGTTTTGGCATTACTTACCTTGCGCGGGAGACAGCGACGAATCGTGCGGTGGTAATCAAAGAGAATTTTCCACAGGTGTGCTCTCAGCGCCACACTACGAACCTGACGGTGGGGCCGTCATCTGCGGAGAACAAGGAGCTCTACGAATGGGCGTTGTCCCGTTTTCTAGATGAGGCGAAGGTGCTCATCCGCCTGAGTCATCCCGGTATTGTGCCGGTGCTGACGGCGTTCAATGCACTGGGTACCGCATATTATGTGATGCCGCTGGTGGAGGGAAAGGAGATTCATAAGGCCGCGCCTTCACCACAGACAATAAATGAAGCTTGGCTACGCCCCGTGCTGCAGAAGCTTCTGGAGGCTCTTGCATACTTGCATGGTGAGGGTCTGCTGCACCGGGATATTAAGCCCTCAAATATTTTGATGTGCGCGGATGGTTCACCTTTGCTTATCGATTTCGGCACTGTCCGCTCATCTGATGCCCCGCATACACTCACGCGGATTGGTTACCCCGGATTTAGCCCGAAAGAGCAGTTCCTTGCCCGCGGAAAGAATGGCCCGTGGAATGACTTGTATTCGCTGGGTGCCACCTGTTATTATTTGATTACCGGTGAAGTTCCTCAGGATTTCGTGGAGCGTTTGGCTGTGGACGAGCTGCTGCCGCTGGCAAGTCGTAAGGAATTGCAAGGCCGCTTTTCAGAAGAATTTCTCTCTGCTATTGATAAAGCGCTGCGCATTTCTTATAAGGACCGCTGGCAGAGTGCGCAGGAATGGATGGAAAAACTCGCTCCTGCCAAGACTCAAGAACAACCGAAAGCCATAGAGATACAAGCCCCTGTTGTTGAATGCTTGCCCGCGCAACAAGCGAATGATGTCAGCGGCCGGCAAATAGGAAAGCTAGTCGGCATAGTAATCGGCGGGCAAATCGGCACGGTAATCGGCATGGTAATCGGCTGGCTAATCGGTTGGGGCGTCGGTGGGTTAATCGGCTTGTTCATCGGTATGGCAATGGGCTGGTTAATCGGTAGGAAAATCTGTGTGCCGCTTGACAGGGCAATGGGCTGGTTAATCGGCATATTAATCGGCTGGGAAATTGGCATATTAATCGGCTGGGATATTGGCTACTTAATCAGCTGGTACATTAGCTGGTTAATCAGCGGAGTTGCCGGAGTAGGAATCGGCGTGGTCATTGGCTGGTTAATCAGTAGGAAAATCTATGTGCCGCTTGACAGAGCAATGGGCGGGTTAATCGCCACATTAATCAGCGGGGCAATAGGCGCGTTAATTGGAGGGGAAATTGGCTGGTTCTTCTGCGGGTTTGACGACGAATTTGTCGGAGTAGGAATCGGCGTGGTAATTGGCATGGTAATTGGCTGGTTAATCAGTAGGAAAATCCGTGTGTCGTACAACAGGGGAATAGGTGGGTTAGTCGGCTGGTATATCGGCTGGTATATCGGCTGTTATATCGTCTGGTATGGCTGGCATATCGGCTGGTACATCGACTGGTATATCTTTACTGTTTGGAGCAGCTTCTATAACGCTGTGCAAACCATCACGGTAATCTGCGGGTTAATCAGTATGGTAATCGGTGCGGTGGTCGGCGGGCTTGTCGCCCAAAAATCAAACTAGGCACGCTCTGAAGGCTGCAGCCTTACTCTGAAGATTCCATCATAGTGCAAAAAAAATCACGCGCCGGGCATGGGGATGCCGGGCGCGTGAAGTATATGTGGGAATAGGGTAGGGACATGAGGTCACGCGGCAGCTGGGGAGTGCCTGTGAAATCAGGTGGGCGGCGGTAATGAGGGCGCGGCAAGCTGAGGCCGGCGGGATTACCGAGACATTATGGGGAAGAAGACTGTGCGGCGTCAGTGTGTGAAGCGGCCGGAGTATCAAATAGCGGCGTCCGGCGGCGTGGGCACAAGTTCCAGCTCAGGATTGGGTGTGGGTAGGGGTTGAGCTGTAGTGGATCGGAGAGCGTAGGGCAAAGATTTATCTCTCCGGGGGAGCTCTTGTGAGCGGGCAATGGATTCCCTGATGAGGGGGAGGTTAAGGTGATTAGGAGAAAAGGATGTAGGTGACAGAGGGGCTGCCGGGGGAGAGGGGTGAGCGGAGCGCATATAACGAGAGGCTGCATGTTCGCTGCCGGGCTGGCAATCGACGTGCGGTGGAGGTGCAAAAGGCTCGGCGGGGGCATTTACGGCACGAGATGTTTTGCCGGTGGCGAATTCCTCGAAGCTGGGCAGGCCGGAGAGGCGGGCCTGAGACTCGAGCTCATAAATCAGCTGCTGCAAGGGCAGGGCTGCTTCCTGCTCCGTGATGTTGGCGCAGTCGGCTGGTGGGGCGTTTTCGGCTGCCACGATGCTCGGTGCACCGTAGTGGAGCGAGAAAAGGTAGAGCGAGAGCTTGAGAACGCTGGCGGTGTCCAGATGAAAACGGCGGCAAATGTTCTGAAGGATTCCGTGCATGACATGGTTGCTGCGCATGCTGCAAGCGGTGGGCAGCTCTTTTTCCCGGTCTGCCTGAGCAGGCTTGAGGCCCGCGGGATATTCCGGTTTCGGTTCACTGCGGTGGAGCATCAGGATTTCCTGTGTCCGCTCGGGATAGAGGAGCAGCTCCTCTAGCACCATATCTCGGAAACTGATGGCATGAGCTTTCGCAGTTTCTGAATCACCATACTGTTTGTCAGAGAAGTAGCGAGCGAGTGATACTCCTTGGCGGCAGATGGCGACCCTCCAGCCCTGGAAGTTCGTGAACTGATACGTGAACCTGGTTATGTGACGCATGTTCATGGCGGATGGCGTGTTTGTTGTTTGATAGTATCTGTTACAGCTGCTGAATTGTCTAATAATGATAACAAAAGCAGTGTGCCGTCGCATTTTATGGCGAAATGAAGAGCCTGTCAAGCGGAAATCTTACTAATCATATAAAAGTTGTATGGTAAACGCTAACATGAGGCGTTTTTTTTGGCTGAAAAGGGGAGAAAATAGGTAAAAACGGGCGAAAATGGCTTGTGAAGATGAAATAGGTGTAATAAAATGAGCGCAGACATGAGTGAAGAACGGAAAGTGGTGGAAGTTGTAGCGGCGCTGATGATGGATAATGAGGGGCGCGTGCTGGCGACCCAGTGTGCGCCGCATAAGCACGGCGGAGGCTGGGAGTTTCCGGGCGGGAAGATAGAGCCGGGTGAGGCCGCCGCTGCCGCCGTGGCGCGAGAGATAGAGGAGGAGCTTTCCCTGCGTGTGGATGTGGGCGAACTGCTACACACGGTAGAGTGGGATTACCCGGCATTTCACTTGCGCATGCATTGTTTTGTGTGCCACGTTCTTTCTGGCGAGCTGAGGCTGAAGGAGCACGTGGCGGCTCGCTGGCTGGGGGCTGATGAGCTGAAATCCGTAGACTGGCTGCCGGCGGATGTGGATGTGCTGGCACCGCTGGAGCAGTACATGCGCAGCCTCCCCCAAGCCTGAGGAACAGGGGAAGAAAATAGCTGGTATTCAACGCGCCGCGGCGTGGCGGTGTCGGTAAGAGTACCATGTACAATTTCTTCATCCGCCGCCCGGTGGTGGCCATATGTATAGCGCTCATGCTGGTGCTGGGCGGTTTCATAACAGCCTTTAGTCTGCCGGTGGCGCAGTATCCGGATATCGTGCCGCCGGAGGTGAGCCTGAATACGACGTACCCCGGCGCGGACTGCTACACCGTGGCGGATTCCGTGGCTGCGCCGATAGAGCAGCAAATGAGCGGTGTGGAGGGCATGGCGTACATGACGAGCACCAGTACGAACGAAGGCGCGATGAGTTTATCCGTGCTTTTTGATGTGGGTAGCTCGGCGGATATGGACCAAGTGCTCGCGTATATGCGCTATGCACAGAGCACGGCGGGGCTTCCTTCCGAGGTGCAACAACAGGGCGTGACCATGCGCACCCTCAGCGGGCCTCCCATGCTGCTCTTTGTGCTGAGATCTCCCGGGGGCGAGTATGATGCCACGTGGCTGAGCAATTACGCCTACATTAATTTTGTGAACCCGCTGCTGCGCACCCCCGGAGTGGGTAATGTGCAGGTGTTCGGTGCCGGTGAGTATGCCATGCGTATTTGGCTGGATCCGCAGAAGCTGGCGGGCCTCGGCATTACTGTGCAGCAGGTGAAATCCGCCCTGCAGGTGCAGAACTCCGTGCACCCCATGGGCAAGGTGGGGGCTGAACCCGCCGTCACCGGTCAGAAGACTACCTATACCGTGCGAACTCAGGGGCGCCTGCGCACGGAGGAGGAATTCCGGAATATCATTCTGCGAGCGGAGGGGGATGCCTTAGTGCGCTTGGGGGATGTAGCTCGCGTGGAGTTGGGCTGTGAGACGTATAACATGAGCTCTTCTTATAATGGCGAGGCCGGTGCCATTATAGCCATTAGCCAGAGCCCGGGCAGCAATGCTCTGCAGACGGTACAGGCGGTGCGCCGCACCCTCGCGGGGCTGCGGCTGGCTCCCGGCTTGGAGCTGGAGGAGGCGCTGAACACCACCGAGAGCGTGAGCCTAGGCATAGAGGAAATTCTGTACACACTGGGGCTGGCGCTACTGCTGGTGATGCTGGTGGTATTCATTTTCCTGCAGGGCTGGCGCGCCACGCTGATACCGCTCACCGCAGTGCCCGTGAGTGTGGTGGGCACCTTCGTGTTCTTCCCGCTGTTCGGGATGGAGGTGAACACCATCTGCCTGATGGGGCTCGTGCTGGCCATTGGCCTCGTGGTGGATGATGCCATCGTGGTGGTGGAGGCGGTACAAACGCAGCTGGACGCCGGAGAGGAGCCCGCCGCTGCCACACGAGCGGCCATGAAAGAGGTAGCCGGCCCGGTGATGACCACCGCGCTGGTGCTCGCTGCGGTGTTCTTTCCCTGCATGCTGCTGCCGGGTATCACCGGGAGACTGTTCATGCAATTTTCCGTGACGATTGGCGTATCCATCCTGCTCTCGGCTTTTTGTGCGCTCACGCTCAGCCCTGCGCTGTGTGCTCTGCTGCTGCGGCGGGGAGATGGTAAGAAAGGGCGGCTGGCCGGGGGGTTCAATAATCTTCTGGGGAGCACCCGGCGGGGGTATGCAGGCTGCTCCGGCTGGCTGATTCGCCGCGGGCTCCTCACGGGCTTACTGCTGGTGGTGGTCGCGGTGTGCATTTACCCCGTAGTGGAGCGCGTGCCCGGCGGATTCCTTCCGGATGAGGATGAGGGCTACTTGTACGGCTCTCTGCAAATGCCCGCCGGCAGTTCGCTCGGAGTGACAGAGCAGGGCACCGCTCAGATTATCGCCCGACTGAAAGAGAATCCGGCGGTGAAGGGCGTGGTGATGGTGAATGGATTCAACCTCCTCACCGGCGTGCAAAGCCCCAATAATGCATTCTTCTTTATTACCCTCACCCCTTGGGCCGACCGCAACCCCGACACACAGAGTGCCGCTGCCCTCGTGCAGCAACTTCGCAGCCAGTTGAACGCGATGCCTACCGGCGGAATCGGGGCAGCCATTGCACCGCCTCCCATCCCCGGCGTGGGTGCCACCTCTGATGTCACCTTCATGCTGGAAGACCGCGCCGGCCGCGGTCCGGATTATCTCGCCGAACAAGCCTCAGCTTTCACTTTGGCCCTGGCCTCATGCCCGGAAATTGCTGCCGTGCAGAACTTTCAGGCGGCGGATACTCCCCAGTACCTCATCACCGTGAATACGGAAAAGGCGCTTACCCAGGGCGTGGAGCTCAGCGCTGCGTATGATACTTTGCAAACATTCCTTGGCAGCTCCTTTGTGAACTACCTGAACTTGTACGGCTATCAGTACCCCGTTTATATGCAGGCTGAGGCATCCGCTCGCATGAATACCGGGCAGATGCGGAACTTCTATCTGCCCGGAGCCGGTGGCAGCGAAGTGCCGCTGGATGCGCTTGTGGATGTGGAGTTCACCTATGGCCCCCAGTTCATCATGCGCCAGAATATGTATAATGCCGCCATGCTGAATGTGAGCGCCGCGCCCGGCTATACTTCCGGCGAAGTCATGGCCGCTCTGGAGAAAACCTTTGCCCGTAGTATGCCTGAAGACATGGGCTACTCTTACTACGGCATGAGCTACCAGCAGAAAAAAGCGGCGGAAGGCGTGAGCCTTGCCGGTATACTGACCATCTCCGGTGTATTCGCCTACCTCCTGCTGGCGGCCCTTTACGAGAGCTGGGCGCTGCCGCTTTCCATCATCTTCTCCGTACCCGTGGCCATTCTGGGGGCTCTGGCCACTCTTTGGCTGGCCGGGCAGCAGCTGGATTTGTATGCGGAAATTGGCCTCATCATGCTCATAGGCTTGGCCGCCAAGAATGCCATCCTTGTGGTGGAGTTCGCGCAGGATCGCCTAATGGAAGGGATGCCCCTGCTGCAGTCCACCCTTGCCGGGGCAGAGGCACGCCTGCGCCCCATCCTCATGACCTCCTTTGCCTTCATCTTCGGCTGTGTGCCGCTCGCCTTGGCCACAGGGCCGGGGGCGGAGGCTCGCCGCTCCATAGGCATTACCGTTATTGGTGGCATGAGCGCGGCCACCCTCATAGGCATCTTTTTCATTCCCTTCTGCTATTACCTCATCGCGCGTATACGTGCGTGGACGGCAGGGAGCCGAGCGTGAAAATGAGAAAACCCGCCGTCCGAAATCGGACAGCGGGTTTTACATGTACACGAAAATATCAGGTAGGCTTACATGGCCTTGAGAGTCTCAATAGCAGCCTGCAGGGTGGGTACGTCCTCAATGGAAATGACGGTGGCCTCCTTGGAGATACGGCCCATCATGCCGGCGAGGGTCTTGCCTGGGCCCATCTCAATGAAGAGGGTGTAGCCCTTGGCCACAAGGTCCTGCATGCTGGCAGCCCAGCGCACGGAGCCGCACACCTGAGCACCGAGCATGGCGCGAATATCATCCGTGCCGGTGACGGGGCGAGCCTCATAGTTGCAGTACACCCGGCAGGCGGGCATCTGCATGGTGGCAGCGGTCAGCTCCGGCAGCAGCTTCTCCTGAGCGCTCTTCATGAAACGGCTGTGGTAAGCACCGGCCACATTCAGCTTCTTGGCCAGTTTGAAACCGGCAGCCTTGGCACCGGCCACGGCCTTATCTACACCCTCCACGGAGCCACTGACGACCGTCTGCCCCGGGCAGTTGTAGTTAGCTACATCGATATCACACTCTGCGGCCAGCTTCTGCACGGCTTCATCATTACCGCCAATCATGGCAGCCATGGTGCTGGGGGCAGCCTGACAGGCCTCCTCCATGAAGGCACCGCGCTTCTGCACGATTTTGAGGCCATCCTCCATGCTGAAAGTGCCGGCGGCGGCGTGGGCCGTGAACTCACCGAGGCTCAGACCGGCGGCGGCTACGGGCTCAATCTCCACCTCTCTGCGCAGAATCTCCCACAGGGCAAGGCCGTGCAGGTACAGAGCAGGCTGGCAGTTGCAGGTGCGGGTCAGCTCGGCATCCGGGCCGTTGAACATGACATCCGTCAGCGAATATCCCAGCGCAGCGTCAGCGGCGTCCATCATGGCCTTCGCGGCGGGATAGCTATCGTAAAGGTCTTTGCCCATGCCCACCTTCTGGGCACCCTGTCCGGGGAAGAGTAATACGGCTTTCATCGTGTGTAAATCATGCAGGGGTTCTAATTGTCTGCTGTCATCATGGTAGAACATTGTGTGCACTCAGTCAAGAAAAATCGTCAGCAAAGTTAGAGTGTACTATAATATTTTACTGAAATAAAGTGTGAATTTTGTTTAAAAGCGAGAAATTTCAGTAGACAAAACGCGAAATGTGGTGTAGAATGCCGCGCTTTTCGGAAAAAGCAATTAACCATAAAATTAAACAGACAATGGACCCCAATACATTATTCTGGATTGTACCCGTTGCCTCCGTCCTGGTGCTGGCTTTTGCCGCCAAGTTCTTCTTCGACATGAAGAAGGCTGATGAGGGTAACGACCGTATGAAGGAGATTGCGGGCTATGTGCGCGAAGGCGCAATGGCCTACCTGAAGCAGCAGTACAAAGTTGTTGCTATCTTCTTCGTGATTATCGCAATCGCCTTCGGCGTGATGGCCTACTTCGGCCTGCAGAACCACATTGTACCCGTTGCTTTCCTTACCGGTGGTATCTTCTCCGGTCTGGCTGGTTTCATCGGTATGAAGACGGCCACGTATGCTTCCGGCCGTGTTGCTCAGGCTTGCCGCGATAAGGAGGACGGTCTGAACAAGGGTCTGCAGCTTGCTTTCCGTTCCGGCGCCGTGCTGGGTCTGACGGTTGTGGGCTTTGGTCTGCTGGATATTTCCGCTTGGTACCTGATTCTTGACAACACTTCCCTGATGGGCACCTTCGAGACTCCCGTGGAGAAGCTCGTGCACATCACCACCATCATGCTTACCTTCGGCATGGGTGCCTCTCTGCAGGCTCTGTTTGCTCGTGTGGGCGGTGGTATCTACACCAAGGCTGCTGACGTAGGCGCTGACCTTGTGGGTAAGACTGAGTACCACTTCAACGAGGACGATCCTCGTAACCCCGCTACCATTGCTGATAACGTGGGTGACAACGTAGGTGACGTGGCCGGCATGGGTGCTGACCTGTACGAGTCCTACGCCGGTTCCATTCTGGCTACCGCCGCTCTGGGCGCTGCCGTGGCCGCTGCTGCCAACAACTACGAGATGGGTCTGCAGATGGTAATGGCTCCCATGATCATCGGTGCCGTTGGCGCTATCCTTTCCATCCTCGGCGTGTACATGGTGCGCACCAAGCCCGGTGCAAACCAGACTCAGCTGATGGCTGCTCTGAACAAGGGCATCAACTTCTCCAGCGTACTTATCGCTATTTTCTCCGCCCTCGTGCTCTGGGCCCTCAACATCCAGAACTGGCTGGGTATCTGGGGTTCCATCATGATTGGTCTCGTGGTGGGTATCGCCATCGGTAAGGTGACTGAGTACTACACCTCCTTCGAGTTCAAGCCGGTGAAGTTCATCGCTGAGAACGCTACTACCGGTCCTGCTACCGTGATTATCTCCGGTATCGGCGTGGGTATGATTTCTACCTGCTGGCCTGTGCTCTTCATCGTGCTCGGCACCATCGGCGCTTACCTCTGCGCTGCCGGTGAGTGGGCCTTCACCGCTCAGAACATGGCTGCCGGTCTCTACGGTATCGGTATTGCTGCTGTGGGTATGCTTTCCACTCTGGGTCTGACTCTGGCTACTGACGCCTACGGCCCCATCTCTGACAACGCCGGCGGTAACGCCGAGATGAGCGCTCTGGGTGACGACGTTCGCTCCCGTACGGACGCTCTGGACGCTCTGGGTAACACCACCGCTGCTACCGGTAAGGGCTTCGCTATCGGCTCCGCCGCTCTGACCGCTCTTGCACTTCTTGCCTCCTACATCGAGGAGCTGAAGATTGCCGCCGCTCGTCTGGGTGAGCAGGTTATCACCATCAGCAACTGGGGTGGTGCTGTGGGTACCGGTACTGAGGTGTCCAAGATGAGCATCGCTGAGTTCATGTCCGCCTTCGAGGTAACCCTCATGAACCCCAAGGTTCTTCTGGGTATCTTCATCGGCGCTATGCTTTCCTTCCTCTTCTGCGGTCTGACCATGAACGCTGTGGGCCGTGCTGCTAAGAGCATGGTGGAGGAAGTTCGTCGCCAGCTGAGCGACAAGGACGTATTCGAGGGCAAGAAGAAGGCTGACTACGCCCGCTGCGTGGGTATCTCCACTCAGGGTGCTCAGCGTGAGATGATTGTTCCCTCCCTCATTGCCGTGGTAGTACCTGTTGCTACCGGTCTGGTGATGGGGGTAGCCGGTGTGTTCGGTCTTCTGGCCGGTGGTCTTGCCGGTGGCTTCGTGCTCGCCGTGTTCATGGCCAACTCCGGTGGCGCTTGGGACAATGCTAAGAAGTACATCGAGACGGGTGACGCCGACTTCTGCGGCAAGCACACTGCCATTCACGACGCTTCCGTTGTGGGTGACACCGTGGGTGACCCCTTCAAGGATACTTCCGGCCCCTCTCTGAACATTCTGATTAAGCTGATGAGCATGGTGTCCATCGTGACCGCAGGTCTGAACGTTGCGTTCTCCCTGCTGTAATCCAGCCCAAAGCTAAGGTGTTTTCCGCCGCCTGCTGACTGCAGGCGGCGGTTTTTTTTGTTTGTTGGGATTTTGAGCTTGCCAACAGAGGCGAAAATGGTAGGATATAGGCAAGTCTAATGTTTGAAGAATTATGAAGCGAACACTGTTTTTGAGCTCTCTTTTGTTATGCTGTGCCGGTACAGCAGCAGCGGCAACGTATGATAATCTGACGGCTTACGTTAACGATGAAGCTAACGGTGTGGTATACAACGGTAAAGGCTATTTCGCTGTTGAATCCGATGGTAATACCTCAGTGGATATCACCATCAGCCTTAGCTCTCTGCTTAGCTATGTGAACTCCAATGACTATAAGACCGGCGGCTATATGCTGAAGTGGGATACTCAGTACGACTATGGTTTGGCTGACAATGCTGACATGAGCTTGGATACCGGCAGCCGCACGCCTTATCTTTCCGGTTATTGGAGTGGCGCTGCGTGGAACGCTAGTACGAACAACATCAGCTATGATAAACTTAATTCATACGCCGATGGCGACAGCCTGACACTGTACATCACAAACAGTTCCACCCAGGGCGTGACCGTTACGTCAGCAAAAGACCTTGATGGTGATGGTGTTCGTGATGCCCTCTATACCGCCTCTGGTCTGAAGGCTGGCGACAATACCAGTACCACCGGTTACTGGGTGAACCTGAACTATGTGACTTCCGTCACGCTGAATACTCCCTCCACTCTTGATACCAGCAGCTATGTGCCGCCGGTTGATTACAGCGAGCCCTTTGTGAGCCAGCGTACCGATAACACGACTGTGGGCCGTGTGACCTTCTTGGGTGACTCCATCACCCACGGCATGGCTGATGCCAGTTATCGCTGGCAGTTCTTCAAGATACTCACTGATAATGGTATTGAGAATGAGATTGTTGGGCCGCGTGAAGGGTACAATGGTGCCCCCTCCCACACGGAGGATGCTACTTCCGGCAGCAACAGTTATGGCGGTGTGGAGTTTGCAAATGTGCACCTTGCACAGGCCTCCGGCCGTACACACAATATCATTTCCGGCAGCACGTCATGCATTCATAACGGTGTGAGCTATAACGGTGGTGTGAATTATGGTGGTCACTCCACATCCAGCACTGCAGCTGACTTCGACAGCAACACATGGTTCTGCATGATGGGTACGAATGACCTGATTTCTGATACCCCGAACAGCGGCCCCTCTACGGACCAGTATGCCACGCAGATGCAGAAGGTATTCGGCGGCGCTGTAACCTACTCTGAAGGTCAGTACCAGTGGAGTGCGGGTACGAATTGGGGCACCATGGGCAAGATTGTAAGTGATGTCTGCAAGAGCGGGGATACTTTCTACCTGCTTTCCATCACGCCTTGGGGTAATCACGCCAATCATAATCGTGATATGGATCATTATGCCGGTGCGGAGTTCAACCGCAACATGGAGCTCTGGGCTGATGCCTACTCCAAGGCTACCGGGCATAATGTCGTGTATGTGGACGTAACACGCGGCATGGTGGACCTTACCTCTGATAAGCATTTCATGGGGTATGACGGCTTCTTCAATAACAGCGGCGACCGCTTGCACCCGAACGACCAAGGCTCTCTTATTATGGCCGGTAATCTGGCTCAGGCCATGGGCATCGGCGGCCGTACGGCCGGCCTTGCTCGTATGGGCTCAGAGGATTGGAACACCGCCTCTGATATCACGGTGGCGTCCGGTTCTGCTGCACAGATTTTCGCGGAAGGGGAGTTCTCCGCGCTCGGCGGTTATACTGTTGACCTGAGCGCAAGCTTTGGTGATGGTGAGGCCGGCGGCTGGCTGGCAGCAGATCAGGCTCTCTCCATTACGTTGGGTGATGGTACGAATAGCGGTACTCTTAACCTGAGCGAAGGCTATATTTCCTGGGGTAATGAGGTGCTCTTCTGTGCTGACACCTCCGAGCTGACGGAGAATATCCGCATTGCTTGGAATGAAGGCAGCACCGAGGATAATGTGTTGAAGGGCTATTATGTATGGCTGGGTGATATGCTCATCGGCCAAGGTCTGGATGCCACTACGGGGGCATCACTGAATGGCATCACGCTCTCCGCTACAGGTGCAAATGGCTCCATTACCACCCTTTCTTGGATTGACGCAGCCTATGCTCCTACCACCGCAGGGATGGTGTCTGCTGAGAACGCCTTCCTTCTTCCTCAGTCTCAGCTTCCGGCTATGCCGAGTAGCGGTCGTAACAATACCCCCACGAATAGCGGTGTGAGTTATGACGGGCTTAAGGCTACTACATTGGCGTCCGGCTCTCTGCTGGTGACAAGTTCTCCTGCTGCTGATTCTTCATTCGTGGTTTCTGAATCATCCGGATGGTTTGGCATGGTTGGGGGTGCAAGTGGAAAGCCTACCGGTGCGGTAAATGTGCAAGTTACCGGTTCTGTGATGAGCACTGTATTTGGCGCCATGAATTGGGCTGCTGCATCCACCCTTGTGCTGGATGTGGAGGGCGGTGCTACTATCGGTGGCGGCACTTATAGTGGTAAGACTGCAGCCATCGCCGGCTCCTATGGTGGCGGCAGTGCGAAATCCTTTAACGTCTACATTAACGGTGCTACCGTGGGTGGTGATATTGTGGGCGGCTCCATCTATGGTACCGGTACTGTGGAGGAGGCTAACATCGTCATCAACTCCGGTACTGTGAATGCTAATGTGATTGGCGGTGCCAAGATCAGCGGTGCCAGAGTGGGCTCTGCTTCCATCCGTGTGAACGGCGGCACGATTACCGGTAACATTGTGGCCGGTGGTGAGGCTGGCTCCGTGGTGGATTCCGCAGAGGTGCTTATCACCGGTGGCGTAATCCGTGGTAACATCACTAAGGGTAGCGCAACTACTTCCTCCGTGACCGTGGAGGGTAACAAAGCCAGCATCGGTGGTAATATCGAGGCTGATTCCGTGACCCTGCGTAATGTGACGGAAAGCGGTTACAGTGATGGTTTTGACCGCTACAGCGGCACCATCACCGCCGAGACCCTTGTGCTGGATGACGTGCAGGTGAACTTCGCTGCCAATCTGGAGGGTGTGACCGATATCGATGTCACCGGTGGTTCTCATGTGGGCCTTGTGATGGGTGAGACTGCAGAGCTCGAGAGTTTGGCACTTGGCAGCGGTACCGTTTTGAGTGCATGGAAGAGCTTAGAGAATGCTGTAGCTCTCACTGAGATGGAGACGACTCTCACTATCTCAGATGTAATGACGGTGGGCACCGGCTCCGGCCTGAACGCCAACCTCGTCTTTACTGAGGGGGCTACTCTCAATATGATGGACTCTCTGGCCATGGGTAGCACGGTGGAGCTTGCCTCTGATATGACCTTCCAGTTCTCTGAGGAGATGTACAGCACGCTCAATGCCGGTAAGGCTCTGACGCTTTTCACCGGCGTGGATGCACTCTCGCTGGATGGAACGGCGATTCTTTCCGGTACTGATCTTAATGTGACGGGCCTGTTCAAGGGGCTGGATGCTGAATCCGAGTACGTTCTTGGCTGGAATGATAGCGGTGTTGTTTATCTCGCTAATATGTCCGTGCCGGAACCTACGACGGCTACGCTCACTCTGATGGCTCTGGCAGCTCTTGCTGCTCGCCGTCGCCGTGCACTTAAAAAGTAAAGTATTATTTATCACAAGAGGGTATGAGGAAATATGCTGTTGCTGCGTTGTTGGCCGCTGGGGGGATGTCTTCGGCAGTTGCTGGGGTGTATAGTAATCTTTCCTCCCCTCTGTGTGATGAAGCAAACCATGTCATATATGATGGGCATGGGTATTTTGCTGTGCAGTCCGGGGCGGAGACAGTCGTGGAGCTGACGCTGAACTTGGCCTCGATGCTCAGCTATGCGAACTCGAATGATTACAAGAGTGGCACGCCGCTTTTGCTCTGGGATGCTGATGTGGCGGATTACGGCCTGACGGACATGGCGGATACGCGTGTTCCGACCGGAAGCCGCACGCCGGCATTGGTGGGCTATTGGAATGGTGCAGTATGGCAGCCCGGGCAGAACATAGGCTATAACACGCTGCAGCAATATGCCCGGGAGGATGGCAGCGTGGTGCTGCGCGTGTCCAACAGCAATTCCGCCGGCGTGAAGGTGAGTGCTGTGGCGGCAGATGGCAGTGTGAAAGAGCTGTACTCCGCTCCCCGCCTCATGACCTCACGCAACCGCCGCGTGAGTGGTTACAGGGTGAACCTGAACTACGTCACAGCCGTAAATCTCCTCACCCCCTCCACGCTGGAAACTTCCACCTACACTCCGCCGCCGGATTATACGGCACCCTTTGTCAGCCGCCGTGAGGGTGGGCTGAGCTTGGGGCGTGTGATGTTCATGGGGGACTCCATCACCCATGGGGTGAATGACCAGACGTGGCGCTGGCAGCTTTTCAAAACGCTGGTGGATAATGGTGTGGAGGCGGAAATTGTGGGTCCCCGCAGTGGCTACACCCCCGGTTATACTAATCTGACAACGCGAGATGCCGGCGAGGCTTATGGCGGGGTGGCTTTTCCGAATGTGCACTTGGCGCAGTCATCCGGGCGTACTCATAACATCATCAGCGGTTCGAATGCCGGCATGACCGGCGTGAACTACGGTGGGCACTCCACTGCCGGCTCAGCGGATTCATACAACTGCAACACTTGGTGCTGCTTGATGGGGACGAATGACCTCCTCTCTGATAGCGGATACTCTCAGGCTGAATTTGCGGCCAAAATGCAGCGCATGCTCGGCGGCAAGGTGACGTGCCGCTCCGGCCAGTATCACTGGCAGCCCGGCAGTGAATGGGGCAATCTTTCACGGATAGCCTCTGATGTGCTGCGTGATAGCGGTGATGTGCTTTACCTCATGAGTGTGCCTTGCTGGGGCAGACATGGTAATAACAATGCCGCGGACCGCCACATAGCCGTGATGCTTTATAATGAGCTGCTCGCTCAGTGGGTGCAGGCATACCGCCGCCACAGCGGGCTGGATGTACGCTTTGTGGATGTGAATGTCGGCATGGTGGATTTCACGGATAGAACACCGTTTACCTGGCCGGATTCTATGTCCAATCGCCCCGGGCGTGATGGTTTGCACCCGAATGAGCAGGGCTCTATGATTATCGCCGCTAACCTTGCTCGCGCCATGGGGCTTGCCGGGCGTACTGCGGGCCTGCCGCGTGCAGCCGCCGAGGGGCAGGGCTGGAGCGAGCCGGTGAATGGTACTGTGCCCTCTGAGGGGACTGTCAGCCGTGCGGCGGGCGCATTTACGGCTGCCGGTGGCTATTCCGTGGATTTCCGGGCGAGCTTCGGTAATGGTGAGATAGGCGGCTGGCGTGGTAATGAGGCAGCCATCAGCATTTCTCTGGGGGACGGCACAAACTCCGGCACGCTGAAGCTTACCGAGGGGCGCATTATTTGGGGGGAGAATATTTTGTACTGCGTAGATAATTCTTCCCCGGCAGCAAATCTGCGCATTGTATGGCACAATGGCTGTGCTGCTCAGAATGTGGCCCGTGGCTATTATGTGTGGCTGGGGGATATGCTCATCGGGCAGGGGCTTCCTTCCGCCGGTGCCGGCCAGAGCGGTATTACCATTTCCGCTAGCGGTGGCGCAGGGAAGATAACCGGGCTGCGCTGGGCGGATGCTGCCTTGGCGCCTGCTTCTTCCGGCAGAACCGCACCGGAGCATGCCTACACGGTTAATCAGGATTAAGCATTCTGAGGATAGGCGGTGCGCTGCTCGGCGTTAAAATGGCGGGGCTTAACTCCCTTGGCGAGAGCTGTGCATTTGAGGAATGTATAAAAGGCCAGTAATCTCTCCCTTTTTTTGTGTAAAAAGCTCTTTAAGCTTGCCTCAGACGGGGACAGTATGTTATATAAGAAAGTGCTATGAAAAAGCTTCTTTCCATTGCAGCACTGTTGGGCGTAATGAGTGGCGCAGCTTCTGCCGCTCCGTATGTTATGCCCTCTAATCAGCCGGGGGCTCTCACACCCTACGACATTCAGCCCGTATATTCCGTAGAAGGTCTGTATGGTATCGCTAACAAGTCTGATGATCCGGATACCTATGGTGCCCGCCTCAGCCTCAGCCTTTACAGCGATGCTACGGAGACTTTCCGTCATCAGTTCAATCTGAACGTTGCCGGCCTGTGGGGCAGCGAGACCATCAGAGATGGCTACGGTAGCTATGATATGGACGTTTTCATGATGCCCATTACTGCCGGTTACAACATCAACATTGAGCTTTGCGATGATGTAATGCTCTATCTTGGTGGTAAGATTGGTTATGCCTTCTGTGATGTAGATGCTAAAGGCACTACTGCTGATGGTGACGGCCTCACCTTCTCCGTGGGTGGCGGCTTCAAGTTCCAGTGCTCTGATTCCGTGTACGCACACGTGGGTTATGAGTTCGGCAGAACATACATGGGTGGTGATATTGACTACAACTATGGTCAGCACACCATCGTAGTGGGTGTTGGTTGCCAGTTCTGATAAAATACCATTTACGTACTTATACACTGCCCCCGCAGCTGCCTGAGTGGTATGCTGCGGGGGGGCTTTAGTAGTATGTTTAAAAGTATTTGCCTGCTTGCCTGTAGTGTGTTGTTGGGGGCCTGCGTGTGTCAGGTGCAGACGTCTGAGGCTATTGCGCTGCATGGTCAGGAATGCGAGGGTGTCATCATTCCCGGCTGGGGAAAGTGTGCGCCGGAGTTTTATCAGGCTGGGGGCCGGACGTACGTGAAGGGCATTCGTATACGGCTGGAGCGGGTGAATACTGAGCTGGCTTGGTACCAGTGCCCTACCACTATTGAAGAATATATGCCGGTGGAAGGTGCCGAGCAGGTGCCGGTTTATGTGGTGGTGAATGGGGATGCTTTCCGTTTTCCGGCAGATGAATACTTGACGGCCTTGCCCGCCGGTGCAAGCCCCGGAATAACAACGGCGGTTGCGGTTCCGTCCATGCCCTACAAGATTTGCTGCCCGATGGATGCTGCCAGGCCGGACCCGGTGGTATGCCGCACTCCCATGCGAGCCAATGAGCGCTCATGGTACACCACGCCACTTTCATGGCTCAGCTTTGTGGCGGTGGATATTCCCGGCACCATCGTAGGTTCTGCTTTTGGGGCCGTGTATACTCTGCTGTCGCCGGATGAGTCTTTCTTCATGCAATATGATGAGTGGGGCTATTCTCCGCAAGTGCCTTTTGCGGGCAGGATAAAGCCC
>CALABM010000227.1 GCA_937885815.1 uncultured Verrucomicrobiales bacterium | reverse complement strand
GGGGTGGAGCCAAAGTCCCGCATCAGCTGGGCGGTACATTTGGTGATAAAGGCACCTTCCTTGCCGAACTTTTCGGCGTAGGTGATGCCGTGGTAGCTGTCATCGGGGGTGCAAAGACCGGGGAACTTTTCCGCATGGGCCATCCAGTCGAACTTACCGCTGTCCACGATGCATCCACCCACAGCGGAGGCATGGCCATCCATGTACTTGGTGGTGGAGTGCATCACGATATCTGCGCCGTGTTCAAAAGGACGGCAGTTCATGGGGGTGGCGAAGGTATTGTCCACGATGAGCGGTACACCATTCTTGTGTGCGATGTCAGCCATCTTGCGGATATCCAGCACCTGAAGAGAGGGGTTGGAGATAGTCTCTGCGAAGATGCACTTGGTGTTCGGGCGGAATGCCTTCTGGATTTCTTCTTCCGGGGCGTCCTGATCCACGAAGGTTACCTCAATGCCAAGCTTCTTGAAGGTGACGGCGAAAAGGTTGTACGTGCCGCCGTAAATAGCACTTGTGGAGATGAAGTGATCACCGGCTTCGCAAATGTTGAAGATGGAGTAGAAGGAGGCAGCCTGACCGGAGGCCGTCAAAATGGCTGCTACGCCGCCTTCCAGCTCTGCTATCTTCTTGGCCACACATTCATTCGTGGGGTTCTGAAGACGGGTGTAGAAAAAGCCAGCTTCCTCCAGATCGAACAGGCGGGCCATCTGGTCGCTCGTCTCGTACTTAAAGGTGGTGGACTGGAATATCGGCAGCACACGGGCCTCGCCCTTCTTAGGCTGCCAACCGCTCTGTACGCATATGGTGTCTCTGTTCATATCTGTTGAATTATTAGCGTGTGGCGCCATGGTAACACGTTATTCCTACCATGGCAAGGAGAAATAGCCGGTTTGACTCATGCTGCCACAAAAAAGCCACGCCGCCATGGGTGAAATGGCGGCGTGGGCGCATGTTCTGATAGGGGAATGTTACCAGCCAAAGATTCGTCCACGCAGGCCGCCGGAGTTATTCTGCTCGTTATCGGCGTCTTCCTGCTGTTCTTCTTCGCGGCGGGAGGTGCCCATGGCAGTATCGCGGTTTCTGCCGGTGATTCTGCCGAAGATGGAGGAGAAGAGCCCCTGTTTTTCCGCTTCATCGAAATTGACACGCCAGATGAGGCTGTCCTCGCGGAAGGGAGGGCCCTCTGTGCTGTTGTTGATGCTGTAATCTACGCTGCCACGGGTGAGTGCTCGGGAGATGTTGCGGGGGGAGGGCAGGGATTCATTGGTGCGGAAGAGGTGCAGCGTGGGAGATTCTGACGGGGGGATGATGCCGTAGCGGGCGTGGCCGGCATTGCGGAGTTCCTCTATGAGAAGGCAAAAGTCGAACTCATTCCCGGGAATTTCAGAGACGAGAATCTCAATGGGGTAACTCTTACCTGCCTGTACGCGGAACGGAGTGCCGCTGGGGATGCCGCCGAGCATGCGGTTCCAGTGCGGGGTGGTCTCGTACTGGTAAATGGCTCGCCTTGCACGGCGGGTAGTAATTTCTTGCTGGTAGGCGCGGTCTGTTCCGAGTGTCATGTTATTGCGGGTGGGGATGCTCCAGCCGCTTTCCAGTACGAGTTTGTTATTGAAGCGTACCATGATGACGTCATCTCCCATGCCGACGAAGCGGAATGCGCCGCTCTTCGGGGCTGTGACTACGCCGCGGTATATCACCACCCAGTCCGAGGGCTGTACCTTAGGCGTATCCTCGTTTTCGTTGCATTGGAAAGCTTCCGGGCCGTATGCGGCGCGGCAGCGGGGCAGGTAGAAATACGGTGCGTAGAGGCGTACGGCGGGGGAATAATAGTTTTCCAGTAGGCTCTGATTCCAGCCTCTTTCATTGAAATTATGGAAAAGCTCCACGACCTGCTGCCTGCTCAGCGGGCGGGCTCCGCTTCCTTCCACGGGGCGCTTCAAATCATAGAATCGGCCCACGAGGGCGGATTGTTCATCCACATTCCCGCCGAAGGCCTGCAGAAGCTCATGGTTGATATCCAACTGATCCCATTCATTTTTCGCTTCTTCCCAGGCGCGTTCACCCAGCTCCTGAGCGTCTCTTCCAATAGATTCCACTTCACCCCATATGGAGTCCCAATCAGCATGGGCCGAGGGAGCGCAGGTTATGGCTGCAGCAAGCGAAATAATGAATGTGTTGCAGAGGTTTTTCATGTTTCACAGTCTATCAGAGCCACTGTGAGCTGGCAAGCGTAAAATAGAACGCGGATATTGGTAATTCTTTCATGACACAACGTGAGGGGCTGAAAGCAGGGGTTGTGCTTGCTTCATTCGGTTGATTGTGCTACAATTCGCGACCGCGTGTGCCGCCCGGGCTCGCTTTACCGTCAATTTTAACCGTCAAAGATAATGATTAAGTGGATTCTGAATAAAATCGTGGGTTCCAAGAACCAGCGCGAAGTGCGCAAGCTGCGCCCCATCGTGAAAAAGATGCTTGATATCGAAAAGAGCTGGCAGGGGAAAGACCGCGATTTTCTGGTGGGCAAGACTGCTGAGTGGCAGAAGTATCTGCACCGCTTCACCCCCATTGACCTGCCCACCCGCGGTGTGATTCTTTCTTCCTCTGAAGCTGAGCTTAAGTCATATGCTGAAACTCTTAATACTCGCTTCTCTGCTCTGAGTGATATTTTCCCCAAGCTTCCTACCGTGGAGGCTACCCCGGATTCCATTGAAGCCGGTAAGAAGGCTTTTGCTGAGATTGAGCCCAAGTTTGATAAGCTGCGCGCCAAGTACTTGGAGCAGATTATGCCTGAGGCTTTTGCTGTGGCCAAGTGCGCTGCCCGTAACCTTTGCGGCACGGAGGTGGATGTTTGCGGTACTCCCATTAAGTGGGATATGGTACACTTTGATGTGCAGCTGATTGGCGGTATTGCGCTGCACCGCGGTTTCATCGCTGAGATGGCCACGGGTGAAGGTAAGACCCTCGTGGCCACTCTGCCTGTTTACCTGAACGCTCTGACTGGTCTGGGTGTACACGTGGTGACGGTGAATGATTATCTCGCACGCCGTGACTCCATGTGGATGGGTGCGCTCTTCAAGTATCTCGGCCTGACGGTGGGCTGCATTCAGAGCATGATGCCCAACGACCTCCGCCGCCAGATGTACGCATGCGATATCACCTACGGTACTAACGCTGAATTCGGCTTCGACTACCTGCGTGATAACGGCATGGCTTCCACTCGCAGCGCTCAGGTGCAGCGTGGCCATTACTTCGCAATTATTGACGAGGTGGACTCCATTCTTATCGACGAAGCTCGAACCCCGCTCATCATTTCCGGCCCCGCTGTGGTGGAGCGCGAGCAGCAGTATGATGAGCTTAAGCCCCTCATTGAGAAGGTGGTGAAGGCTCAGGTGGAGCTGTGTAACAGCCTGATGACTCAGGCTAAGAACTATGCTAAGGAGGGTGATGCCACGGCTGCCGGCCGCTGCCTGTACAAGGTGAAGCTAGGTATGCCGAGAAATCGCGCTTACATGCGCTCTCAGGAGGATGTGGAGATGCGCCGCATGGTGGAGAAGTATGAGCTCTTCCTGCTCCAGGACCCCCGTAAGCTGGAGCTCTTCAAGCTGAAAGAAGAACTTTACTTCTGCCTTGATGAGAAGCTTCATGATGCTGACCTCATGGAAATGGGCCGTGAGCTCATTAGCCCCGGGCATCCTGAGAACTTCGTGCTGCCGGATCTTGGCACCGAGTTCGTGAACATTGATGAGGATGAAACGCTCACTGAGCGAGAGAGGGAGGCTCGTAAGTCCACCCTCATTAAGCGCTTGGATGAGAACGCTGCCCGCCTGCACACCATCAGTCAGCTGCTGAAGGCCTACACCATTTACGAAAAGGATAAGGAATATGTGGTGAAGGACAGCAAGGTTATCATCATTGACCAGAATACCGGCCGTGAAATGCCCGGCCGCCGCTGGAGCGAAGGCCTTCACCAGGCCGTGGAAGCAAAGGAAGGCGTGGAAGTGGAGGCCGAAAACATGACCTACGCTACCATCACCATCCAGAACTACTTCCGCCTGTATTCCCGTCTTGCCGGTATGACCGGTACCGCTGAGACGGAGGCCGCTGAGTTCCATGATATCTACAAGCTGGACGTGCTTCCCATTCCGACGAATCGTCCTTGCATTCGTCAGGACTTCAATGACCTCATCTTTAAGACCCGCCGCGAGAAGTTCAACGCCGTGGTGGCTAAGATTAAGGAGCTGCACGTTAAGGGACAGCCGGTGCTCGTGGGTACGGCCAGTGTGATTGCTTCCGAGACGCTCTCCCGTATGCTTGCCGGTGCTCGCATTCCCCACGAAGTGCTGAATGCCAAGAACCACCAGCGCGAAGCTGAAATCGTGGCCCGTGCAGGCCAGCGTGGCGCCGTGACCGTGTCCACGAATATGGCCGGCCGTGGTACGGACATTAAGCTGGGCGAAGGCGTGGCTGATTTGGGTGGTCTGTTTGTGCTGGGTACGGAGCGTTATGAATCCCGCCGTATCGACCGCCAGCTGCGTGGCCGTTGCTCCCGTCAGGGTGACCCCGGTGCCTCCCAGTTCTTCCTCTCCTTCGAGGATGATTTGATGCGTAATTTCGGTGGCAGTGAGCGCATGACCCGCGTAATGGATCGCTTCGGTATGGAGGAAGGTGAGGCTGTGGAAAGCGTCCTCATGAACAAGATTATCGAAGGCGCTCAGAAGCGAGTGGAGCAGCGCAACTACATGTGGCGTAAGCACGTGCTGGATTATGATGACGTCATGAATCAGCAGCGTACCATCGTTTACGGTATGCGTAATGAGGCTCTCCTTTGCGAGGAGCCTCGTGAGATGATTTACGAGCAGCTGGAAGAAGGCACCAACACCAAGTGCGACCTCTACCTGAATGAGGATAACACCGGCACCGTGCGCCGTACGGACCTGCTGCAGTGGGTGAACTCCACTTTCCCCTTCGGTTGGAGTGAGGGGGATGCTGACTTCGTCTCCAGAACTCCGGATGAAGCCGCTCAGATTATCACCGCCAAGGTGCGTGAGATGTATGAGAAGAAGGTGGCCGGTGAGCGTCCTGACCGTGTGGAGCAGATGGAGCGTTCTATCATGCTTCAGGCTATTGATAAGCTCTGGCAGCAGCATATCACGGATATGGACGCCCTTCGCGAAGGTGTGCGCCTGCGCGCTCAGGGCCAGCGTGACCCCCTTGTGGAATATAAGCGTGAGGCTTATGAAATCTTCGAGACTCTCATGAACAACATTCAGTTCGAGATTCTCAATAACCTCTTCCGCAGCACCACGAACTTGAACGCCTTTGAGGACTTCCTCGCCTCTCTGCCCTCCAGTAATGCGGATGAGGAATCTTCTGACGTGACGGATATTCTGGGTAATGGTGACCTGCTGTCTATGCTGCGCGAGCAGATGAGCCAGATTGCAGCCCGTGCTCGAGCTGCCGCTCCTGCGCAGGATATCCTGCCTGAGCCCTCTGCCGCTCCTGCTCCTGAGGATGAGCTTTCTTCTATGCCTGATGGTATGAGCGTGAGCGGTGGTGCTCCCATGCCCGGCGTGCGCATGAAGGCTGAAAAGAAGCTGACCATGCCCCGCAAGAAGGTGATGGGGAAAATTAAGCGCGAGACGAATCCCGCCGTCATGGCGATAAGCGAGGCTGATGATGCTGAGCTTATTGAGGATTCCGCTTCTTCCTCTGATAAAGCAGAGTAAATATCATCCGGTTTATCTACCTCCGGCGCGGTATGAACGTCCGTTCTGTTCTGGAATACGTACCATACTTCCGCGGTCGTCTCTTCGTGGTGCATATCTGCCACGAGTTGCTGGCCGCGGAGGCGCTGGTGGATGCTCTGCTGGATGTGGACGCCCTGCACGAGATTGGTGTGCGGCTTGTGCTGGTAGCAGAAGGAGATGATACATCAGAGCTGCTGCGCAGAGCTGGCACGTGCGAGGTGCACGCTGCAGCAGCGGAGCAGCCGCTCTCTGACGGCGCTCCTGTGGTGGCTCGTGTGGAGGAGATTGTTCAGCGGCGTCAGGTGGCCATTGTGGCTTCCGGTACTGTTGGCCGCTTTGATGAGGGGAGCGTATCTTTGGCTGTAGCTCTTGGTGCCTCCAAATACATTTGTCTGCAGGTAGACGGTGTTCCCGGCCGGAGCGGACAGCCCATTTTTGCCATTCGTGGAAGTGATGTGCTTGCCGGCGCCTGTGCAGACTGCACCCATGCAGAGGTGCTGATGCAGGCTGCGGAAGTCTGCCGCAGGGGGATTCCCCGTGTGCACATACTGGATGGTTTGCAGCGTGGCGTGCTGCTGGATGAAATCTTCTCGGAGGAGGGCGTAGGCACCATGGTGCACACGGACTCGTACTGTGAGATTCGTCCCCTGAAGGAGGATGATATCCCCGAACTGCTTTCCATGATAGCTCGCTGCGTGGTGGATGCCAAACTGGTGGAGCGTACATACGAAAGTATTCGTGAAAAGCTGGAGAGTTATTACGTATATACGCTGGATGATACCATTGTTGGTTGCGTGGCTCTTTATCCTTATGCTGAGAATGGCTGCGCTGAGCTCGGGTGCCTCTTTATCAAAAAGAATTACGAGGGCCATGGGTATGGCCGTGCCATGTGCCGCTTTGTGGAGGAGAAAGCACGTGACCTCGGCTTTGAATGGATTTTTGCTATCTCGCAGAGTGCGGTGGCTTACTTCCGTGACAGGTTAGGGTATGCAGAGCTTTCTCGGGATGTTCTTCCCGCTGCTCGTCGCGCCTTGCTGGAGGCGAGTGGGCGTTCTTCCGCCGTTTTTGGGCGCAGATTAGGCTGAAAGAGCTGATTTTAGGGGGCAAAAGCTCCCTTTTTTGTTTTTGTGTGGTGTTTTGGCGTTGACAATCTGCGTATTCACCTTCTATAATAGGGGTTAATGATGGAGCCCCTGCTCAAATTTCTGCGCCAACCATGGCTTATCACCTCGCGTCGCCTGGTGCTGCTGTTGTTTGTCTTCGTTGAGCTTGGAATTTTGGCGGAGTCTGTGTACGGTTGGGAGTGTGATTTATATGGAGTCTGGCATGCTTCCCCGTGGCTGTTTGGGGTATCTGAAGGTGGATATTGGCTTATCGGATGTGTGGCGGTGGTGCTGCTGTTGCGCTGGGGCTGGATAGTATGGCGGCGTTGTCGCGCGGTTAAGTCCGCTTTGGTAGCGGAGGCCGGTTCAGACGTTCAGAAGGAGCTTCCTCCCTCTGATTCGGGTGATGCCAAAGTTAGCCCCTCCCGGCTGAGGCGCTGGTGGGATGTATGGGTGCTGCTGCTGGTTTTGCTGGTGTGTCGTCCTCTGGAATACTGGTTTGATTATTTATCCGGAAACCGCAGTATGCTTGTTGTGAGTTGTTCCGCCGTTCATGGGGATAGTAATTCTGCCCGGGCGGAATGGCTGAGTGCTAGCGCTCGTGCTGAAGGTGTGCTGGCCAGAATACCGGAGGGGCAAGGGGCTCACCTCCACTCTTTTAATTTGCCGGAAGGTGATTTTAAGGTCTGCTGTGACGCCTCCCGTACATATTTTGCGCTCAGTCATGTTCATCGCACGCGTCGCTTCACGCTTCGCCCTCATTTTGATATTCCTGGGGAGATTGATTTGTATATGTGCCCGTTGAATACGGAGCAGGATCGTAAGCGGGTGCTGTCACTGCTGGATTATTATGCGGAAAATCCACAGGCTCCACGTCCGCGCATTCGCCGCATGCCGTTTACTCTCTGCCAAGATGCTGCTGTGCTGTATCTCGATTATGGCGAGTATGCATTCCTCCCGGTGCCTAAAGGGACGGCGCCTTCAGAGGTGCCTGCTCTGATATACTTTTCTCTGCAGCCTCAATGATGTGGTGAGGAAGCGCGGGCTTTACCATTCTTGTTATATTGCAGAAAGCCGGAGCAACCGGGTAAGTACAAGATATGATGATTTTATTCTGGAAGAGGATGTGTAGTACCTTGCTGTTAGCTCTGGTTGGGCTGGCCGGAATGTGCGATGCCGCGGGTTCACGCCCCGTCGTGTTGGATATTGGCCACCAGTCCACCGCCCGTGGAGCTAGTGCGCCGGACGGTTCCGTGAATGAGTACGAGTTCTGGAGTATGTACGCCGGGGAGGTGAAGGCTGTCATCGAGGCCGCCGGTTTTTCCTGCGTGATAACAAACCGCGGCAATGCTCCTACGAAAAAAGCCATTGCGGAAGCCTGTGAGGCTGCCGGTGTGGTGCAGCTTAACCATCCGGACCGCGGCGCAAAGCGTTATCCTTCCACTCATTATCCTGAGCATATCGGCTGTGGAATGGTGAGCGCTGACTACGCGATAGAACTCGGCGCTCGCTGCGTGGTGTTCCTTCATCTCAACAGCGTGGGCAACTCATGGAGTACCATGCCGCCGCGAGGGCTTATCATCTGTAACCGCCGCCATGGTCATGCTTTTGCTGAGAGGGTATGTGAAGCCATGCGCCGTGATATTCTGGACCGCCCCGGAGGTATGCCGAACGCCGGAAAGGGGATTAGTGTGCTGCCCCGTTACATCGGTTCACAGCCATCCGCCGGCTGGATGAATGCTCTGGATGAAGCCGGAATCCCCGCCATCGTCTTTGAGGCTGTGTATGTGAATAATCGCGGCCATGTCACGTTTATCCGGAATGATGCTAATGCTCGTAAGCTTGCCCGGACCATTGCCTCCGGGATAGTTCATTGGTTGGAAAATCAGGATTGATTAGTGCTAAGGAGTAAACCGTTGTCTGAGACGGGGTCACATGGTGTTTTTCTTTCCGCGCTCCGGCTCTCTGAGTTATGGGGCGCATTTTTTTGCTTGCCATGAGGGGAGGATTATGCTAAATAGTACGGAACGCGTTCGCGTGTTATAGTTATTTAACGAAAAGCCATGATAGCAAAATACATAATCCCACTGATGGCGCTGAGCTGTGCAGCATTGCAGGCCGGCGAACGTGAGACGTTTGACTTCGGCTGGAAATTCAGATACTTTGGCGGCTTCGATCCCGCTGATGCCGGTTCGCCCGCATGGGCCGATGGTTATCAGGGCGGGCATCCGGCCTCGCATGCCGTGGATGGCAACATGGACACCCGCTGGTGCGCTCCGAGTTCCGAGAGTGGCCACAGGCTTGTCATTGCCCCCGGTTTTGAAGACCCTGTTAAGCTTTTCCTTATTTACTGGGAGCAGCCCAGTACCTTTGATGTGAATATCAAGGTCGTATGTCAGGATGAGAGCAAGAACTTAGAGCTTTCCTTCAACCAAGGTGGACAGGCGGCCAGTTTCGTGGAAATGCCGGAGCCTACTGCCATTCGTTACATCATTGTCACTGTGCCTAAGGGGACACACTCCCGCCAGTGGATGAGCGTGCGTGAAGTGCTCTTTACCGGCGCTGATAATACTCCGTTGAAGGCTCGCCGCGGTCCGGGTGCCCTTGTGCACGCCGAGGTGGGCGCAAGTGAGGCCGGTTATAAGGATGTGCAGCTTCCCCATGACTGGGCTATTGAGAGCCCCTTCCTAGCCAATGAGCCGAATGAAACAGGTAAGCTCCCCTGGAACGGCTGGGGCTGGTACCGCAAGCACTTTAATGTGCCGGCTGATTTTGACCCCGCCACTCAGCGCTGGTATCTGGATTTTGACGGCGTCATGTCGCGCCCGCAGATTTATGTGAATGGCCAGAAGGCCGGCGAATGGGTATATGGTTATAACTCATTCCGCGTGGATATCACGCCCTTCCTGAAGCCCGGTGAGGATAATTTGGTGGCGGTGATGGCCAGTAACCTGCCGCTGTCCACCCGTTGGTATCCCGGTGCCGGTATCTATCGCCACGTATGGCTGGAGCGCACAGGCCCCGTGCACTTGGCTCAGTGGCCTACCTATGTCACCACCCCCGAGATTACTCGTGATTATGCTGTGGTGAAAGTGCAGACCACGGTGAAGAATACCAGCGATGCGCCGGCTTCCGTTACCGTGCATCAGGCGGTGGAGGGTGCTGCTGCTGCTCCTGCCTCTATTACCATTGCTCCTAATTCTGAGAACGTGGTGGAGCAGGAGCTCCGCATTGCTAATCCCCGTCTTTGGAGCTGTGAGACACCCAACCTCTACAAACTTCAGACCCGCGTGGTCATGAATGGTAATGAGATTGATAACAAGGAGACGACTTTCGGTGTGCGCACCATTGAGTGGCGCAGAGAAGGCTTCTTCCTGAACGGCGAGCGTGTGCGTCTGCAGGGCGTGTGCGAGCACCATGACCTTGGTGCCCTGGGTGCTGCTTTCCATGCCCGTGCTTATGAGCGTAAGATTGAACTCCTGCGTGCCATGGGTTGTAACTCCATCCGCATGACTCATAATCCTCCCGCTCCGGAGGTGCTGGATTTGTGTGATAAGCATGGTATTCTCGTGATTGATGAGCTCTTCGATATCTGGAGACGCCAGAAGTACGAGAAGGTGAATGGTTACCACATTTACTGGGATGAGTGGTGGGAGCGCGATGTGCGCAACTTCATGCTGCGCGACAGAAATCACCCCTGCATTATCGCTTGGAGTGGTGGTAATGAAATCATGGAGCAGACCATGAGTGACGTGGAGGCTATCCGCGCCAACAGAAATAATCGTTATCCCAATCCTGGCCGCTTGGCTAGAGCCGTGCGCGAGGCTGAGGAGTGGAATGCCTTCAATCTTCGCATCGCTAATGGCCTGCGTAACGAGATTCGCCGTTATGATGTGACTCGCCCCTATACCGTGGGCTGCAATGACCAGAACGCCTTCCGCAATGGCTTTGAGCAGACGGTGGACGTGTATGGCTTCAACTATAAGCCGCATCTGTACTCCCTGTTCCGCCGCACGCATCCCGATATGCCCTACTATGGCTCCGAGACCTGCTCTTGCGTCGGTACGCGTGATACGTACAACTTCCCGCTGGATTGGAGCGTGGGTGGTGGCTATTTCAAGCCCGGCTTTGTGCCGCACCAGGTGAGTGCTTATGGCTTGGCCAGTACGCACTGGGGTAACTGCCCGGATATCGAAATGCATGCCCATACGCTTGCTCCGGATATCGCCGGTGAGTATGTGTGGACCGGTTTCGATTACCTCGGTGAGCCCACTCCTTACAATCAGGACGCTACTATTGAGAACAATATCAAGCACCTGCCGGCCGCCGAGCGTGAGGCTATTATGCGCGAATACGCCGCCATGGGTAGCCGCGCTATCAGCCGCAGCTCCTACTTCGGTATTATTGACCTCGCCGGCTTCCCGAAGGATATTTACTACCTCTACCAGAGCCAGTGGAATCCTGAGGTGCCTCAGGCTCACATCCTGCCGCACTGGAACTGGCAGGGCCATGAGGGCCGCCACACTCCCGTGATGGTATTCACCAGCGGTGATGAGGCTGAGCTCTTCGTGAATGGCCGCAGTCAGGGTGTACGCCGCCGTGGCGATGGCCCCACGTTCACTCAGAAGGACCGCTCATTGGTGGTGAGCCGTAATCAGTACCGCTTCACTTGGGAAAACGTGGTATATGAGCCCGGTGTGGTGGAAGTTGTGGTGAAAAAGAACGGCCAGCCTTGGGCTACTGCCCGCCGTGTGACGGCCGGTGCTGCTGCCGCCGTGCAGGCTGAGGTGGATCGTGACACCATCGTGGCTGATGGTCATGACTTGGCCTTCATCTCACTTACTCTGAAAGATGCTGAGGGGAATGTGATGCCCATTGACAGCCGCCGCGTGAGCTTCTCCATTGAGGGCCCCGCAGTACTTGCCGGTTTCTGCAATGGTGACCCCACGGACTGGACCTGCATGCAGGATCTCAATCAGCGCTTCTTCAATGGCCGCCTTCTGGCTGTGGTGCGCAGTAAGCCCGGTGAGTCCGGTACTGCTACCATTACGGTGAAGCCTGATGGACTGCCGGAGATTAAGGTGCCCGTCACCATTGCTCCCGCTCCCTGAGTAATTCATTCTGTTAATTATATCTGATATCACACCCCGCTTCGGAAACGTGGCGGGGTGTTAGTTTTATCCGCTTGACACATGGGATGACTGTAGTAAAATGGACGCGTGATTAGGTGTCCGTATCTTATTCGTCTGGGGCTTTTTGCTGTGGCTGCTGCCGGCGTTGTGTTTCTGCCCGGGTGTTCGGCTCCGCTGGTGCCGAGCCCGTATGTAAGCCGGAGTGAGCGGGAACAAGAGCCGGATGCTCAGCTGATGGCTAAGCTGCGCAGCAGCTGGTTTGCCTTGCAGCAGCGTGGTCTTTCAGCGGAGGAATACAGCCGCCATGTGGCTGAGTATAACCATAATCTCTTGCTGCTGGTGCGCCGTTACCGTGCGGACATGCTGCAAGCCTTTAAAGTCGGCAATCATGATTATGAGGTGCCTGGAATTGATTTGGGGAACTTGCGGCGGGAAGACAGACAGCGTTTGAAAGATATATTCGAGGATATGGTGCCCGCGGCAGATATCCGCACCCGCTCTCTTGCTGAGCGTTTTTCCATTCCCGGCGTTGGCTTGCCTATGGTGGGCATTATTCCCGCTGAGAAGGTTAATAGAGTAGAGGGTAAGCACCCTATTCGTACCCGAGGTACTGTTGCTACTATCACGGCTATCCTCGAGTTTTCGCCATCTCCTTCCGCCCGCCCGAAACTACGCCTTATTAATCGTAATGCCACGGATTATATCACCATCCGCGGGCAGCGCCACTCGCTGGCCGGAGATTTTTCTGCCGCCATTGAGATATACTGGAACCTTACGCGTGTGAAGGAAGACCGCATGCTTGGCCTGCTGCGCCCTCAGGAACTGCGTGATGTCAGTGGCCTTTCGTGTATGGAGACGTATTCTCCGGATAAAATCCCCGTGATTCTGACGCATGGTCTACTGTCCAGCGCCGGTACCTTTGATAATTTGGTGAACCGCCTGATGTGTGACCCCGTCATCCGCCGGAATTATCAGTTCTGGTATTTCAATTATCCCACCGGCGTGACTTGGACACTCACTGCCGCTCAATATCGTGAAGCTCTCGATGAAGTGCGCCGTCAGCTGGACCCGCACCATCGTAATAAAAACTGGGATAATATGGTGCTGGTGGGGCACTCGATGGGCGGCTTAATTACTCATTACAGTCAGTGCACGGAGCCTTGGCTCATGCTGCGAGATCGCCCGCGCTTGGGTGAATATATGGATGCGCGCTATGTGAATGAACCGCTGCCGATAGATCGCGGAGATTACTTCCGGCGCGCTTTCTACTTCCGCCCGGTGAAGGCTGGTATGGTGGTGTATATGGCCACGCCGCACCGTGGTGCTCCATTGGCTCGTTATCGTATTGTTACGGCGCTCATGAAGCTGGTACGTCTGCCTCAGAATCTTATAGAGGAGGTCATTAACATTGCGACACTTCAGCAGGACACGGTGTTGCTGAATCCTGCGCTTCTCACGGAGGCGTTCACCAGCGTGAATCAGCTCGCTCCGGATAGTTACTCCATCAAAGGGTTGCACGGGCTGGAGGTGCTTCGCGTGCCGACTCACTCCATTATAGGTGACCAAGGGGATGGTGATACGCCCGATAGCTCTGATGGTGTTGTGCCGTATTGGTCCAGCCACATCCCGTGGGGAACAGAGACAATCGTGCCTTCGAGCCACTCTGTACAGGATGTGTCAGAGACGGCCTCGGACTTCGCCCGCGTGCTGGTGGAACACCTCCGGCGCTGTGGTCGCAGCATTGATTGAGACATTATAGCCGGAAAAGTTCACTTCCTGATTGACAATCGCGCGCTTATGGTATATAACGCGCGCACACCTCAACCATGTGAAGCACTATGGCATTGCGTAAACACACCACCATCACTAAGCGTAAAGTAAAGAACTGGACGGCGGCGGATTCTGCAGAGTTATACTGTATTGATTCCTGGAGTAATGGATATTTCGGCGTCTCCAGAAATGGTGAGGTGACGGTGAACCTTGTTGATACGGACGGTGAGAAGCGTGCCGTGAGCCTGCATACCATCATGCGTGGTCTGGCTGAGCGCGGTACGGATGCTCCTGTTCTGCTGCGATTCCGTGACCTGCTTCGTGCCCGTATTGATGAGCTGAATCAGAGTTTTATCAAGGCCATCAAGGAGGTGGATTATCAGGGCGTGTACCGCGGTGTGTATCCTATTAAGGTGAATCAGCAGCGTGAGATTGTGGAGGAAATCGTCTCCTACGGCGCTCGCTATCACTATGGTCTGGAGGCCGGCAGTAAGCCCGAGCTCATCGCTGCCATGGCCCAGATGAAGGACCCGCAGGCCTTCCTGATGTGCAATGGTTATAAGGATGATGAGTTCATTGACCTTGCCCTGATGGCCCAGCGCATGGGTATCAATATCTGCCTCATTCTGGAGATGCCCAACGAGCTGCCCGCCATTTTGGAGCGCGCCCGTGTGCTGGGTATTGAGCCGAACCTCGGCGTGCGTGTACGCCTTGCGGCTAAGGGCTCCGGCCATTGGAGTGAATCCGCCGGTGATCGTTCCGTGTTCGGCTTGAACACAGCTCAGGTCATTGAGGTGGTGGATTCTCTTAAGGCTGCTGACAAGCTGCACTGCCTCAAGGTGCTTCATTACCACCAGGGCTCTCAGATTCCGAACATTTCCGTGGTACGTGAGGGGCTCACGGAGGCTTGCCGTATGTACATTGACCTTGTGCGTGAAGGCGCTCCCATGGGCACGCTGGATATGGGCGGTGGCCTCGCGGTGGACTATGATGGCTCACAGACTAACTTCCACTCCTCCTGTAACTATACCATTGAGGAGTACGCCCGTGATATCGTGGAAGTGGTGGGCGAGATGTGCACCAAGTGCGGTGTGCCTCATCCCACGCTGGTGACGGAGTCCGGCCGCGCCGTGGCTGCGTACCATTCTGTGCTAGTGTTTAACATCTTGGATGTAGCCAGTGCTCCCGGTCAGGATGCTCAGGCTCCCTCTCTGCCCGAGAATCCCAGTGAAATTCTTAAGGCTCTGGATGAAACGCTCCGCATGCTTTCCCGTAAGAACATTCAGGAGTGTTACAATGATGCCAACTACTACCGCGATCAGCTCCGCATGCAGTTCTTCTATGGCAATGCCAGCTTGCGCGAGCGCGGTATTGGTGAGGCATACTACTGGCACATCATGGGCCTGATTTCCCGCCGTATTGCAGAGATGAGTGAAATCCCCGAGGACCTTAAAGAGGTGTCCGATAACATGGTGGACTTCTACTACGGTAACTTCTCACTCTTCCAGAGTATGCCGGATTCCTGGGCCATTGACCAGTTGTTCCCCGTTATGCCCATTCAGCGCCTTTGTGAGCGCCCCACTCAGAAGACGGTGCTCGTGGATATCACCTGCGATTGTGATGGTAAGGTAGATAACTTCATTGACCGCGAGGACGTGGCGCATTCTCTCCCGCTGCATGAGTTTGAGGGGTCGGAGAATTATTATGTGGCTGTATTCCTCGTAGGCGCTTATCAGGAAACCCTCGGTGATATTCACAACTTGCTGGGTGACACGAACGTTGTGAGCGTGCATCTGGAGAACGGACGTCCTGTTTACACGGATGAAGAGGAGGGCGACAGCGTGGCTGATGTGCTTTCCTACGTGAAGTATGAGTCCCGCGACCTCGTGGCCCAGTTCCGCTCTCTGGCAGAGCGTGCTGTGGAGGAAGGCCTTATCACTCCGCGTCAGCGTAGGGATGCTCTTGAGGCGTACCGCACAGGCTTGAACGGCTATACGTATTACGAGCTGTAAGGGGCATCCTCCCTAGGTGTCATCCCAGTATCAGCTTCACCAAGCGCTGCATGTCTTCTTGCGTGCAGCGCTGGTCTATGGGCAGGGGTAGGAGGCTGCGGGCCAGCATGTTTTCCGGCTCTGCTGCTGTGGTGGCCTCGATGACTTCCGGCCAGTACAGGGGCAGGGCTATGCCGGCATCAATAAGTTCATCTCTCAGCCCGGGGATGCCGCAGACAAGCGGGTAGCACATGGGGGCCGCATCCGGGGCATCCGGTAGCTTCAGCCGGTTGATAGGCGCTAAGGCAGTGTGCAGCTCGGCATAGTTTTCCAGCCGTCGTTTGCTAGCTTCTATCCAGTTGGGGATGGTTAACATTTCCCGGGTGATATCAGACATGCGGCGGTAGAGCATGCTCAGGCTGTCTTCCGCAGCCTGATGCCTCTTGGCAGCGAAGCGGGCACCTTTTTCCGTTTGCTCCAGTAGGCCGAGATATCGCTCTATGGATGAGTCTACTTCATCCGGAAGTATCAGAGGGAAGGGCGCGCTCGCCATTCCGCCATCACTTACCGGGCCGAACTTGCGGGGACTGTAGAAAACGGGTATGCCGGGCAGAGGGGCTGAGTACAGGGCAGTAGTGGCATCCACTATCACAGGGCCCGGGTGCCTCAGCGCTGCGGCTCGCACGGCTTCTCCCGTGAGCCCGAAGTAATTCACCAGCAGTAGTAAATCCTGAGTGCCTGCATCAGCAGGTGGGCAGGGGATAAGCTGCTCATTCACCGGGTACCGTTCCACCGGGAGGTCGAGGCGTATGAGGGGCTCCAGTATGGTGTCACATATAAAGCGCGGTACCAGTACACGCCGCGGGCGGGGCATGCTGCGCAGGATACATTCGAATGCGGCGCGCCCGCTGTTCAGCATGGCAAAGCCCTCTTTCTCTTTGTAGGGGAAACTCCCGCAGTAATTCCATTTGGCTGCGAAGGGGCCGCCCAGCATTTCTGATTTTCCCATATCTAAATTATGCCGGGGTGTAGGAGATATCATCATATGGGTCATCCGGGCGGTCCGGTTCCAGCGGAGCCGGAGGAGTATCCGGAGTAGTGGGGACGATGATGAGGGTGTTACGCTGGCCTAATCTGTTGAAGATTCCACCAAACAGCCTGAGTGTATAATAGCGCCATGTGCTGAGCTGACTTCCGTGCTGGCGGCAATCAGCGCTGTATGCCTTGTCTATATCCCGTCTGCTGATGGGGGCACCTTCTTTCAGCGCATGGTAAAGAGCATCATGTCTGAGGCTGGGCATGAGGTCATTCGGGGTGGTGATGCCCACACTGTTACCGTCCCACACATAACGCCGATGGAGGATGAAAATGTTTCCTCGAGCTTCCATCAGAACCCGGTGCGGAGGCTGGGGGTGCAGGCCTTTCCAGTACCCCAAATCCATGCTTTCATCCTCCCACACAATGGCATGGCGCGTGCGCAGGCAGAAGCCGGGCGCGCGGTGAGGCATAAAGGTATACCAGCTATCCGGGCTTTGGGCAGCTTGTTGCACTTCAGGGGAAATGCTCTTGTTCAGAGCAAAGTCTATCAGCCCCGTACACCCGCTCAGGAGGCATACGCCCATGAGCAGCGCTGTGATGGTGAAAAACTTCATGCTTCCACCATTCTACCCGCGGCCTTACGTAATGTCAACTTAAAGTTGCTTTTGCCGCGCTGAATATCGTCCTCCGGGCAGGGGGACAAGCTCGCCTTCTATCTGCAGGCGCATGAGCTGGGGTGTGAGCTCCATAGCTCCCAAACCAAGAGCGGCACAGAGGGTGTCCAGCGTATCATGGCCGCTGGCTATGGATGAGAGGATTTCCTTCGCTTGTGCCAGTAGTAGTGCCTGTACCTTTGACCATCGTATGAAGAAT
>CALABM010000226.1 GCA_937885815.1 uncultured Verrucomicrobiales bacterium | reverse complement strand
GCTCATCAAATCCCGCCACAGAGAATACCACTTCGCCGCCGAACAGCTCCAAATCACCGGTATAGGTCTGCAGGCCGGGAGAATTGCCGACCACAAGCATACCGCTGTTCAGAATCAGATTGCTGAACGTACCGGAGCCGCTCACCTCACCACCATTGATGGTAAGCGCAGAGGTGATTTCACCATCATTGGTGAACAAGCAGCCGCTTCCCACAGAACAGCTTACGCCTTCCAGAACACCACCCCGCTTCACCTCAACGGAGTTCATACTGAGACTGCTGTTGGACCCCTTCAACACAGAGCCGTCACCCACCTTAAGAGAATCCCCCTTGAGGGTGGCATTTTTCAGGCTCAATTCAGACTTACTTTCCAGGGTAGTGCCCTCTTTCACCTCCATGGTCAAATCTGAAAGATTGAGGGATGACCCGTTGAGCGAAATCGAATCTGCACTCACCTTATGGGTTGCAGATGAACCACCATGTAGGGCAATGTCAGCATTATTTCTGCCTTCCAACGAGCCCAGAGAACTACCATTCGACAGACCGTTCAATGACAACGTTGCTGCGTCTACCGTGGTGGAGTCATTGATGGTCAGTTCGGAGCTGCTACCGGAGGACACCTTTGCCCCGCCGGTAATCGACAGGTTATTCGCTTCAATCTCAACTTTCGGGCCGGAAACCTCAGAGTTATTCCGTATCGTGATATCCCCGCTCGTCATGCTGACGGTCTTTTTCTCCGCCTTAATAACAGAATTATCAACAAGGATGGATTTATCGGTTAAATCGTTGGTAAAACATTCAAGCGTTACACTTCCCTCCGCTATCAGCTTACTGTTTTTAACAACGATTTCCGGTCCCCGGATGGTGATATCTTTATCATCATCACGGTCTTTCTTTTTCTTGGTTCTTATTTCACTGTCTTCTATAGTGATTCCTTTTTTGGTCTCCAGGGTCAGACTGCTTGCGAGACTGGCAGACTCGGTTGTTACCACTATTGCTTCTGAGGCTTCCACGATTACCACAACAGCCGCTGCTGTTCCGGCTATTGCGGCAGAATAAATGGCTGCTTCCACAATACCAGCGGCCACAATCGCACTATCGTTCTCATCCGACACATAGGTAAGCGTGCCGGATACGCTCAGACAACCTTCGAACTTGTCAAACAGGGCGCGAACGTCATCATCCACCACCAAATCACCCTGACCGTATAGAATGGAACCGGACTCCAGGGTAATGCTCTTCTCTCCCATGGAATTCAGGAAGTCTTTAAGATTGGTGCTATGAAAATTCAGCTGCGCATTACTATTCAGAGTCAGGATAAGCGGAGTACTGAGTTTTCCGGCGTCATAGATATCAAATTGGGCATCTTCGAGGAGAGTGAGGCTGCCGGTTGTAAGACATCCGTATGAGGTGGACTTTCCGGCAAGCAAAGTTTCGCCATCGACCGTCAGCTGTGCATCACTCTTAATATCCAGCATCCCGGTAAATGATGATGCCGTAGCTGCCGTATCAGCAGTACCTATACCATCACCCAGCACCAGCGTACCGCTGCCGGTTACTGCTCCCAGGCTCAGATTCAGGTTATCAGCCAGAGAGATTTTGGCACTATCCGCCATGGTGGTGGTGCCGGTTACGCTGAGCTGCCCGGTACCGCTCAGGGTAACACCTTCGTTCAGCGCTAAATCCGTCGTTTCCAGAGAGCCATACAGGAAAGAGTCGCCGGTCAGTGTGGTGGATTTGAAATCGGCAGAACTATTTGTTGCAATCTGCAATGCAGAGGCGAAAGATTCGCTGCTGGTTATGGAAGAAGCCCCGCCTTCTTCATCCACACCCACTACCAGAGTGCCGTTTTCACCGTAGACCATGGCCAGGTCCAAACCACTATAACCGGCCAGAGTCAACGTGGCATTCAATTCATTCCGATACTGTTGTGAGGAACAAATCTCAAATTGAGCACTATTCAGACAAACATCCTGCTGAACACTCAAAACACCACAATCCATTAATCGGATTTTGGCGGACGGGTCAATACCTGCCAGACCATCAAGCGATAGTGTTCCCTGAAAACACAAAATTGAAACGGGGGCATCCGAGTTTTCACCCGGCTGAAGCGTGCTCACCGACCCATTCAGGGTAATTGTGGCCCCGGAAATAACAGCGGGGGAAACAAAGGTATCCAACACGATGTTTCCCAAACTAAAATCGGCAAAGCCGTACTCGGAAGA
>CALABM010000225.1 GCA_937885815.1 uncultured Verrucomicrobiales bacterium | reverse complement strand
ATGATATGCGTTGCGCAGTATCCAAAAAATCCTCACCTACAAAAAAATCATCATAATGAGCCTCAACAGTCTCGATTAGCCTATCTTTACAATAAACTTTTTTTGTTGCAGAAAAACTACCTTCCCCTACATCTTTATCTATACATATCACAACAATTTTGTCATCATCGCATTTCAAATATATAGGGTATGTATTCTCTGTCTCCATGCATTTTGGAAGGATATCGGCGCTTAAGGGTTGACAAACGCATAATGCAAACATGATTATACAATATAGTTGGAACTTTATTTTTTTAAAGAAATGACTAAAGTTTGGCATACTTCTACATATGCAGCAATTTTCATAACTGTCAAGTATATTTCTTCTATTTTCTTCAGTCTGAGAAGTGTAAAAACAAATGCGACACCGGAGCACCTCTGAAAAGTCCACCCAAAAGTGACCAAACAGCCCAGCCCGGATGGGGGAGGAAGGACGCTGTCTTAAAATTAGGCGCCATTATACTATTCTCCACCAAACTTTCCACGGAATAAAATATTTACTTTCTTGGACTATTTTGTTTTTCGACATAATATTCCAATTGTTTTAATTTTAGTTTATTGTATTTATTTTCGTTTTAGGTGCGATATGCGTCTAGGTACTGCGTATAAACAGTTTCAGTGGAAACATTTTTTTATGGCCTTATCTGCCTGATTTCTTCTTCCAGATGCTTTTGTAGCTCCAGTTCGGCCAATTGTTCTGCCGCCTCGCGACGACGCTCACAGAAAAGACGGTATTGCTCCTGAGCGTGTTCGCGGGCATTAGTCATGGAACGAGAGCCTTTTCCTTGCAAAACTTCGCGACCGGTGAGTTTCAAAAGGCTGTCAATCGCTTCTTCCCATTCATTCATGAAGAGCAGCTTGCGCTGTTTAGCCCGATCCTCTACAAAATCCAAACACATGGAGGTGAGACGATTAAAAGCCTCAATCTCTTCTTCGTGCAGGTAATTCTTTGCGGTTATCACATCCGTGGCGAGTACCCTATCTCGTTGCCAAGATGTAAGCCCCATGTTGGGTTGAGAGGAATCGGCTCGCAGCATAATTAATTCCGCTGCGGTGTGGCCATGGATAGCGTAGTGTAATTTATTTTGAATGGTACTGAAGAATACATTCGTCTGTTTATTGTTGGGCTCGTAGTCTGCGGCAAGCGCAAAAATTTCTCGAATGCGCAGATACATGCGACGTTCGCTGGCTCGAATATCGCGTATCTGTTCCAACAAGTCATCGAAATGATCCGGCAACGCTGTTGCTCCCTTGATGGGTGGATTCTTCAATCTCTCCTTATCCAGCACAAACCCCTTGCGCATCAGTTCACTGAGCTGCTGCGTGGCCCAGATGCGGAATTGGGTGCCGCGTATACTATTGACTCGATAGCCTACAGAGATAATGGCATCAAGATTATAATAAGCCACAGAATAATTCTTGCCATCAGCCGCAGTTGTCAACCATTGGTTGACAACTGATTCTTCTTGCAGCTCTCCTTGTTCAAAAATGCGCTTCAAATGTTTTGCTACATTCTGTTTAGAAGTTTGGAAAAGTTCAGCCATCATCTGCTGCGACATCCAGATGGTTTCGCACTCTACACGAATCTCCATTTTCACCTTACCATCTTTGGAAGTGTAGAAAAGGAGCTCTCCTTGCGGAAAATCTGCGGGTGTCAGTTCATCAGCCATATATGCGAAAAGATTGGGGAATTATTGTAGCAAATGTTATATTCTGCCACAAGCAAAAACCTCCGACACTTGCGTATCGGAGGTTTTAATAGCAGGGAGGTGATTTGAACACCCGACCAAAGGCTTATGAGTCCTCTGCTCTACCACTGAGCTACCCTGCCATTGTATCAGCGCCTCAGTAGCGTGTGGCAGGAGTATACACGAAGGCGGGGGCTTTGGCAAGAGTAAAATTGATTTTTTTTGATTTTTTTTATTTTGGGTGTGGATTTGAGGTAAAAAATAGGTGGGGAAGGAGGAGGTAAGTGCTTCATGTTTAAGGTGTATGTGGGTGAGGGTGAAGAATGGCTGAAAATTAGTGAGGTGTGGCATAGAATTATTTTGACACGGGGGCAGGGGATGGGGTACTATGTGGGCAAGATGAAATTAGTGAGCTGGAATGTGAATGGGATTCGCGCCACTCTGGGCAAAGGGCTGGCCGAAAAGATGGATGCTCTGGGCGCGGATGTGCTGTGCTTGCAGGAGATTAAGGCCCGCCCGGAACAGGTGGCAGACCTGTGGCTGGCGAGCTGGCCGCATGCTCTCTGGAACCCGGCGCAGCGTCCCGGTTATTCCGGCGTGCTGATTCTTTCCCGCGTGGCACCGCTGAGCACCAGCACGGGTATCGGCTGCCCTGAGCATGATGCTGAGGGGCGCGTGGCGACGATGGAGTTTGATGATTTTTACCTTGTGAACTGCTATACGCCGAACTCTCAGAATGAGCTCGCCCGCCTGCCGTACCGCCAGGAGTGGGATGCCGCTTTCCGTGCCTATGTGAGCGGATTGGCGGAGAAGAAGCCCGTGGTGTTCTGCGGGGATTTGAATGTGGCTCATGAGGAGATAGACCTCGCCCGCCCGGCAACAAATCATTTCAGCGCCGGTTTCTCGGATGAAGAGCGCGCGGGATTCACGGAGCTGCTCGGGGCCGGCTTTGCGGATACTTTCCGCCGCCTGCACCCGGATGCGCGAGATGCTTACAGCTGGTGGAGCTTCCGCGGCGGTGCTCGCGCTAGGAATGTGGGGTGGCGTATAGATTACTTCTGTGTGAGTGAGGGGCTGATGCCGCGCGTGGAGTCCGCTGAGATTCATGCGGATGTGACTGGCTCGGATCACTGCCCTGTATCGTTGGTATTGAACTGATGAAGTGGTGCTGCACCAGAGCTATGGCCGTTAGTACATCCCTCATATGTGCCGCAGCCGGTGTGCTTGTGGCTTTGTTAGGAGCGCCCCGTGATTTGGTGGTGGAGGAGGTGTCTGTGGCCATGCCGGGGTGGGCAGAAAGTGTGGAGCCCGCCCGCATGGTGCTGCTGGCGGACTTGCATGCGGGCGCGGAGGAGGCCGATTGGGTGGATGAGCAGGTGGCCGCGGCCATTTCGCTCCGTCCAGAGGCTATCATCTTGCTGGGAGATTACCATAAATCTGACGATGAGGCGTTGAATATGCCCATGGATGAGCTGGCTCGCCGTCTGGCGCCTTTGCGTGAGCAGTGCCCCGTATACTACGTGCTGGGTAATCATGACCGCGGTCGCCGCCGCGCGCAGGTGAAGACTGCTTTTGATGCTGCGGGTTTTACCTTTGTGGAGAATAAGGATACGGAGCTACAGTTTGCCAATGGTTGCCGTGCGGTGCTGCGAGGTATGGCGTTCCGTTCGGAAAATTTGTCGCCGGGAGGGCAGCTGCGGCGGTTCTCGGCAGAGCGTCTGCCGGCGGATTGTCCCCTGCTGGTGGCGACTCATAGTCCGTTCCATTTCTTCCGCTATGAATTGCATGGTCGGACAGATAGCTCAACTTTATAGCCTTACGAAGCTTGTAATACCCTGCTGAATAATAAGGGGGATTACTAAAGCAAGAACGGTTTTGTAAAAAGCTTTATCGCCG
>CALABM010000224.1 GCA_937885815.1 uncultured Verrucomicrobiales bacterium | reverse complement strand
TCGGCAACAAAAATGCAGGAAACGCGCAACAAAATGCCATCCAGGCTTGAATAGAGGGGCGGGAAATGATATAATGCCCGTAACAGATGCATTTAACCTCAATGAATTACCGTGCGATATTACTATTGATTCTATGTAGCATGTTCCTGATAGCTTGCGATTCAGTAGAAGAACAGCAGGCAAGGCTGGAACAAGCGAGAGCTGCTTACCGACAGCAGCAACACCGCATCCGCACGGCCGAAGCGAAAGAAAAGCTGGCTACCTGGCAGGGCAGTCTTGATTCCGTAAGCTACGCTGAATTTTACCGTACTGATGACACTCTGGGGGCTTATGTTCCGTCGGTCGAAGAGGTCAAGATAACAGGCAAAGAGCTGGAAGAGCTGTTGGCTATTTTCAGACGTGCATACCCGGTTCCGCTTCCGGAGGCAGACATTCTCACCAATCCCGGCAGCGAGCCTCTGAGAATCAACAATGATGGAGAAGTAGAAGAAGATTTATTTCCGTGTCCCGTAGTACCACCAGTTTTGCCGGATAGATTTTTCGCCATCGACCTGCTGCGTCTCTGCGATGCTCAGGGCAACATAATCGAACTGCCGATTTGCCTTTTTGGCGATATCGTGCCCCGCACGAAAGCTGAACAGAATCGTAACAGATGGACAGATCGCGACCGTCCCTTGTTCATGCTCGAAGATGCCGATTTTAATCGCTTCCGCAGCCTCCCCTCCTACCGACTCTATGTGCAGCATATAAAAGAAGCCCACTCCTCCGGCAAATGGGATTCCATACCCTATTTCGATGAGCTGCTATAAAATCGTTCAACCATCCCCCATGCTCCCGTTCCGAAGAATCCTAGCCACCACAGCCCTGTGCCTTGCGGCGGTGGGGCTGAGCTCTTGTTGCTTTGAGCAGCCTCTTACCTGCAACCTGCGCGAACTGGTAACGCCGCCGGATGCCCGAGTGGCTATGGTTGACCACCACTTTCCGCATCGTCCGGCAGTAAGCTTGGATGGATTAGTGCTGTATGAAACAGGTTCAAAAGCTTGCTCCTTTGAGCCATACCTTTATCAACTGAACGGTATCTATTACCAGCGTCGCACCATTCAGTATGCCAAGGCGCATCGCCCCATCATTCGCCGTGCCGATAGAGCAGACCAGAGTTATCCGCTGACGCATCAGCAATACGAAGAACAATTCACCTTTGATACCTCCATACCCGAGGTTGTTTGGATGCAACCGGTGGACGTCACCGGGGAGGAAAGGGAATACAACAAGCTCAGCTGTATTCCTGCCGACCGCTTTGATTTTGCCAATGCCCGCAAAGTGGAGGAAAATTCACTATCCACGTGCATTCCTCTTTGCGATTTACCACTCAAGGATAAACCCGGCACCTCTTCCATATGGCGCACCGTGGCGGCTGCCCCGCTTGCCGTGGTAGACATGGCTGCCACCGCTACCTTATGTGTGGCAGAAGGTACAGCTGAAATCTGTACGGCTGTCATCGTCCTGCCCGCATATCCCTTCATTCTTTTCGGCCAGCAACAACAACGCCAACAACAACAACCTTCCCATATTGAGGAGGTTGATTTCTCAGCGTTGAAATAGTAAATTATGACCATGCCCTCGTTCCGTAAAATCCTTGCCACCTCAGCCATCTGCCTTGCGGCGATGGGGCTTAGTTCATGTGTATTGGAGACGCATCAGCGAGTACTGGATACCGCAAAGGAATACGATGGCATTGTCGTGCTTCACGATGCCGTGTATCAGGTGGGTTCCCGCCTTTACGTACAGGGTGTGCGGACGACCTTACGCCGCAGCAATCGTAACTTGATAGGTGGCCCTTATCCAGATGCGCTGGGCGGACGGACGGAACACTCCGGGGTGTATACGATTCTACCGGATGCGTCTCGCCAGACGGTGTATCGAGAATTCCGTCTGAAGCAAGGAAGTAAGCCATTTGATGCTATACATTATGCCCTTTATCCTTCTGGCTATCACCATCTACCGCCAAAGGATGATGCCCCAGTGTGGCCCAATGATTCTGATTATGAACGCTGGGGCTGGCATCCTTACCACAACTGCCAGGGTGAGGTGATTGCGTGGTACAGGTATGCCATAGAAGGCATGCAGAACCGCGAATACAGAGGGGATTGGCAGGATGCGCTGCCCATTGGAGCTCGCCCAATTTTGCTCTCCGCGCAGCAGATAGCTGAGCATCCCGTGCTGAGTGGCAAGGAGGGAGTAGGCATGCACTTGGTGTCGGAACGCAGCGAGGCATGCGTGGACAAAGCTCGGGCACTATACGCCTACCCGCTGGCAGGTGTGTGTTGGCTGGTGCCGGATGCGCTCGTGACAGGCGTCATCAACCTGCCTATGATACCGGTGGTATTGTGCTTGATTATCGGAGATGCGTTCGATTGAGCCACTCTTTGCGCCATCGGCAACAAAAATGCAGGAAACGCTCAACAAAATGCCCATCCACGAGCGTCTATTTATTAGAAAATCACACGCCGCTCACATGAAAATCCTGAATATCATCCTTTTGACACTTAGTCTGATTGTGGCTTTT
>CALABM010000223.1 GCA_937885815.1 uncultured Verrucomicrobiales bacterium | reverse complement strand
GCCACAGCTTCTCGTGGTCGTGCCAGCTCATCTCGTAGTCGGGCTTCGTCTTCTCGCAACAGGGCATCGAGTAGCCGTTCTAGCTCTTCTCGTTCTCGCCGTAGGAGATAAGCTGCAGCACCAAATTTTAAAAGAAATCCGGTATGCCTTGGGCTTACCGGATTCTTGTTTTATGAGAGGAATGTTCCTTAGATTCGGAAGCAGATGTTCCTCTTTTGGAGGTATAGGCAGAGAAGCCATGCTAACAGCAGGTATGCCGTATTCCATGCCAGTGCGTAAGCAGCGCCGCTGAAATTGCTGAGAATTCCGCCAAACAGGCGTGAAATCAATTTATTAAAATCTGTAACATGCGTGAAGACGTAAATGAAGAGCGCATTGTATCCTACTACCCTCAGCGGGTAGCACCATCCATTCCGGGAGATGACGTCGCAGCACGGGTGGAAGATTGCCATCAGCACACAGCCCCAGCCGGCTGTTGCGAGTACGAAAGCTGGAGTCCAGATATTTTTGATGATGATGCCATAACTGCTCAGGAAGATGAGTAAGGCTCCGCCGATGCCCCATATCAGTACTCGCTTTAATGTACTGAATGAGGATGATAAAAGCCGGGCACTCAGATATCCAAGTAGTGCTAATGCTGTGGCAGATACTACGCAGAGGGGGCCTTCTGGGTCAAAGCAGCCATAGTACAGCTTACCCGGGCAGAGTAGGGCATCAATCTTCGCGTTTACGCTGTTGCCGGGGGTATAATCTCCTCCGAAGTGCTGTGCCATCCATACGCCCAGAAGAAGGATTGTAGCGGTTATTGTCAGTGCTCGGGTGCTGCGTAATGTCATGGCCAGAGTGTTGCACAGAGCCCCGCTGATGCCTATGAGCCCCAGAACTGAAGCATAGCGCATACTGCCGTCCCAGCTTAGTTCCCCATTCACCATAAAGCCCAGCAATACGAGTATGCCGGCTCTTATTCACACGTGCAGGCTTATTCTGAGTACGGATTGACTTTCACTCAGCCTGCGCCGCAGTGAAAAGTTCATCGCCATGCCGGAGAAGAACACGAAGAGCGGGAAGATTAAATCATACACATGCAGCCCTTCCCATGGAACGTGCCCCATCTCCTGCTGTAACGTCCGCCCCCATGATGTGCCTTTCGCCATCGCTCCCGCACTTCTTAACACGCCATCCAGGCCTATGATGAACAGCATCGTTAGCCCTTTGAGCGCATCTAATGAAATTAATCTGCCTTCCGTGCTTTTTGACATAAATTATTTTTAGCGCTTGTACTCTTTCCTGTCAAGTTAATTGCAACTTAGTGAAGACTAACTAAATTAGAAAAATTCAAAAAAAAGACTTGTAAAGCGATAGGAATTGTGGCAAAAAGAGTGCAGCAAGGGCGGGCAGTAAGTCCGCAACTAAGAAAAACCAACCAAAAAAGAAGGAGATAGTACCATGTTAGTAGGAAAGAAAGCCCCGGAGTTCAGCGTGAACGCAGTAGTGAACGGAGTCATCGAGAGTGAGTTTAGCTTGGAAAGATATCTCGGTGAGAAGTACGTGCTGCTGTTCTTTTACCCGAAGGATTTCACCTTCGTGTGCCCGACGGAGCTGATAGGTTTCCAGAGAGCACTTGGCGAGTTTGAGAAGCGAAACACGGCCGTAGTCGGTTGCTCCACGGATAGCGAGTTCTGCCACTGGGCTTGGGCGAATACACCGCAGGCGCAGGGCGGTATTCAGGGCGTGACCTACCCGCTGCTTGCAGATATTAACAAGGAAGTGGCTGCTGCCTATGATGTGCTGGCTGAGGAGGGAGATCGCGTGGCCTATCGCGGGTTGTTCCTGATAGATAAGCAGGGTGTCATACGCCACATGCTGGTGAATGACATGCCGCTGGGCCGCTCTATTGATGAGGCTATCCGTATGGTGGATGCGCTGCAGCACTTCGAGCAATTCGGCGAAGTGTGCCCGATGGGGTGGCACAAGGGTGAGGAGGCGATGGCGCCCACGCACGAGGGTGTATCGGGCTATCTTTCCCGCTGAGCCCGTCAGAGAAAATCGTTCATAAGATAAGAGGAGATTGCGGCCTCGGGAGAAATCCCGGGGCCGTGTTTTTTAGGAATAAAAAACGGCCGCGAAGAGCGGCCGTTTGAAAAATAACTGGGGCAGGGGCTTACTTGCTCATATCCCTGATGGCTTTTGCACAGTCGTGAATAAGCCTGGGGCCGTTATAGATGAAGCCGCTATAAAGCTGCACGAGGCTGGCGCCGGCGCGAATCTTCTTTACAGCGTCTTCACCGCTCATGATACCGCCTACACCGATGATGGGGATGGAGCCTTTCAGTTCTTTGGCAAAAGCCTCGAGCGTTTCGTTGGCTCTGTCATAGAGCGGTGCTCCGGAGAGGCCTCCACTTTGGCTTGCCGCAGGATGATTCTCCACACCATAGCGGGTGGTGGTAGTATTGGAACAGATGAGGCCATCCAGCTGGCTGTCCATGAATACCTGAGCCAACTCATGAATCTGGGACTCCTCCATATCCGGTGACACTTTCATGACTATGGGTACGTAGCGTCCGGTGTCATTTGTGAGGTTCGCTTGCTCACTCTTCAGTGAAGCCAGCAAATCAGCAGCAGGGGCGGCTTTTGCCAGATTGCAGAGATTCGGAACATTCGGGCAGGAGAAGTTGATAGCGATATAGTCCGCTACTTCCCACGCAGCACGCATGCAAGCGAGGTAGTCCATACGGGCTTCTTCATTCGGTGTGACCTTGTTTTTGCTGATATTGACACCGAGAACACCATTGAAACGCTTGGTGGAGCGAATGTTTTCCACGCCTTTATCGATACCGGGGTTATTGATACCCATGTGATTAATGATGGCTCGTTCCTTGATGCAGCGGAAGAGTCTGGGCTTGGGGTTGCCGGGCTGCGGGCGGGGCGTAAGAGTGCCCACTTCTACAAAGCCGAAGCCGAGTTTCCCGAAGGCTGCCACAGTGCTTGCTTCCTTGTCCATGCCGGCTGCCAAGCCCACGCGGTTCGGGAATTTGAGGCCCATAACCTCGACAGGATCAGAGATGGTGCGCGGTGCGATAGCTGGGAGTACGCGGAGTTTCTCGGCCATGCGCAGGCCGGAAAGCGTCAGCTCGTGGGCCGTTTCCGGGTCCAAGCTGAAGAGGAACTTCTTTCCGATGTTATAGATGAATGGGTTCACGGTGATGTGAGAAACTCAGTGGCAGACACTCCATAGCGCTGCCACAGTTTCTGATGTTTGTTAAATGGTGAAGTTTACTTTGTAATTTTCTTTAAACCATTGAGCGAAGAGCGGTACTGCTTCCTCATAATCCCATACGGGTGAGTATGCCAGCTCGGATTCCAACTTGGAAGTATCAGCGTACATTTCTATGTGTTCGCCAATGGTGAAGGGATCAGTGTCAACCTGTTCGATGATGGCCGATTTACCCAGAGCTTGCTCAATACTCTGAATGAATGAAAGATAGGGAACCGGAGTAGAGCGGCCAACGTTGTAGAGCGCGTAGGGAACCTGTCCAGCTTTGTGAGTGGGCGTGTTAATGGCGAACATCATGCCATCTATCACGTCATCGATGTATGTGAAGTCTCGTACCAGTTGCCCATTGTTCATTAGCTTGATGGGCTTCTCTTCCACGATGTCATGCGCTATGAGCATGGGGGCAGAGTTCGGTCGACACCATGAGCCATATGTTGTAAATAAGCGGAAGATGGTGACGGGAAGACGGTATGAGTTAGCATATGCATAGCACAAGAGCTCCGCGGCTCGTTTGGAGGCTGCATACATGCACATGGGTTCGTCTATATCGTCATTTTCCTTCATCGGCGCTTGCGCTAACCTGCCATGCACCTTGGAGCTGGAGGCGAAGAAGAAGTGTTTTACCCCTGTGAGTCTGGCCGCTTCCAGCATATTAACGGTACCGCTGGTGTTAATATTATGGAACGCGGTAGGATAATTGATGGCAAGTTGAGTGCCAGTAATGGCAGCAAGATGAATAATAGCATCAAAGCGGCATTCATTACAAAGCTGCATCATATCATTACGATTCTGAACGTCCAGCTTAATGAAATCAAATACGGCTATTGCACTCCGCGTTGGAACTCCGTCTTGAATAGCTTCGGGATTAATTCCGAGCAGTGAAAGACGAACTTTCTTAAGGTTAACAGTATCAGGCTCACAGAGATTATCTATGCCCACGACCGTGTGGCCTTCGTTAATCAGACGATTGATTACGTGATAACCGATGAACCCCGCAGCTCCAGTAACGAGAATTTTCATTGGAGAAGTGATAACTGAGATGAAATATAGTGAGATGAGTGGAACGAGTTTATTTTACTGCGTTTTTACAAAATTGCAATCTTTTTCTGTGGAAATTATTCCTGCTCGACCGTCTGTTTTACCCAGCCAATAGCATCACATCCGAACTCAACGATGTCGCCGGGCTTTAAGTACTGGGGTGGTGTCATCCCCATACCCACCCCGCCCGGGGTTCCTGTGGAAACAACATCACCGGGATTTAGCGTAATAAAGCGTGATACGTATGCTACCAGTTCAGCCACGGGCATGATGAGTTCACTTGTGCTTGCGTTCTGGCGTAGTTCTCCGTTGACTTTAAGCTGTAGTGTGAGTTTATCCGGGTTGGGAATCTCATCTTTGGAGACGAATACCGGGCCGAAGGGTGCAAAGCTGTCGTAACTTTTCCCCTTGGTCCACTGTCCACCGTGCTCAAGCTGGTAGGTACGCTCAGAGTAATCACACATGAGAGTATAGCCAATGATGGCACGGCGAGCTTCGTCTGCCGTAGCTCGGTGTAGAGTGTCACCGATGATGACGGCCAGTTCTACCTCATAATCCAGCTTTTTTGCACCGGGCGGGTTCAGAACGTAGGAGATATCCGGGCTGATTGCAGAGGTGGCTTTTAGGAAAAGCGAGGGCTCTACAGGGTTATCTCCGTCAAACTCTTGGGCATGGGAGGCATAGCTTTTACCAAGGCAGGCAATGGTGCCGGGCAGCACATGCAGAGCACTGGCCGTTACCAGACCTTCCATATCAACAACGACGCCCTCAGGCGCCCCCTTTGAAATCCAAGTTTCAATTTCCTTGCGCAGTTTTTTGCCATCAGGCTGCAGCGCTGCCCATATCTGCTCTTCCTGAGCTGTGACGTCTATCCATGCCTTTCGTTTAGGTATCCAAAGGCCTATAACGCTCTCGCCGTCTTCGTCTGCGTAATACTGAAGTCTCATAGTGTCTGAAATTTAATTCCAACCGCTGATGTCATCCGGGATTTCATCCAAATAAGAGGGTACATTTATAGAGCTGCCATCTACAGGGCGGCGGTCCATCTGTTCTTCGGGTTCTGAGGTCGCGGGGGTGCTTTCAATCATGACATCGCTATCTTCATTGCTGGTGGAGTCCTCAGAAGCCGGGGGGCGCGGTGTATCCTGCTGGAGATTCTGCACTGCGCTATCCGGGATGCTGTCAATGATGGGGCGTGGGCCGGAGAGTGCGGCTTCTTCTGGATTTTCAGCAGTTTGCTGAGGGTTAATACTGCGGTATTGGAAGATGCGGTCACCGCGCATGACTTCACCGGAGCGGATGTCCGCTGCGATGATGTTGTTGCGAGTGGTGTATTCAGAGGATACTATGAGATTACCGATGCGGGTGTTACTCCCATCTGCCGGGTGAGAGATAAGGACTGTGCCTCCTTTGGGCATGGGGCCTATGATGCGGAGCAGGGCGAATCCCTGCTGAGGGTACACCTGATGCACGGCGCCGAGGTGGAGCGGCGGTTCGGCTGCCATTTCACTCTTTTCCTCGTCGGCTGAGGAGGCTGTTTGCTGTTGCTGCTGGAGGCAAGCAGTTGGAACAGCCCACATGAGAATAGCTGTTACGATGACCTTTAATCTTCTCATGCCTATAGCGTACACTATTACAAGGGGTGTCGTCAAGTCTGATGTGTGCCAAACTTGCGGCTTGAGTTGTGCTGCCGGCTGTGGTATATATTGCCTCATGAGCATTGAGCAGCATTTTGAGGTGAGCCGGGAGGAGTTGGTTTCCGCCATTATTGAGCTGAACTCCATGAGCCCTTGTGATGGCGTTATTATGTCTCGCGAAGGGCAGGTGAAGGTAGGGTATGAGGCTGATGCAGATTTTCTTTGCATGCTTATTCCCGCCGGTGTGCTGGCTCGCAGGCTTACCGCTGATGGCTTGGCTTCCTACTCCGGCAAGGAGCTGAAAGCTTGGGCGGAAAAATATGAGCTTGAGCCTCTTCAGGCTATCGTGGACGCCGCTTGCCAAGGCTCTTGAAATAACGAAAACTTTTTCTTGCAACAGAAAAGCCTGCCGTGAATCGCACGGCAGGCTTTTCCATTATATTGATTGTTCGAGGGGGTGCGGCATCAGTTGCCGGCCTGTTCTGCGAGTGCCTGATCAATGAGAGCGCGGATTTCTTCTGCCTGCTTCTTAAGCGCAATCATTTCTTTCATGGCGTCAGGCAGCTTACGGATGGCGGCAAACTGTTTGGCTGCCTCCTTGTAGGGGGAGGCAGGGGCGCCCCAGTAAACTTGGCCTCCGTCCAGAGAGGACATCACGCCGGTACGAGCAGCCAGCACTGCCTTGTCACCCACGGTGATATGACCAGCGATGCCCACCTGTGCAGCTACCGTTACGTAGTCGCCAATCTGAGAGCTGCCGGCTATGCCACTCTGGGAGACGATGACTGTGTGCTTGCCAACGACAACATTGTGACCAATCTGCACGAGATTGTCAATCTTAGTGCCTTCGCCTATGACAGTGCGGCCAAAGCGAGCGCGGTCAATGGTGGTGTTGGCGCCGATATCTACATTGTCTTCGATAACGACGATGCCCACCTGATCCACAGTCTCGTAGCGGCCGGTTTCCTTGTTCAGAAGGAAGCCGAAACCATCCGAACCGATAACTGCACCGGGCTGAACAACGACATTCTTGCCCAGAATACAGCGCTCGCGTACTACGACTCTTGCGTAGAGTTTGCAGTTTTCACCCAGTACGGCTGATTTGCCAATCACGCAACCGGGACCAATATCACAGCCATCACCAATTTCGGCTCCGGCTTCAATTACAGCGCCGGCGGATACTCGCACCTTGTCAGGATTAAGCTTTACGCCGGGCTCTACCGTAGCAGCCGGGGAAATGCCGGGAACGAAATCAGAGGCCGCTTTCATGAAGTGACCTACCACAGCATTAAAGGCGAGAGAGGGATTCTCTACCTCAATGAAAACGACGCCTTCCTGAGGATATTCCGGCAGGCTCGGCGGTACGAGTACAACGGAGGCTTTTGTTGCAAGGAAGTCCTTGAAGTATTTTTCGTTTCCGAGGAATGAAATCTCACCCGGGCAAGCTTCTGCTAACGTAGCGACTCCGGAGATGGTTATCTCCGGAGTCGGGTTGAGAATCTTACCCCCGGTGAGCGCGAGAACTTGGTCGAGAGAGAGGTTCATAGTCGTGCTCAGATTGGGGCTTGTAGCGAGTTAATTAGTTTGCAGGTGCCGGAGTAGCACCGGGGGTGGCTGCGCCAGGAGCAGCTGCACCGTACAGGCGCTGCAGCTCAGCACGGGGATCGAAGCCCTCGGGTGCGCCGCTGTTCAGGTGACGAAGAACCTCAGGAGTGATGTCGAAAGTGGACTTCACGTGGGGGAAGATACGGATGCCTGTGGTGCTGTTAGTGGCACTGGAGTCGATGACAAGATCGTAACCAGCCTGAGTGGTGATATCAGTAATGGCCTGCTGCACTTCAGCGAAGAGCTGGGTCATTTCGCGGCGGAACATTTCCTGAAAGGCGCGCTGACGGCGCTGTACATAGGTCTGAAGCTCCTGCTGGGCTGCCTGAATTTCATTCATTTTCACCTGATGCTGCTCGCGAAGTCGGCGCACCTGTGCTTCGGAAAGGGAGGGGTCGTACTGGCGCTGAATCTGCTGGTCTTCTTCCTGAAGAGTGCGCAGCTTCTCTTCGCGCTGCTGGATTTCAGTGCGAATCTGCTCCTGCTGCTGCTTAAGGGTTTCTTCAGTGTTGAAACGCTTGTAGAACAGGGTGTAGAGCTCAGTTACGTTAACGGAGGCAATCTTGAGCTCAGCCTGAGCGGTGGCAATCAGTGCGCAGAACGCTACTGCTACTGTGGTGATGATGTTTGTGAACTTCATAGCTAAATACGAGGTCTATTGACTCAATCATTTTAACTAATGTCGTTCATAAGTCAAGAAAACCCTGTGTCAAAATGCAAAAATGACATGTAAATATGGAAAATTGTTTGTTATGCGTTTCGCTGTCGGTAGGCAGACGCTGAGGTATGGGCTGTATTGTGCCTCTGTGCGTAGACGCAGGTTCCTGACCTGCGTTTATTTTTTTCTTGTTTTTTCCTCTTTCTACAGAGAGTATAAATAGCTCTCAGCTTGCCCGCTCGTCGTGGGTTTGAATCCCCTTGAACAGTAAAGCCCCTCTGGTGAGGGGCTTTAGAGCGGATGATGGGATTCTACCCGCTCCACCGGCCCCTACCTGTCGGCAGGGTACCCTCGCAGAGGTGTCTGCTCGGGCCGGTGGCAAGCTGTTCGCTTGCTCTCAGCTTGCCCACTCGTCGTGGGTTCGAATCCCCTTGAACAGTAAAGCCCCTCCGATGAGGGGCTTTAGAGCGGATGATGGGATTCTACCCGCTCCACCGGCCCCTACCAGTCGGCAGGGTACCCTCGCAGAGGTGTCTGCTCGGGCCGGTGGCAAGCTGCTCGCTTGCTCTCAGCTTGCCCACTCGTCGTGGGTTCGAATCCCCTTGAACAGTAA
>CALABM010000222.1 GCA_937885815.1 uncultured Verrucomicrobiales bacterium | reverse complement strand
GGCAAAAGCCTACAATCCGCCACCACCAGGCAGCCTTCGGCATGCACGAAGGCGCCCGCAGGTGGTAAAGCGCACCGGAACCGGGGCTGTGTCATATTAACAAGCACACCCGGCACCTGCATTCAGGTGGCTTGACTTAGCTTTGCTTATATGGTACAACAGGTAGCCCGCACAGGGTAGCACGGCAATGAATAACACGGCACTTTTCAGGGAATTGGAACATCGGCTGCAGCGTGAGCCCGGCTTCTGCACCAGTGAAGGCGTACTCATCCGCAATGCCATAGCCGAGGCAGCCATGGAGCTGCGCCCCGAGCTGCTGAGCCTGTTGCTCGGGCATGAAGAGCTGCGCGCCTTCTTCTTTGCGGAGGTGGAGGGTGTTATGGTATTTGACAAAGTAAAGTTCCTGCGCTTCGTTTCCAATAAGAATTTCCTGCCGGACAGCTTCACGGCGTACCGAAACCGCATCGGCCTGGCAGACGGTACGGGAGACATGCTCGCCGAGCGGCGGCAAGTGGTGCTCAGCTGGCCGTATAAAGACTGCCTGCTGGAAGGCGGCCAAACCCGCGAGGAGGCACGCAGGGAAGAAATCTTCTGGAACGAAACACTCGCGCCAGATGAAATCAACCGCCTCACCGAGCCTAAAGCACTCAGCCACTTCCACAGGGTCACCGCAGAGGGAGAACAACCCGTCACCCACCTGAATGGAGAGGAGGACTACATCATCCGCGGCAATAACCTGCTGGCGCTCTACAGCCTCCGCAAGCGCTATACCGGAAAGGTGCGCATGATTTATATAGACCCTCCCTATAACACCGGCGGTGATAGCTTCAGCTATAATGATACCTTCAATCACAGCACATGGCTCACCTTCATGCGCAACCGCTTGGAAGTGGCGCGTGACCTCCTCACGCCGGATGGCAGCATCTACGTGCAGCTGGACTGGAATGAGGCCCACTATTGCAAGGTGCTCATGGATGAAATTTTCGGGCGCGACTGCTTCCGCAATGAAATCATCTGGTGCTACACCGGCCCCGGCTCCCCGGGCATGAAGCAACTGAACCGCAAGCATGATACCATCCTCTGGTACTCCAGAAGCCCCTCTGAGTGGGTATTCAACGGAAACGACATCCGCCTGAAATCCGAGGTACACGCCGGCGGCTTCAAGGGAGAAATGAATGCCGATATGAGCAGCGGATACGCAGAAAAAGGCAAGATTCCCGAGGACTGGTGGGAGCTCTTTCACACCCCCGAGGATTTGGCTGATGAGCTGCGCCGCCTCAGCGAGGAGCAGAAAAACATCAACAGCGATGATTGGTTCAAGGCTGCCGTGGCCGCCCGCATTCGTGTGGATGGCGTGCAACGCACCGGCTACCTCACAGAAAAACCCTACAAGCTCATGGAGCGCCTCATCCGCCAAGCCACGAAGGAAGGCGACCTTGTGCTGGATTTCTTTGCCGGCAGCGGAACCACCGGCTATGTAGCGGGCTATCTGAAGCGCCGTTTCATCCTCGTAGAGCAGCTGGAAGACACCGTGGCCATCATGCACCGCCGCTTCAGGGATTCCTCTCCCGTGTACTGCGACCTCGCCGCGGCCAACAGCCGTTTTCTGGATACCATCAGCGCCGCCAGCACATCGGAAGAGCTAGCGGAAATCCTCGTACAGATGACCACCCATGGCCACCTGAACTGGAAGGCGGATGTGGACGCACTGAGCGCCACCGCCGCAGAGTTCTCCGCCCTGCCCCTCGAGCAGCAGAAGGACATTCTGCGCGAATGCTTGGACAAGAACATGCTCTACGTGCCCCTCAGCGAGCTCAACAGCAGCGAGTTCCCCCTCAGTGAGACAGACCGCCGCCTTAACCGCGACTTCTACGAGCAGAAATGAGCAGCCCCCTCACAGAGCCTGAGCCCCTGCCCGCCACCATCACCGCGGGGCTGAACCCCGCCCTACAGCTGCGCCCGTACCAGCAGGACTGTTTCCGCTCTTTCCTGAAATACTGGGAGCGTTACGGGGAAAACCCCAGTGCTCTGCACCACCTGCTCTTTCACATGGCCACCGGCAGCGGCAAAACGCTCATCATGGCCGGGCTCATACTGCACCTTTATTCACAAGGTTACAGGAACTTTCTCTTCTTTGTAAACTCCACGAACATTATCGAGAAAACCCGAGAAAACTTCCTGAATCCGGCCTCCGCCAAATACCTCTTTGCCCCCACTATCACCCGAAATGGCAAGCAGGTACCCATCCGCGCCGTAAGCCACTTCCGGGATGCTCAGCCGGACGCCATCAACCTCTGCCTCACCACTATCCAAAAGCTGCATGGAGACCTGAATACCGCCCGCGAAGGAGCCATGAGCTATGATGACTTCTCAGGACAGAGCATCGTCTTCATCTCGGATGAAGCACACCACATGAACGCCGCCACCCGGAAAAACCGCAACCTTCACGGCCTCTCCCTGCGGCAGCTGGAACTCGCCTTCGAAGCGCCGGATTTTGAGCCCAGTTATGAGAACACCGTGCTGCGCCTTTTCAATACCGGCACCGGCTCAGAACTTCCGAACGTTCTGCTGGAATTTTCCGCCACGGTGGATTTTGATGATGAAAACATCGCGGAAAAATACAGGAATAAGATACTCTTTGATTATTCCCTGCGCCGCTTCCGTCGGGATGGCTACTCCAAGAACATCTGCGTGCAGCAAAGCCCCCAGCCGGCGATGGACCGCGCACTGCTGGCCACCCTTCTCAGCCAATACAAGCGCAAGCTCTTCGCCGCCATCGGTCTGGAATGCAAGCCCGTCATCCTCTTCAAATCCCGCCTCATCAAGGAAAACGCCGCCTTCCACCGTGAGTTCATCAACAGCATCCGCAGCCTGAGCCCGGCAGACATCGAGCGCCTGTGCCGCTCTGCAGAAGGGGATACAGCCGCTATCTTCTCCCACCTGGAATCCACCGGCTACGCCACAGAAAATCTCATCAGCGAACTGAGGGAGGATTTTTCAGAGGAGAAACTCCTGCTGGTGGATAACACGGAAATATCGCCGGAAAAGCAACTTCTGCTCAACAGCTTAGAAGCCCCGGAAAATAAGATTCGGGCCATCTTTGCCGTTGATATGCTGAACGAAGGTTGGGACGTGCTGAACCTCTGCGATATCGTGCGCCTGTACGACACCCGCGCCACAGCCGGCGGAAAAATCGGCCACAAAACTGTGGCAGAAGCTCAGCTTATCGGCCGCGGTGCTCGCTACTACCCCTTCACGGATTGCAACAATCCGGAAGCCCCGCGCGCCCGCCGCAAGTATGACCGGGATGCAGCCAACCCGCTGCGCCTGCTCGAAACACTGCACTATCACAGCCCTTCCAACAGCCGCTATATACAAGAGCTTAACTCCGCCATGGTGCAGAGCGGCCTCGTGGCTAGAAGCAGCATCACCGTGCAGATGCCCCTGAAAGATAGCTTCCGCAACAGCGAGTTCTTCACAACCGGGCGCCTGTATTTCAACCGCCGCGAAGAGCTGCTCCCCGCGGAAGGCTGCTCACTGACGGAACGTCTACACACGCCCCTCTCCGCTTCCCTGCGCCTCCGCAAGGGCAACTGCCGCCTTCCCCTCTCCGCACTTGGCGTTCACACACTGCGAGCCGCACTGAACCGCTTCGAATGCTACAAACTGGATGCCCTCCAGCACATCTTCCCCGCCCTCAGCTCCATCCGCGAGTTCATCGAAAGCCCCTTATTCCTCGGCGGCCTCAGCGTGCAAGTGGAAGGATGCACCACAAAAACGCCGCTCACCCCGCAGCAAAAGCTGCACATCGCGCTGAGCGCCTTACACCAGCTAGAGCCTCAGCTCCCCCGGCCCGGCACACAGTACCGAGGCAAGCAGCTACTCACCTCACGTCCCGCTGCCGAGCTACTGCATGATTTGCACCTCCGCGTAGATTCCGATGACGCCCCCAGCGAGGATGGCCCTAGCTTCGCAGCAGAAGAGTGGTACACCCACAGCACCTGTTACCCCACCGCGGAAGAGATTCTCCTCCTCCGCTCCCTTCACGAAGCTGCCCCTCAGTTGCGCCGGAAGTACCGCAGCATGTGGCTTATCCCGAATCCCGGCACCGTGCGCTTGCATGATTTTGCCACCGCCACCCCCTTTTCCCCCAGCTTCATCCTCTGCCTTACCCCAGCGGCGTCACAGCCAGCGCAGCAATTTTTTGTGGACTGCCGCCCGGAGCATCTCCGAGAGCTCTACCGCCACCGCGTCCACACGCTGAACGCCCTTCAGGCAGCAGCAGAGACTACCTTTGCAGGCTCCCTCTTTACACGCCCCGTCATTGCGGGCCGAGCTTTGTACTGCGAAGATGAGGTCCGCCAATTCATCCGCGAACTGCTAGAGCACTGACCACACTCCAGCAGTTATCAAACGCTGCACAAACAGCAAATGTCTCACTGAACAACCATGAGACATATCATCCCAACCGCCATGATGGCTGCCACGGCATTTACGGCCGCCGCGCAGCAAGATTCCCCCTATCTGGACACAGCCTTCGGCCGCCGCCCCTATCACATGGAGTACCGCCACACCGGCAGCCTGCGCCATGCACTCCCTGCTCACGAGCAACAGCCGGCTCGCCACCGGGGTATCTATACCCTGCCGGAAGTAATAGAACGCTCCATCTCCCGTGCTGAAAAAGAGTTCGTCAGCGGCTGGGAATTCTTCCCCTCCTCCCCGCAGCATTTCGCCCCGTATCTGGACTCCCTTTTCGTGCCGGGTAACACCTGCATCCAACCGGGCGACATCGTCATGCATGACCCACTCTCCACCACAGCCCAGCTCATTAAAACCCGCTTATCCCGCATCGGCATTCAGTACAATCTGACACTGAGCGCGAATTACACCGGAATACACCCCCGCTCCCGCGGCGGCAGAAATGATTTTACCTCCACGAACAACTCCTTCTCAGGCACTTGGTTCCTGCTGAAGAAAAGGGATGGTAGCCAAGGCCTCTTCCTGAGCATGGAGGCAGACTGGGGACACGGCTTCAACTTCAACGAAAACCGCAGCAGTGCCCAATCCACCATCGGCAGCCTCAGTAACCCACAAGGCAGCCTTCGCGGTGGCAACGGAGTCTACATACCCCACCTCGCACTTGGCTACAGCGCGTTTGACGGTAAATGGGTGGGCATGATTGGCACCATTGATACTTCCTCCTATCTGGATCAGAACATCTATTCTGCCAGCTGGAACGGCAACCTCACCAACTCCGCCTTCGGTTCCAACCCCTGCCTGCCGCTGGAATGGGCGAACTGGGGGTACCTGACAGCGTGGCAACCCTGTAAGAACTTTTACGCCATCTATGCCACCACCGGCTGCAACAACGAAATCAACCACAACCCCTTCAAAAAAATATCCAGCAACGCTTGGGTACACCTCGCGGAAATTGGTTACATCTCGGATGACTTTCTCGGCCTCGGCGAAGGTACGTACCGCTTCCAGTACACCATTACCCGCAACGAGGGTGAAACAGGCTGCGGTGCCGCAATCAATATTCAGCAGCAGCTCGGCCATGGCTCTCCTCTGGGCTTCTTCACCCGTTGCGGCGTGATGGATACAGATGCGGCCACCGTCAGCTCCGTACGAGCGGCAGCCACTGCAGGCCTTGTGCTGCAAGCCCCATTCAGCAGCAGCGGCTGGGGAAGTCATGCCAATAATGATCAGATTGCTCTGGGCTTCCTCTGGGAACGCGCTGCGCTCTCCCCGCATCAGCACAAAGATGAATACGGGCTGGAGCTCAGTGCCGTAGTGCAGATTACACCCACCTTCTTCCTTCAGCCGGACGTGCAATACATCATTAACCCAGTCCAGCAAACGGACCGCAGCGGCGAGTTCATCTTCCAGCTGCAAGGGGTACTTCACTTCTGATACCGTTTCACCCCATTTTTTCAGCCAGCCACGCAGTCACCGGCCTGCGTGGCTGAACTGTATTTAAACATGCATAAATGAGGCACCCCCCGGCGTGCGCGTTATTACACGGCTTTGGCTTGACAGCAGGGCAGACTGCAGGCAAAATGTGACGCATAAGCAAAATACAATCTGAGGGATTCATCCCGTCCGGATTATAACAGTTTTACTGGTCTCATCACCATGTCCGCCTCTCCACAACCAGCCATTCGCCTTTCAGAAAGCTTACCCGGCCGCCTGCTGGGTATCATCCTCGCCATCGTCTGGATTGCTTCCATGTCCGCCGCAGATGTTAATGCGTGCACCATTACCCCCTTCCTCTGGGTACTCATAGGAATTCTGCTCATAACTGTTTTCTGTATTCTCAAAGGCTATAAGACGGTACAGCTACCCCCGCTGGTCTGGTTCAGCCTGCTGGCCGGTGCCTACTATCTAGTGCGCGCCTATACCGGTTTTTCGTTAACTGACAACTGGCTTGATCTCGGCCTCATTCTCTGCGCCTTCGTCTTTTATCTGGCAGGTGTCTTCACCGGGCAACAGCAAAGCACACGCGGTTTCGCCATCGTCCTATCCACTGCGGTTCTGCTGAACATCCTTTACTTTTTCATTATGAAGAATGATGGCGTCAGCCTGCATTGGCTGGGGCGAGTAGACACCGGCCTACTGGGGCCCAACACGCGAAACACCTCACTTTTCGTGTATAAAAACTTTGCAGGGTTATTCCTCTCGCTAAGCGGGAGCCTCCTCATCTGGCGTGCAATCTGGATACAAGAACGCAAGATGAGTGACTGGATTTCAATTCTCATCGGCATAGCGGGGGTAGTCATATCATTCTATTGTGACACACGCACACCATGGTTCATTATGCCCCTCATGCTGGCAGGTGGCTGGATTTTATGGTTCACCCTGCGCCTGTTTACTCACGACAAACCAGGATGGCTCATCATCTGTGGCGGCATACTCATCTTTGTGGCAGGAATTATTGCTGTATATGATTTTATTTTTGGCAATACTGTGGCAGCTGCCATCGTAAATATTGACTCCCATCTTCGATACCTGATGTGGGAAAGCATCAACAACTCAGCTATTGATGCTCCCCTGTGGGGATATGGCCCGGGAGGCTCTGTCTGGACAATCGTAGCTACCTATAACGAATGGGACTTACCCAACTTTGCTCACAATGAGTATATGCAGCTCTGGGCAGATTACGGGCTCATCGGGCTTGCACTTGCCGCAGCAATACTGATTCTCCATATAATAAATGGGTTCCTGTGCCTTGCGGCAGACGATGTATCACATAACCGCCGTATCAGAGCCTCGCTTGCGTTGCTCTGCTTGGCAGGGCTCAGCGGCTCCGCCATAGCAGACTACACTTGGCACAATCACGGGCTTATCATCATGACTGCATTTACCTGCGGCACCCTCGCAAGCCCCTACCCCAAACGCCACTCCGGACTTTTTTCCCGGCGAAATTGGGCACCGGGCCATGCACCCTCACTCCGTCCGCTAAAAGCTGAAGGCCTCTGTGGCAGAGTAATTATCAGCGCTCTCGCTCTTGCCTTAGCTACTGCAATGGGAAAACTCAGCAACACCTTAGCCCACGCATGGCTTAGACAGTGGGAATTTGACTCCATGGTTTCTCAGAATGCCACCGCAGATGAGCAGCGAAAATTCCTTGCAGATACCATCACCGATTACCCACACTCACGCATTGCCGACTATTTCATAGCTCTTGCACCAGAAACCCAACCGGACTGGATTGCCTATGAAAAAGTAACCCGCACAGCCCTTGCAGCAAACCCCCGCCAATTATTCACCGTAACTCTGCTCACTCAGATTCTGGGCAAACAAGAGCGTTACAGAGAAGCAGAAGAAATATTCCGTCAGTACTACCCGGGAGACGGTCCCGATAATACCAGACTTTCTTGCTGGGCTACCTTCTACGTGGCTAATCTACAAAAATGGGCTCAACAAGAACTCGTTAACAACAATCTCGGCCGTGCCCTTTCTATGCATAATTACGCGCACCGCGTCGCACAAGGGTACAGCTTCATCCCCGGAGCCATGTACCGCAGCGGTGTTAAGACATGGACCCAAGGTGGCACCCCCGAACAAAAAGCCTTCCAAAGAGCTTGCCGTTCTGATTTAGCCCTGCTCAAAGCCATCAATCCCCCCCAAGATCACTCATGGCAGCGCCCCCTCACACCGGGGGGCAAGCCCGCACTCTATATACGCCGACAGCCATCGCAACAATGACTTTTCACCAACACAATCATAGAAAATACACTGCCAATACGATAACTGTCAGGGTATTTTAAAATTGCATATGGATCCTTTTCATAGGGACGATATAAAAGAAGTTCACAAGAAGTAGCTCCTTGTGAATGAATGGTAAAGCAAACTCCATTAGAAAGTGCAGTAGCACCATTGATATCAAAAAAACCTGGTCGAACTTGAAAGCCGTTAATATTGTCTAGTGGCACCATTTGATGGGAATATGTCATAGACTTCATAGCAACCTCCTATTAATCGAATATAGATGATAATATTGTAGCACAAGTAATAGTGTTTATGCTACAATAATAGTCAGAAAATAACGCATTATATTGTGGAGGGAGAAAAAATGTTACTATTAAATAAAATAACATTATCTTCTTATTAATAAGTTAGCTATAATATTTGTAAGAAGGTTTTTAAGTTCTTCATTCTCTTTAGCTAATACAGCTTTTTGAGCTGCTAAATCTTTCTGAGTTTCTTTTAATTTAGCTAAATTTTCATCTGTAGCTAAAACACCTTTTTTGTTAGAAATTAAATAGTTACCGTAACCAACAGCTACATCAATTACTTGGTTTTTAGTACC
>CALABM010000221.1 GCA_937885815.1 uncultured Verrucomicrobiales bacterium | reverse complement strand
GCCGCATCTCCATGGGCCGCACATACGGCCTCGGCACTGAGCCTGAGATGCGCAGCTCCATGAGCGGCTTCGTAGCCAACCCCATGGAACATGCCGAGGCCAGCAAGGTAGGCCTCTTCGGCGTGGCGGATTACACTTGGAACATCACCGGTTTTGAGTCTGACCACTCATGGAGAGCCGGCATCGCACGCCTGTATCCCACCTGCGCAGAGGCCATGCAGTGCTTCTGTGACCACAACTCCTACCTCCTGCCGAACGGCCACGGTTACTTCCGTGAAGAGTCCGTGAAGATGCACGCCCCTGCCCAGCAGTACTCCCAATCCCTCGCAGCCAACCGCCCGGATTCCGCCTCTGCCACCGCACTGCGCGCAGAGTTCGCCCGCATGGAACAGGCAGGCCGCACCCTTATGGATGCTGATGGCATCTCCGCCCTTCAGCAGGATATCCAGCCCTGGATTACGCAGTTCATCCTCGCCGGCCAAGCAGGTCAGGCTGCTATGGATGCCATCCTCAGCGCTGATAAAAGCTCCCGCATAGCCCGCTTCCTGAATGCGGTGGACCTGAACGCCGCCATGGAAAACACCCTGCGCGATGAGTGGAGCCCGAACGGCACCCTCTACCTGAAGGACACGGAAGTAGCCATGTACTGCATGACTCCCGCCATGCAAAACACCCTGCGTTACCTGAACAATGTTATTTACGCTGAAATCGCAGGCCGCAACTCCGTACGTCCCAAGTTCATCACGAACGGCGGTCCCGCCCTCGCTGACAGCTACAGCCTCTCGGACCGCAACCTGCGCTCCTTCTGGTCCTCAGACCGCCGCCAGAAGGCCGGTGACTGGTATTGCCTGGACTTCGGTGAACCCACCGACATCCGCAATGTCGTCATGGTGACCGGTGGCCCTCGCCCCGGAGATACGCTAAAAATGGGCCAGTTTGAAATATCTGATGACGGCGAGAACTGGACACCTGTGGGTGAGCCCACCGGCGGCAGCACCATCGTGCTGAATCTGGAGCATGCCCCGGTACTGGCACGCATGGTACGCTATCGCATCACTGAGCCGCTGCAGCGCTGGGCCGCCATCTGCGAGTTCTCCATCAACCGCACGCTGCCCCCCTGCACCACCAATAATCTGGCAAAGGCCCCCGGCATCAGAGCCTTCCAGGATGATAAGCACATCGGCCTCTCCCGTATCATGGAGGTGTTCACCATGAACCCCGGCGAGTACATTGAGCTGGAAATTCCTGCCACCATCCGCCCCGAAACGCTGGAAATCAACCTCGAAAACGCTCAGCTGGATTCCTGGGCTACCATCACCCTCACTCTGGCGGACGGCACCACCACAACCGTACGCGGCAGAACGGTGAATAATCGCCTCTATCTGGAGAAAGAAGCCCTGCCGGAAGTTCCCGTCACCTCCGTGCGCCTCACGAATACGGGTGATAGCGCCAGAGAGGTTAAGCTCACGCTGTTCCGCCTCGGCCTTCCCGCCAATCAGGCTGATATCGACCCCTCCACACTTACGGATTCTGACCTCACCACCTTCTTCAATAACGGCAGAGCTAATATGACCACCAGTCTGCCCCTGCCCCCGAATACGGAGAAGATTATCGTGGTCGGCACAGCTGAATGTGCAGTAAACGGCGCCACTCCCATCGAAACGCCGAATGATCACGTGCGCATTTTCAACGCTCCCACCACAGGCAGCAGAGTCTACTTCACCGCTCCGCAGCAGGAGGGCAAGTACACATACGAAGTCATCTTCGTACACAAAAAGTAAGCCCACTATGCTGCGCACTTTCACTCCCTTCATTCTCCTCAGTCTTGGGCTGGCGGCTTGTCACACAAACAAGCCGCAGCCCGCAGAGCTGCCTCCGCTCATGGATGGTGAAGCCCGCTTCCTTCCCATGAGCAAGGAGCAGCAGACAAGCCTCAAAAGCGCTCTGGAGCCCTTCCTGAGCGCGGAAACACCGGCTGAGCTATACTTCCTCGCCCCCCGCCGGAAAGACGATGGTAGCTTCTCTTGGTGCGTTTCTCCGGCTGAAGCGGAGGGAGAGTGGGTAAGCATCGGCGCCATATCCCCGGAGTCTCTCCGTAAACTTGCGGAAGAAAGCACCTCAGTGGAACACGCCGGCACCATGGACTACTGGCAGAAGTACGAGTTGCGCTGCGGCTCCCACCGCTTACCTGTTTCCACCTGCCCGGCGGAAGAGTTCGGTGTGCACATTCAGGGCTGCTCTCCCGTACGTTCACGCAGCCTGCACAGGGAATTATGGAAGCTCATGGAGCGCCGCTTTGACATCCAGAGCCGCTTTGATAAAGTCGTTCAGTTCTAAATAAAGCGGATTCAAAATCATCCCCCTGATTCTTTTCAACAAAAAAAACCGGCCCATGCACCTTGTGGTGCATGGGCCGTAAAGTTTAGCTATTTAGCAAAGCCAGCCGGGATTAGCAGCAGGGCTTAGCAAGCACCTTGCGAAGGCGGGCAAAGCGGGGCAGAGCCTGAACGGTCTTCATGCCGGTCTCGCCCTGAATGAGGGGCAGAGCATAGTCGATGAAGGCGCGCTCGATGCCGTTACCGGCAGCGTTGATCCACTCGCGGGGAACCTTGCGCTCGAAGTTAGCCACGCTCTCAAGGGGCAGAAGCTTGGTGTTGCACACGTACTGACCGTACACATCGTTACGCTCGAAGGCAACCATCTTGTCGGTGTCGCCGTTCACAGCAGCCTGCACGGCAGTCTTGCCGGCGAGGTAGGCCTCCTGAGCGTCCGTGGTGGAGGCCAGGTGAGTGGCGCAACGCTGCAGCAGGGAGGGCTCGATGGCACGCACCTTAGCGGAGGGAACGCGCTCACGAACAACCTCAGCAAGCTTGTTGGCAAGGCCGCCCAGCTGAGCGTGACCGAAGCCGTCGTTGCTGTTGGTCTTGGCCTGAGAGATGAACTGGCCGAAGGAGTCATGAATACCCTCGGAAACAACCACAAGGCACTTGCCGGTGGCGTTGTAGCGCTTCTCCACGTCATTAAGGAAGCTTTCCATGTCGAAGTCCACCTCAGGGAGGTAGATGAGGTCGGGACCGGCACCAGCATAGTTAGCCAGAGCGCTGGCGGCGGTAAGCCAACCGGCGTGGCGGCCCATCACCTCGATGATGGTGATCATGCCGGTGTCGTAGCAGGAAGCGTCGTGCTGAACCTCCATGCAGGAAGTAGCGATGTACTTAGCAGCAGAAGCAAAGCCGGGGCAATGGTCGGTGCCGTCGAGATCGTTGTCGATGGTCTTGGGAACGCCCATAACGCAAAGCTCGTATCCGCAGATGTTCGAGTACTCAGAAAGCTTTGCGACGGTATCCATCGAGTCGTTGCCGCCGATATAGAAAAAGCAACCTATGTTGTACTCTTCTAAAATATCGAAAGGGGTAAAACCTTTATGAAACGAATAACAACAATCGCAATCTCTCTTTTGCTTATTAGCGCGCTTCTTTTGAGCTTTGCATCATGCGGCTCCTCAGAAGAAGTTGAGGCTCCCGAGGTATTTACAACCGAGGAAGCGGTATATACCGAGAGTGCAACTCCCGTAGGCAAGACCAGCGAAGAAGTTCTTGCTTATTTCAACAGCCTTGTTAACGGTGTAAAATCAGATATGCCTGCTGTTTCTTACTACATTGAGAAAAACATCAATGAAAGAGAAGGCGCAAACGTTGTATTTGTAATGGGTGCAGAGCTTGCTATTACAACTGAAGGCGAATTAACAAACGTTGAAGGCGAATCAGACTTAAACAATATTACATATTATGCTAATGCTATTGCTGATAAGGTAAGAGGCATTAAAAACGAAATTAAACTTGACCCTGTTCTTAATATTGTTCACTCTGAAGTTATGGTTCCAGTTGATAACGGAATTCTTACTCTTGCTTGCCGTGAAGGTATTTTAGCATCAGTAGTTCTTAAAGATGGCGAAAACTATACTCTCGTTTCAGAAGTTGGTTATATGGAACTTGGTAACGAGGTTGCTATATTCTTTGCACCAGGTGAATTTGACCCAAGTATTTTCTACGGTGGCGTAACAACTCCTGCAGAAAGCTGGAATGGTGAGTCTTGGGATTACCCAGCACTTAAAGATATTACAGATTGCAAATACGTTTTAGTATATGGTCTTGCAAACGACCAGGGCGGTTACGTTCTTGCAGATAACGAATATCACTCACTTATCGGTGAAAACGAAGAAGTTAACGCTATCAGCAAAAAATCAGGTTCAACATTTGCAAAAGCATTTATTGACCTTGTTTCATCTGTAAACTGATATTGATTAATAAAAAGCACTATCGTGAAAACGATGGTGCTTTTTTTGAATTGAAAGTTGAAAATTGAAAGTTGAAAATTAAGGGGC
>CALABM010000220.1 GCA_937885815.1 uncultured Verrucomicrobiales bacterium | reverse complement strand
CAAAAGTGTAACCTATGTGGGTGAACTAAAGTGTCACCCATGTGAGTGGCGCACCAACTATCGTGCCCCCCCCCTCACCCATCAACCGGCGGGAGTGGCGGGCGGTGGGGGCGTGGAGAGCGGGCGGCGGTTGCGCCAGGGGCGGCGGTGCCTAGGGGCGCGGCGCATGCGCATCTGGCGCTGGCGCAAGGCCTGAATGCGGGCGGAATCAAAGTCTCGCAGCAGGGTGCGCAGTTCCAGCTCATGCTGGGCGGCATCATACCCTGCCCTGTAATGCATGGCCACCCATGCGGCCAGCTTTTCACGCATGGCGGAAGTGAAGTCGCTGCGGGAGGTCACGAAAGAGAGCACGCCGAGCGTACGTTCACGCTCGCTGCGGGCGGCATCCGCTCTGCCGGAGGCGGCGAGCTCGCGGGCGTACAAATCGCGCGCGGAAAGGAAAAGGATGATAAGCTCACTATCCGGCACGGAGGAAGCCAGAAGCTCCGCGGCATAATCGGAGGCTCGCTCGGCCTGCCCCTCAGCACGGGCATTCCGCTGCTGGGATACAGTCATCCGCACATACGCGCGCTTGCACTCCTCCGAATCCGGCTGCTCGCGGAGGAGAGCCTCCAGCAGCTCGCGGGCAGTCTCCCCGTTCGGCGCCAGCTGCTCCTGCGCGGCCCTGCTGAGGGACGCGGAAAGCATCTCCGCCTGCAGCAAACGGGCTGAAAAATTCTGAGGCTGCTCCGCCAGCAAACCGGCCAAACGGGTAGCCGCACGCTCCGTCAGGTTAGCCTGAGAGCCCAGCACGGACGCCGCCACATCTCGCCGCCTGTCTTCGCGGCCATTGCCGGAGCGGGGCGGGCGCGGTGCATTCCCGCGCCTGTGGACGTAACGGGACACGAGGCGCAGCCCCTGCACCACTTCCAAGCGCGTCTCATAATCCGCCGTGGCTGCAATCCGGCGCTCCTGCGCCATGATAAGCTGCACGGCTTCCGGGTAGCGCTCAGGATTCTCCTGCTGGAAAATAGCCTTCGCCAAGCCATTGGTGGCCATCACATGCTCATAGCTTTCAGGGGCCACCTGAGAAAGCACGCGGCGGTAATACTCCTCCGCCATGGCGTAGTCACCGGTCTGCAGCGCAATGGCAGCCAGAATAGCGCAGGCCTCCGTCACCTTCGCATTACTGCTGTCCGCCTGTGAGGCGAGCTGCTCGTAATAGGGCATGAGGTCCAGCAGCAGGCGCACATCCGCACGCGAGGGCGGCAGGAAGCCCTCCTCCGAGGTGCCTTGGGTCACCATGGAAGCAAAGATGCGCTGCAAGGACGTGTCCGCAATCTGCTCATTCAGCTCCGCGCGCTCACGTTCTGCATTTTCACGCGCCAGCGAGCTCTTCACACGGGCATAACCCACCGTGGTGGCCGCGTACAACAGCACCAGCAGCACAGCCGCCACATGGCTCCAAATGGCAGCTGCCGGGCGCCTGCGACACCACAGCCTGTACCGGCGCCAGAGCGACGCACGGCGAGCCTTCACCGGCACGCTATCCAGCACGCGCTGCAAATCATCCGCCATGGCCTGCATGGATTCATAGCGATCCTGCGGGTTAAAGGAAACTGCTTTATTGATAACGGCCCCCAGCTCGCCATATCCCTTCAGCGGCGGGAGACTATCAGAGCAAATGGTTTTCACCAGCTTACCGGCTTCCGGCTCGCGGAACACCGGGGTGCGCGTGAGCAGCTCATACAGCGTGAGGCCCAAGCTGTACTGATCACCGGCAAAGGTATCAAGCTCACCCAGCAGACGCTCCGGCGGCATGTAGCGCACGGTGCCATCCTGACTCTGAGCCACCAGCGGAGCACTTTCACCGGCATTCAGAATGGTGGCCAGCCCGAAATCACTCACCAGCAGCACACCATCATTCCCCATCAGCAGGTTACCGGGTTTAATGTCGCGGTGAATCACACCATGAGCATGAGCGAAGGCCAGCGCATTCGCCGCCTGCACACCCACGCGCGCCACAGCCTCAGCATACGGCACGCCGGGGAATGCCGCACCAAGGCGCCCCACACTCAGGCCCTGCCCTTTCACAAGGCCCATCACATAATAGCGGTACTGCCCTTCCCGGCCGGCACCGAACACCTCCACAATGTTCGTATGGCGCAGCCCGGCCAGCACGCGAGATTCATTCTCAAAGGCCTCACTGATGCGATAATCCGTACTCCACGACGGCGCCAAAATCTTCACCGCCACCTCGCGGTGCAAGGATTCCTGCCGAGCGCGGAAAACCGTGCCCATACCGCCGCTGCCTATGCGCTCCAGCAGGTGGTAATCACCCAAACGCTCCGGGTAATGCGCCAGCACAGGCGCCGGCGGCATGGAGGTACGCCCCAGCCCCTCCACGTCCAGCATGGTGGGCAGAATATCCAGCAAATCAGCCTCGCACTCCGGATGCTGCGCCGCATATGCCGAGACTTCTAGGAGCTCACCGGAACGCACCCGGTCGAGGTAAGCCTCGGCCAGCTCTGCGACCAGCTCGTCCTTCTCGGCATCAGTCATAAAGAAATGTTACCAATAAGCTCCTTCATGCGCTTCAGCGCGCGGATGTAGCGAATACTGGCGGCCTTCACATCAATCCCCAGAGCAGCGGCACACTCCGCATTACTCAGATCCTCAAAGTGGCGCAGCTCCAGGATTTCTCGGTCCGTGTCCGAGAGCTCACGCATGGCGCAGCGCGTCTGCTCCAGCAGCTCCATGCGCTCCAAGTGCGTGCGCGGCCCCACCAGCGAGCTGGCAAAGCGGGAGAGCGCATTCACGGAAACATCATTATCAGATTCCGCAAGGAAACTCTCCTTCATGGCATCACGCTTCCCTGCACCGAGGTGCTTGCGCTCCATATCCGTGATAGTCTGCAGCGCCAGCTTGCGAAGCTTCACGAACACGGGCACATCCCCATGCTCCTGCAGGTACTTCATGCGGCGGCCGCAAGCCAAATAAGTCTCCTGAGCCACGTCATCCGGGCTCATACGGCGCAGCAGCACCGGGGGCATTCTGGTGGCAATCAGGCGCACCAAGCGGTCCCTGTGCTCCAGCCAAAGCTCAGCCAGCCAGAGGTTCTCAGGAGTCTCAGTCATATCAATTCAGGGATAAAGTGATGAAAGAAAGGAAGCTTAGTCCTTCAGATTCTCCGCGCGGAGGTCGCGGGTCATGAGCTCCTCCAGAGCCTGGCGAGCGGGCTTGCCATTGTAAAGGATATCATACATGGCATCCGTGAGCGGGGTGCGCACGTCCAGCTTGCGGGCAAGCTGATAGGAGGAGATGGTATTCGGAATACCCTCCACCACCTGGCCGATTCTCTCCTGACATTCGCTCACCGGCACACCCTGAGCAATCATACGGCCGGCCGTCAGGTTGCGGCTGTGCTCAGAATAGCAGGTCACCACAAGGTCACCCATACCGGAAAGGCCCATGAAAGTCTCCATACGGCCACCGCGGGCAAGGCCCAAGCGGGTCATCTCAGCCAGGGCACGCGTGGCAAGAGCCGCGCGGGCATTGTCACCCAGCCCCAGCCCGGCGCAAATGCCGCTGGCCAGCGCAAACACATTCTTAATAGCGCCGCCAATCTGCATGCTCACCACATCATTCGTGGTGTAAATACGCAGGAAAGGAGTATTCAGGCGGTGCTGTACAGCCGTGGCGATCTCGATGTCCTCGAAGCCCACCAGCGTCAGGCTGGGCAGCTCCAGCACGATGTCCTCCGCGTGGTTCGGGCCGGAAAGAGCACCCACCGGGCAGGAAAGCTCAGAGGAGAGAATCTCCGTCATGAGCAGGTTCGTGTCCTTCTCAATACCCTTGGAGCAGCTCAGCACCACAGCATCCTCCGCCAGACCGGCAGCGGCAAGGCTCTGCGCCACACTGCGCATCACCACACTGGGCACCACCACGATTACCAAATCAGCCCCGGCCACATCTGCCCAGCTGCTGGTCACCAGCACATTCGCCGGCAGCGGGCGGGCGCCCGTCACGCGGCAAAGACTGTGGCGAGTCTCGCGGATGAGGGCGGCCTCCTCCTCGCGGTACGTCCAGAGCACCACTTCACCACCACTGTAACTTGCGGTAAACGCCAGAGCGGTACCCCAGGCACCGCCACCGATTACTGCTGTCTTTCGGAAAGTCCTATTCATATCACTTGGATTTTTTTGAGAATGCCTTAGGTTCCGTCCCATTGCAGAGGCGGACGATATTGGTGCGGTGCTTGTACACCACGAGAATGAAAATGAAGGTCAGCAGCCCCAGCGCCATGCCATCAGCCGCACTCAGCGTGCCGTCCTTCCACCAGAACTCCCACGCAGCCGTCAGCACCAGCACCAGCCCGGCCACCATGCTG
>CALABM010000219.1 GCA_937885815.1 uncultured Verrucomicrobiales bacterium | reverse complement strand
CCGGCCACAATGGGGGTATCATGCACGTAGCCGCGCTCTGCGTTCTCGGGGTAGAGCTCTTCCGGGCGCAGAGGAACCAAACCATCACGGAGCGCGGTTTCTTCGTAGTGCTCCCAGTTAAGGCTGCGTTCACTTTGTATGCAGCTGCAAGTTAATAGGGCGGTGAGCAAGAAAAGTGGAGCTTTTATGATCATGTGAGAAATTATAACATAAAAAAAATCAATGTCTAGTGTTATTTGTGGGGAATAATAAAAATGGAGCCCGCGCAAGGCGGACTCCATTCATGTATGCGGTGTGAGCTAGGAAAAGCTCAGCTTAAAACGATGGGGCATAGCCCCGACAAATTAACTGCGGCGGGGCTTTTTGGAGAAGCGGGAGAAGAACGGTGCTTCACCGCCTCCTTCATAGCGATTTCCACGGTCACGCTCACGGCGTTCATAGCGGTCACCCTTGTCGCGCTTGCCGGAGTTGTTGTAGCGTTCTGCTCGCTCGAAGCGGCCCCCGCGCTCGTTGCGTGAGTTATCGCGCCCGGAGTATGAAGAGCCACCGCTGCGGCGGTCGCGCACATGTACGGCGGGCCGGGAATCAGAATCACCCTTCTTGTCTTCGCGCACGTTCACTTCATACCCGCAGATGGAGCAGGTGGCGAGCTGTTTCGTGAGTTGGGGAGCAATTTCCGGTGACACTTCGATGAGCGAATGCTTCAGGAAAATCTTGATGTCGCCCACGGAGCCCTTGGGGGCGCCGCCTTCGTTGTAGAAGAGGCCGGCGATGTCCTTCGGACGGATGCCGATGAGTTTGCCGCCGTTCATGAAGAGTGTGGTGCTCTGCTGCAGGCTGCTCCAATCATTGCCCTTTTCAGCGGCGGGGGAGTTGTTGCTATCAGCCGCAGGATTTTTGGCGTGGCGGCTGGGGCGGTCTTCCGGGATGGCCTGAAGTTCACAGCTGCCCTTGGCAACAAGGAGCTTGAACATGGCAGCCATGAGCTGCTCAGCGGGCATGTCGATGTCTTTCAGCTCTTCCGGAAGTTCCGGTTCTGCAGCGGCCTGTTCCAGAATGTCATCCACAAGTGCTTCTTTACGCGCCTCTTCCACCTGTACTGCTGTCATGACTTTCTCACGCTGCATACGGGTGCCGATGAAGCGCTCGATACGGGCCAAGAGGGAGAAATCTCTGCGGCCGATGAATGTTACAGCCTTGCCCTTGCGACCAGCACGGGCCGTGCGGCCGATGCGGTGCACGTAATCTTCCGGGTCACGAGGCAGTTCGAAGTTCACCACGATATCCACATCATCAATATCCAGACCACGGGCGGCAATGTCGGTTGCCACGAGCACATTCAGGTTGCCGCGGCGGAAGGAGTCCATCACGCGTTCGCGGAGAGTTTGGGGCATGTCGCCGTGCAGGCGGTCCACGGAATAACCGCGTGCCAGCAGACCGTCCACCACATCATCCACCACTCGCTTGGTGTTGGCAAAGACGAGGCCACGCTTCATGCGGCCCATCTCGATGAGGCGGCTGAGTACTTCGATACGAGAGGAGAACACCACCTCATATACGCTCTGCTCGCAGGTGGGTACGGTAAGTACCGGACGCTCGATGGTGATTTCCTGCGGATTTTCAGAGATACGGTTGATAAGAGCCCTGATGGCAGGGGACATGGTAGCGGAGAAGAAGAGCGTCTGACGCTCCTCCGGCAGCATAGCCACCACGCGGTCAATGTCTTCCTGGAAGCCCATATCCAGCATTTCATCAGCTTCGTCCAGAATCAGCGTAGTGATATGCTCTGTGCGGAGTTCACCCTGTTCCATGAGGTCGATGACGCGCCCAGGCGTACCCACTACGAACTGTACACCTCTGTTCAGGGCAGCCAGCTGCGGAGCAAAGGAGGAGCCACCGTAAATCGGAACGGCGGAAATTCCATCAAGGAACAGCGCCAGCTTATCTACCTCACGGCATATCTGAACAGCCAGCTCGCGCGTGGGGGCAAGGCAGAGCACCTGAACGCTGCGTACATTCGGATCAATGTTCTCAAGAGCCGGTATGGAGAAAGCAAGCGTTTTACCGGAGCCGGTGTGGGAGAGACCCACGATATCATGTCCATCCAGTGCAGCGGGGATGGCCTGTTCTTGAATGGGAGAAGGGGTTTCGAAGCCGAGCACTTCAATGGCTTCTAATATTTCCGGGCATATTCCGAGTTCAGAGAATGACATGACGCGGCAAAGAATGCCTGAGAAAGCCCCATTTGTAAAGCACTTTCTATGGCAGCTTCCCAAATAATACGGATGCGTCCTTATTCTGCCGGGCGTTCGTAGGCTTGCACCTTGTAATTGCGGCGGAGAAGAATCTGAGTTTCTGAATCCGGTGCTCCGCTGGGGGAGAACTGCAGCTCAAAGGTAACGCCGAAGTATTGGTGTGATTCTCCGCAAAGAATGGCAAAGATGGGGGCGCCTTTCGGGAAGGCATCCGCGGCGGCGCTGAGGTGGACGTCGCTCATCCACTCTTCGATGGTACCGGGGATATCATGGCGGAAGAGTTCATCCGGGTCTGATGAAAAGCGGGCCGGGAATGAGAACAGGCGCAGGAGGGTCTGCTGTTCGTTGTGAGCTCTGATGGCAAGCAGGAAGGTGCCGGGCCTGCCGGGGTTGGCATATACTTCCGCCTGATAGACTCCGTATTGATTATTGGGTTCGTTGACTCGCAGTTCGGGCGTATTACCGCGAATTTTGCGCCGTCCTTCACACATGTGCTGGGCGTTTTCTTCCGTGGGATTAGCTGCGAGTCGCTCAAACATGCTGTCAATCGTGGTGATGGCAGCATTAATGGCTTTATGGGCAGTCTCTCTGTGAGTTGTGCCGCGCCAAGCCAGCAGCAGATAATGTTTGCCCGAGAGCTCGAGGGCTATATCCGGGATTTCTTCTTTGTCAGCTGCTGATTGAGGGAAGGCGGCTCCGGGACTTACCGGAATGAAGCCAGCCGGTATGGGCTCGCCTTCAGATACGGTTCGGAATGTGGCATGAATGGTGCCGGGTATGCCGCCGGTGGCCGGAGGTACGAGTACCACGTGGCCGGGGCGGGTGTAGAACGTATCACTGGTATCCGCATGGGCCCAACGTGGGGCTTTGCTGAGGTAGGAAGCCAGCAGTTCACCATGCTCTCTTTCTAGCTTGACGAGATTATCCGCCGTCGCGATGTAATCTGCCGCTGCTTCTTCCGGATTAATGGCTATGACGAGCGAGGCCGGGCCAAGGAGACGCTCCGTGGGCTGATGCAGAGTGGCTGTGCTTTGAATAGGCTCGGCCTTAACATCCTCATAAGGAGAGGGAACATCCGCCTCAATGGCCATTTGCGAGAAAATCATGGCGCTGATACCCCAAGTGGAAGCCCAGATGGTAAGATTGCCGAGGGCGCCGCCCTCATGACCGACACGCAGGTTTCCTGCCGCCAGATCGACGGCACTGCCAGCACCCTGTCCAACACGGTGCTGGAAAAGCTGCTGTACGAAAACCTGCAGCAGGCTCCCCTGCCCACTTATACCCCTGAGGAAGAAGCCTTTGCCGCCGCTATCACCTGGACCAGAAACTGCCTGCCCAGAACGGCGGAAGTACTGTAAAAAACAAGACCAATTCCCAAGAAAGGACTACATATCATGTCTATGAAGAAAATGCTTGCCATTGACGGCAACAGTATTCTCAACCGTGCTGCCTGGATCGGCAACGATACGACCGGTTGTTCCTGTGCAAACTAAGCGGTGTGATAATAACTTCTCCCAATTCCATGCGACCCACTCTGCGAGGTCATGCTTCATTGCATCATGTGCAACAAGTGCAATAGTTAATCTCTTCTCCATAA
>CALABM010000218.1 GCA_937885815.1 uncultured Verrucomicrobiales bacterium | reverse complement strand
GGCAAGGCAGGCGCCGAGCATGGCGGCGGGGGTGGGGTACTCTCCGTGGCCACCGAGGGCGGCGGGTACGTCCGTGGCGAAGGTTTCGCCGGAGGCGCAGAAGCTCGTGTAGCAGCGCAGGGCTCCGCTGTGCAGGGTGGATGATGTGTATTTTTTGCAATCCATAGTTCAGTAGGGGTGGGTGAGGTGTACATTATCGCTGGCACCATGCGCGCGAGCAATCTAATTTTCCGCCTGTTTTTGTGGCTATATGAGCAAATGGGTAATAAATGTCTTTTTATGTCTCATCTTCTGCTGGACAAAGCGTAGAAAGTGTGATTAATTAGAGCCACGTTTTTTACGCGAATCATGAAGTCCTACACCATTTTCCAGAAGTCGGATGACGAAACCGTCAACAATTTCCTCTCTTGGATGCGCAATCAGGAGCGCGGCGTGTACCGTGCCGCTCTGCGCGAGCTTGGCGCCCTGAAGAAGCTGCGTCCGCAGTTCATGCAGCAGAAGCCCGTTGAGGAGCAGTTTGCATGGATTAAGAAGATGCTGGCCTGGAAACCCGCCGAGACCATCGCTGACCACCTCCTGCAGGTGTGGCTTATCCGTAAGCACGAGGGTATGCTTATCAGCTTCATCGAGATGCTTGGCATTGAGCACAACGGCCACGGCGTGGTGGACGTGCTCCCTGAGACTCTGGATGCTGAGAAGCTTCAGGCTGCTGTGGACGCTCTCTTCGAGAAGTATCCCGCCGGTGCAGTGTCCGTATACCTGCACATGTTCCAGAACCAGACGGAGCAGGGCTGGCCCGAGCTGCAGGCTATTCTGGATAATGACGAGCGCGTTACCATTCGCTAATACGCTCACTTCTTTTCGGACTGCGTTTTGACGGAGGACGAACATTTTATGATGCTGGCTATGCGCGAGGCTGAGAAAGCCCGCGCGGCCGGCGAAGTTCCCTGCGGCTGCGTGATTGTGAAGGACAATCGCGTTATTGCCCGCGGCTGGAATCAGGTGGAAGCCCTCAAGGATGCTACCGCCCATGCGGAAATGCTGGCGCTCACAGCTGCCGAAGCCGCCGTGGGAGACTGGCGCCTGGAGGGCTGCACTGTATACGTCACAAAGGAACCATGCCCCATGTGCGCGGGTGCCATGGTGCACTGCCGGCCGGACCGCGTGGTGTTCGGCATACGTGATCCTAAGGGCGGCGCTTGTGGTGGCTGGATTCACCTGCTGGATTCAAACCCGCCGCTCAATCACAAGTGTGAGTGCGTGGGCGGGGTGTTGGGCGATGCTTGTCTGGAGCAGTTTCAGAGCTTTTTTCGTGCTGCCCGGGCCGCAGCAAAATTGCGCAAGCAACAACTGAGAGAACAGGAGACCTCAAAGGATGATACCGCAGATTGAACTATACCTCAATACGGAGCGAGATTGGGTGAGCGAGGAGCTCTTGGCTTGCTTTGAAGCTGCGCTACAGGAGTTGTTGCCTGAGTTGTTGGCCGTACCACGGGGGCCGGATCATGTGTTGAGCTCGTTGCCGATGGTTGAGATTGCAGTAGTGGATGACGCTGCGATT
>CALABM010000217.1 GCA_937885815.1 uncultured Verrucomicrobiales bacterium | reverse complement strand
GATGATGGCCTACAACCGCGTTATGCGCGAGTTCCGTACTTGGAAGTATTACAAGGGTGGTATGGCCGACGATGTGTGGATTTACGACCCCGCAGCCGATGCCTGGACAGAGGGTGAGCCCATGCCCGCCCGTGGCCGCTTCCTGCAGCAGATGGCTACCGTGGGTGACACTGTGTATGTGCTGGGCGGCATCGGCCTGAAGGACGGTGAGGATGGTCGCAAGGTACGTGATATGCTTACTGAGGCTTGGAGTTATACCGAGGCTGCCGGCTGGGCTCCGCTGGCTGATTTGCCCCATTTCTGCGCTGCTGGTCCGACTCCTGCTCCGGTGATTAACGGCCGTATTTACCTGCTGGGTGGTGATGATGCTACCGTGAAGGGCTATACCCCGCAGAATCACCCCGGCTTCCATAATTTCACGCTTTGCTATTGCCCGGGTTGCAATGAGTGGGCTCCTGCCGGTGAGATGGCTGTGGCCCGTGCCGTGCTGCCCTGCGCAGAGTGGAATGGCTTGGCTGTCATCGTGAACGGTGAACAGCGTCCCGGCAAGCGCTCCAATCAGGTGTGGGGTGCATGCATGGGTTAATCCTTTTTTGAACATTATGAAACGAACACTTTTTGCGTTGTTAGCGCTGTCCCTGTCTGCGCAAGCTGAAATCAGCTCAGTGGCGTCCGAGTCAGGGCTGAAGATTAGTGACAGCGTGGGCCGTGCCGGTATGGCTGCTGTGCTGCTGGAGCAGCAGGGCGGCATTATCATGACCGGTGGTGCAAACTTCCCTAATGCTCTCCCCGGCGCTAAGACGCCTGCTGAGCGTGGTGCTAAGGCATATTATGCTGATGTCACTTTCCTGAATCTCGGCCAAGGCTGCACCACGCCTCAGGCCGTGGCTGTAGGTCAGCTGCCTGCCCCCATCGGTTATGCTGCCTTTACCGCTTATGGTAACAGTATGGTCATCGCCGGCGGCTGCAATGACAGCGGTCACGTGGCCACCGTGACTTGCACTGAGCTGAAGAATGGTGAGGCTGTCACTTCCATGTGGCCGGAGCTTCCTATCACCATGGCATACCCGGCCTTCGCTGTGGTAGGCAGCAAGCTTTACGTGATGGGTGGTCAGGAAAAGGCTGACAGCGTGACAACGCTCTCCCGCTGCTTTGTGCTGGATATGGCCGCTCCCGGCGAGGGCTGGAAGGAGATTTCCCGCATGCCTGAAGCCCGTATGCTGGCTGCCGCCGGTGTGGTGGATGGCTGCATTTATGTGATGGGTGGTTGCTCTCTGCACCCGGACGCCAACGGCGCCGCTGAGCGTACCTATCTGCACAGCGTCATGTGCTATAATCCCGCAACGGATACTTGGAGCACTATGCCTGCCCCTATGCCTGAGCCTCTTGTGGGCGCGGCAAACCCGCTGCCCTCTTATGAGGGTAAGCTTTATGTGGTGGCCGGTGATCCCGGTAACTTCTATCGTGCATCTCTTACCGGCAAGGCTCCTGCTGAGCATCCCGGACAGAATTACACGGTGTATTCCTTTGCCCCGGCCTCCGCTCGCTGGACGAACGAAGGGCGCAATGCCACCGGCGTGGCTACCTGCCCGGCCGTGCAGTGGGGTGACAGCATCTACATCATTTCCGGCGAGACTCATCCCGGTATTCGTACTCCTCTCATTTCCAATATAATTCTCACCAAATAACCATACTAAATAATATGCCTGAACCAAATCCAATCCTGACGTTCCTGGCCGATCTCACCCCCTGGGTTGCCATCGGTATTGCTGTGCTGGCCATTATGGCTGCATGCAAAAAGGGCCTCGCTAAACCTGCCATATCACCGAATGCACCCGTAACCAAGCCCGGTAAGTGGGCCTGGATTGCTGTGGCTGTGCTCTGGGTAGTGGTGATGCTGAACTACTTCGACCGCCAGCTGCTTGCGGTGCTTAATAAGTCCATGACCGAAGGTCCGGGCTGCATTGAGATGACCCAGGCTCAGTTCGGTATTGTAACCTCCGCTTTCCTGATTGTGTATGCTGCACTTTCTCCGGTGGGTGGTTATCTGGCGGACCGCTTCAGCCGCTCTTTCATTATTATGTGCTCACTGGTGGTGTGGTCCATTGTGACATGGATGACCGGTAAGTCTGAGACCTACGAAGAACTTATCTTCTGGCGTGCTATGATGGGCGTGAGCGAGGCGTTCTACATCCCTGCTGCTCTGGCTCTTATCACTGACTACCACCGTGGCAGCACCCGCTCGCTGGCAACTGGTCTGCACATGAGCGGTATCTATGCCGGCCAGGTGATGGCTGGTTACGGTGCCATGATGGCTGGTGACCCCTGCCAGATGGGCTGGCGCCTCACCTTCGAGGTGTTCGGTTTCATCGGTGTGGCATACGGTCTCATCGTGCTCTTCTTCCTGCGTGACCCGAAGGCCGAGGAAGCTCCCGCCACTGCTGCTGCTGCTGAGGAAGCTGCTGCTCCCGCTGCTCCCCAGTTCACCCTGGGCCAGATGCTCAAGAGCATCTTCACCGGCCGCGGCATGTACCTGTTGCTGCTCATGATTTCCTTCGCCGGCTTTGCCAACTGGTTCTTGCTGGGCTGGTATCCGCGCCTGCTGCAGGATATGTTCGACATCTCCGAGGCTGATGCCGGTCCCGCTGCCACGCAGTGGATTAACATCGCCAAGTATATCTCCGTGCTGGCCTGCGCCGTGATTGCTGACCGCTGGTATCTCCGCAACAAGAATGCTCGCGCCTACGTGCCCGGTATTGCTTTCTGCATCGCCGGTCCTTGCGTGCTTCTGGCCATGATTTTCGGCGCGGAGATTGGTCTTGCCGCCGTGCTGGCTCTGGTGGCCATGCAGGGTGTGGCTCAGGGCTCCATGGATGCTACTCTCATGCCTGTGCTGCGCAGCACTATCGACGAGCGCTTCGCCGCTACCGGTTATGGTCTGCTGAACCTGACCTCCGTGGGTGCCGGTGCTCTGGTGTCTTGGCTGGGTGGCATGCTTAAGGACGCCGGTACTCCGCTCTCCATGGTGCTGAGCTTGGCCGGTATTCTCATGATGCTCTGCGGTATCATCCTCTTCCTGCTTCCCAAGAAAGAGGCATAAGCCGATTGATTTAGTTTGAATGAAAAACGCCCTGCCTCAGTTGAGGCAGGGCGTTTTAGTTATTGTTGTAAACTGAGCGGTGAGTTAACGAGATTGCAGGAATGTAAGCATCTCGGTATTTCCCTGACGTATGGCAATCTCCGGAAGGGTTTCGCCGGTGGCGTGGGAATAAACTGCTGCAGGGGCTCCGTTCTTCAGTGCCATGCGGATGATGGTCCAGAGCTGCTCGTGAGCAGCCTCAGGGGCGCTTACGCGCTCTGCAAGGGTTGTCATAGCGCTGGTGAGTTGCTCCATGGAGGAGGATTTCTCAATAAGGAGTTTCATGAGGGCAAAATGCTCAGCATTTTCTGCGAGGTACATGGGCTGGGCAAAGGAGTAAAAGCTTGTGACCCACCATTCGAAGCAGCTGGCATCGATACCCGGTGCCGCGGTTTCCAGCAGCACGCGCAGACATACGTCTTTATTCTGACAGAGGGAGGTGATGATGCCGTTGCGCAGGTTTGCGCCTTTGGCTATGTAAGCGCACATGGCTTCGATGTCCTCGCTCTTTATGGCGCCGATAAGCTGCGGTACGTAGGCGGAGGGTTTGCGCTCCTGTTGCACAGAATATCCGCGGTCATAGGAAGTGCTGCGTGGGCTGTATTCCCGCACCGGTGAAGTATAGCGGGGACGTGGAGCCGTGGCTGTGGGCTCCGAGAGCTTCAGGTAGCTCAGGTAGCCGTATTTGTTGATGGTCATGAAATCAATGAACGGGAAACGGTCGCACTTGGGGCGGCGGGTTCTCAGTTCATTGGCTCGGGTAACATCATCTGTGACGAGAATCAGGCGCCCGGTGCCCATATTAGCCGGGTTCAGGTAAAGCTCGCCCAGCAGAGCATCCGTTTCCGTGAGGGTGGGGTCTGTCTGCACCTGCTGCAGCAGGTTTGCGTGCTCTTCGAGTATGGGGGAGAGCGTTTCTCTGATTTCCGGGGAAAGTGAGTTGTTTACAATCTGCACCTTCTTGTCCTGTCCCAGCATGGGTGCTGTGATATGTTCCAGAAAGAGGGGCAGGTTTTCGTGAATCAGGGAAGAGCTGTCCAGATAAATGGGGCTGTTACCCACCATTTCGGCCAGACGGTTGCGGGCGATGCTGTCCTTGCGGCTCACCAATTCAGGGAAGGTGATGAGCTCACCGTCCGGCCAGAGTGTCATGACTGCTGTGCTGCTGGTAGCATCATCCGTGGTATCTGAACAGCAGTTCCGTATGTCGGTAGCGAGCTGTTGGTCATGGGTGATGAGAAGCTGGCTGCGCTTGCGGTGATTAAAGAAGAAGAGGCGGACAAACTCTCCGTCTGCTGTTCCGGGGCTTACTTCACCTTCTTCTACATTGATAAGGTGAGCGTAACGTTCTTTGATTTGCAGTGCGGTCTGCGCTGCGTATTTAAGGGTGGAGCAGTTCTCCAGTTCCTGCAATACACTTGCAGTCATGGTGAGTTTTTTATTTGCGGCATTAAGAAGATAGGCATTTTGCAGAAGGTAGCTTTCTATTTCCTCGGCCATCCAAGTGCAGGCGTCTACATAGATAATGTCGAACCGACTGTAAGGGTTTCCCGTGTTTTGCTGCTCTGATACGGGAAGATTTTCAGGGGTTTGCATGATGAGTGTTTTGTTAAATATGAATAGATAACGTTGAAAAGAATAGGCCTAATCTTAAGATGTAAGATGGCATTTGCTTTGCTTCTCTCCGTTCGCCTTTTATTCTAGGCTCTAACTCCTGCTAAGTCAATCTGAAATTGCGTGTGTATGCTGTATGGCTTACAACTGTTAGTTTTTCAAATGAAAAACGGGCAAGCTACAAAGTAGCTTGCCCGTTGGAAGTGAAATTTGGGTGGAATCAGAGACAGCTCTTCAGCTTGGCAATGATGTTATCCTTTGATGTTGCGCCTTGGATGCGGTCTACCTCTTCGCCATTCTTAATGAAGATAAGCGTGGGGATGTTTTTTACACCATAGCGCACGGCAAGAGCGCCTGCTTCGTCCACATTAATTTTGCCCACCTTTGCTACACCGGCCATCTCAGTGGCGACTTGGTCAACGATGGGAGAAATCATGCGGCAAGGACCGCACCAAGTGGCCCAGAAGTCTATAAGCACCGGAATGGGTGAATTAATGACTTCTGCCTCGAAGTTGCTTTCAGTAATCTGTAATGCCATAATAGTTGTTGAGATTAGTTGTTGTGATGCGATCTCAATCAGCTGCGTTCAGTAGTTGTTACTCTTCGCTAGAGTAATCTTCTTCTCCATCAGCGCTGTCATCGTAAGAGCCTTCGTCAGATGAGCCACCATTAGCGGTAGGATCGCCGAAGACTGCATCCGCAACGGTTACGCGGCCGGGAACCTGATCAGTCTGGTACTGTACGAAGCACATGAGAAGCATGACAACGATGCTGAGTGCTGCAAGTACAATGAGAACCGGGCTGTCCTTCTTGGGCTCATCGTCCTCCTCCTCTTCAGCCTGACTCTTGTTGAAGCCTGTGGGCTTGTTAAAACCAGTAGGTTTGGTGAAGCCGGTGGGCTTGGAAAGCGGGGCTGTGGCAGCGGGCATGGCGGATGTGCCAGCGGGTTTAGCTGCAGGGGCCGCCGGTTTGGGGGCGCCGGGGGTGACAGGCTTGGCCGGAGCGGAAAGCGGTATTGTAGCGGCAGGTGCAGCGGGGCGGGGCGGAGCCGTGGGAGGCACAGGAGCGCCGGGAGCAGC
>CALABM010000216.1 GCA_937885815.1 uncultured Verrucomicrobiales bacterium | reverse complement strand
GGTGATCAGCTCAACGTCCATCTTAACGTTATCGCCAGGCATGCACATCTCGGTGCCCTCGGGCAGGTTGATGACGCCGGTAACGTCGGTGGTACGGAAGTAGAACTGGGGACGATAGTTGTTGAAGAAGGGAGTGTGACGGCCGCCTTCCTCCTTGGTCAGCACGTAAACGGCTGCCTCGAAGTCGGTGTGGGGAGTCACGGAACCGGGCTTGGCAATCACCTGACCACGAACGATGTCTTCCTTCTTAATACCGCGGAGCAGCACGCCCACGTTATCACCAGCCTCACCCTTGTCGAGGAGCTTGCGGAACATTTCGATGTCGGTCACGGAGGTCTTCACAGTGGGCTTGATACCCACGATTTCAACTTCCTCCATCTTGTTGATGATACCACGCTCGATACGACCGGTAGCCACAGTACCACGGCCGGAGATGGAGAACACGTCCTCCACGGGCATCAGGAAGGGCTTCTCAGTGGGACGCTCAGGAGTGGGGATGTACTCGTCCACAGCGTTCATGAGGTCAAGAATCTTGCTGCAGTACTCGGGATCACCCTCAAGAGCCTTCACAGCGGAACCCATGATGATGGGCAGGTCGTCGCCGGGGAACTCGTAGGAGGAAAGAAGCTCACGAATCTCCATCTCCACAAGCTCAGCAAGCTCGGGGTCAGCAAGGTCCATCTTGTTCATGAACACAACGATGTAGGGAACACCCACCTGACGAGCAAGCAGGATGTGCTCACGAGTCTGCGGCATGGGGCCGTCAGCAGCGGAAACCACAAGGATAGCGCCGTCCATCTGGGCAGCACCGGTGATCATGTTCTTCACATAGTCAGCGTGACCGGGGCAGTCCACGTGTGCATAGTGGCGGTTGTCGGTCTCGTACTCCACGTGAGCGGTAGAAATGGTAATACCACGCTCGCGCTCCTCAGGAGCGCCGTCAATCTGGTCGTAAGCTTTGAACTCAGCCTTGCCCTGCTCTGCAAGAACCTTGGTAATTGCAGCAGTAAGGGAAGTCTTGCCATGGTCAACGTGACCGATCGTACCCACGTTCACGTGGGGCTTGGTGCGCTGGAATGATTCTTTGGCCATAATAGTAAATTAAAGATAATTTGGGCTGCTTATTCTTGCATGAGCCTAAAAAAAGCTTCTGGCGGGATTTGAACCCGCGACCTCATCCTTACCAAGGATGCGCTCTACCCCTGAGCTACAGAAGCGTTGTTGGCTCTTGTTGTCCCACAAGGGACGTGAAAGCGAGGGCATTTTACATCATTCTCCATCGAATGTCAATCACAAAAATGCATTTTTTTTATTTTTTTTGAATTTTCTGCCCTATATTTCAATTTTGTTTTTTCTTATTCTTTCACTATCAACTAGTATATACGATAGATTTTTTTCTTGCAAACAAGCAAAGGTAGGGGCAATTTGAAGCCCTATGAAGACAATTGCACTCATCAGCGCAGTTACGCTGGGCAGCATGGCTGCCTTTAGCGCCGAAACAACCGAGAACACGACCCCGGCCTCTGAAGCCACTCCTACCGTAGCCGCATGCGAGGTAACCGAGGAGGGCATCCAGTGCGGTGAGAACTGCTGGGCCAACGTAGAAACCATCACACTGCTTGCAGCCAATGGTGACCCCATCGCCCAATACGCCATCGCTTGGATTACCGAGAACGGCACCAGTGATACTGAAGCGGACCCCGCTAAGGCCAACGAGATGTATTCCCACGCACTTCCCGGCCTGGAGAAGGCAGCCCGCGAAGGCAACCCGACCGCCTGCCGCATTCTTGCCCACATGTATGCCACCGGCAAGGGCGTGGAGAAAGACCCCGCCAAGGCCCGCGAAGTAATGAGCTGGTGCAACAACTGCTGCGGCGACTGCCAGTCCGAGGGTGAGGCCCAACCCACCAGCAACACTGAGGCCTCCACGCCCTCAGCCACCTCCACCACCATGTAAGCTCTAAGGGAACCTTCTCCCCTAATTGAGTTCACGCCTGCTCCGCTAATGCCGGAGCAGGCGTTTTGGCATCTTCATCACCGGTAAATAACCTCTTTCAGGTACAGGCCTTCCGGTGGCGCACAGTGGCGCGTCTTAGCCCCACAAGGCTGCTGCAACATACTTCTGAGCTCATCAATGGTCATCTTACCTGCCGCCACATGATGTGCGGTACCTACAAGCATCCTAACCATGCGGTACATGAAGCCATTTCCATGAAAGCGCAATCTGAGAATCTCGCCCCCCTGCTCTACCTCTACCGTGGCAGCATAAATAGTGCGAATGTAATAATCCTCCGGAGGATTTGCAGGCTCATTCCCTCTGCGGGCCGCAAAACGCCGGAAGTCATGCTGGCCTACATATACACTCAAAGCCTCACGAAGCGCCGCAAGCGGCACCCCCATGGGCCGATGCCATACCCTGCCTGCCAAAAATGGGCTCAGCACTGGCGCCACATTGATGAGATATTCGTATATTTTACCGCTGGCGTTAAACCTAGCATGAAAATCCGCCTCCACTTGCTCAGCCGCGAGCACTCTTATGCTGACCGGCAGATGCGCATTTAACGCAGCCACCCAGTTCTGCGGGCTCATGCGGCAACTTTCCGGAATATCTGCATGAAAACGCTGCGCCACGGCGTGCACGCCGGCATCCGTACGGCCGGATGCCGCTATCCTCAGCGGCGTTCGCAGAATGGCGCCAAAGGCAGCTTCCAGCACATCCTGTACAGTATCACCACCCGCCTGGCTCTGCCAGCCGTGCCAGTGAACGCCATCGTATGCGCAAGTGAATAAAATTCGGGGCATATTATCAGAAGATAAGAAAGCCGCAAGCACCCGGCGGGTGATTGCGGCTTTCGAAAGTCGGACTATATATTTTCCGCAGCAGAATTGGAACGCTGTCTTTACAGGTCAAAGTCCAAATCCATGCCACCGTCACCACTGCCGGAGTCATCGCCGCCGTCCATATCCATATCAAGGCCGCCGTCGTCACTGCCGGAGTCATCACCGCTATCCATATCCAAATCCAAGCCGCCGTCATCGCTGCCGGAGTCGGAATCATCAGCGCCCAAATCCACGTCCAAATCAGAGGAGGAATCACTCTCATCAGCGGCGGGCGTGGTGTCTGCGGGCTCATCATCCACGGCAGGCTCGCTGCTGCTATCATCAGCAGAATCCTCCGCGGGCTCATCAGCTACGGGCACCTCCTCTTCCTCAGGCACCTCTGCGGGCTCGGGAATAGCAGGCACATCCTCATCGGAATCCATCTTAGCGAACGGCACGGAGCTAGCTTCTGCGCGGTATGCCAGAGCCTCGCGCAGCGCAGAGGAGCCATAGAACTCAGCAAAATTGCCGGGAGTCTCGTGAGAGGTTGAAGTATCTCGAATGTAAGTCATACCGGTGCGCTGACGCTCAGCAGCAGGACCGGCATCACCAGCACCATTAGCTGCACCAACAGCCAGAATAAGGCGCTCACGGTTCACCTCTCCATCATCACCCACAGGCATACTGGCCTGAATACGGCCCACCTCAGCGGCAAGGTTGATAAGAGCCTCGGCATACTCGGTACCTTCACTGCCTTCAGAATCAGTCATACTGCGGGTGAGAGCAGTCTCATTCAAGGCGAAAGGACGCACGCCGGCATTCTGCATACGCTGCTGCAACACAGCCACGCGGGGGGCTGCTGCCTCAGCAGTACGATAATCAGTCACTTTCTGAAGCTCTGCCGTCAGCTCACGAGTGAGCTCAAGGGCTGTCTTTTCTTCCTTCTGGCAGGAAGTAAGAGTGGTCAATGCCAGAAAGGCGAACGAGGGGATGAGAAGAAAACGTTTCATGGAGAAATAAGATAAGCTACTTTCTGAAATTAGCAGGATTTTAGTCTGCTGTCAAGGTAAAGTGTACAGAATAAAGAAAAAAATATCAGTTTAAAGCATTAGCTGAGGGATTCGGAAGAATATCAGCATAAATTCCGGGCGATGAGTTCTCTATTGGAGTGGCGCCCACACAGCGTGCATAAAAATCCGCCGGCCCTACCCCACCGATAATGGCGTACCCATAGCCTAGGGCGCGCATTTGCTCCAGAGCAGTCACCAGCAGTACTCGCCCCACACCGCTCCCGCGAGCATCCTCACTTACACCCATAGGCCCGATAAATCCCCGTGCGGTAGCATCATAACAGGCAAAGCCCAGTATTTTCTGCTCACGCGTGGCAATGATGCAGCCGGTAGGCTGGTGGCTCATGGCTATGCGGCATTCACTCACCCAGCGAGGACTGAAATGGCTCCCAACCCAATCTTCCAAAATGTGCGCTTCAAAAGGCATGCATGGGCGTATGGTTATGCCCTGCTCTGCAGCGGCGGTACGCAGGAGTGCACCGTCCGGCAGTTGATAAAGCCTCACAAGCATGTCTTGCATATGTTGAATGGTATTTTTGTTTGTTTAAAAAAATGGCGGGAGCGCCTTGTTGGCACTCCCGCCCATTTAAAGGACATTATTCACCGCGACCGGCCTGAGAGTTGAAGTACAGCTTAGCAGCTGCCTCAACAGTCTCACTGGTACCGCCGAACACGTTCTTAATCATGTATGCCAGAGCCACAGCATCGCGGAAGTTCGCAGGAGCGCCATTCCACTTAGCGGCATCCATTCCAGCACCGCGGGCGGCATACTCCTTCACGCCGGGCATAGCCCACAGCATAGCCTGAGCACGAATCATAGCCTGTACGGGCAGCTCCATGTCACGGCCGTGAGAGGAAAGGCCTGCACGGCAGTATGCATTAATGGCATTGTTGGCAGCGGCAAGGTTACCCTCGCTGATGGTACCGGCGATTTCCTCAGCAGGCACAGCAGAGGCCATGGCGTGAGCAATGGCGAACTGAAGCCAGCCATAGCAGGAGCTGTTCAGCGTCTTACCGGGCTCAGAATCCAGAAGCTTCTTCACATCAGCCTCAATGTCAGCCAGAGCGGCGCCATTCATAGCCTTGGCGAGAATCTTCGCGGCCATGTATGTGGCAACCTCTGTGGTGGTGAGCCACTCCGGGTGAGAGAAGCTGTTTACAAGCTGATTCAGACCGGCAAAGTCCAGCTGGCGCACAGCGCACTCGATTTCAAGCATAGCTGCACGAGTGGAAGGATTGCGATCCAGACCCACATAGCCCTTGTACTTGTCTTTCACAGCAGCAAGCTGAGTGCGGGCTGCGGCCAAATCTCCGGAAGTAAGAGCACGCTCAGCAGCGGCCAAATCCTCGGGGGTCTGGATGAAGAAGAGCTTCACACGGCTTACGTTCAGGCTCACGTCCTGCTCCGTGCTGCGGTCAAAATACACTACGGTATCCTTACCGCCAGCGCCCTTAATCACCATGCGGCGGGGTCTGTTATCACGGTTTGTCTGAATCAGCGCGGTGAGTCCCTGCTGCTGGCGGGAAGGCTGAGCCTGCTGAGCCGGCTGTGCCGCCTGCTGGCGGCCCTGAGAGCGGCCGCCACGGCGAGACTGCTGAGCGTCACTGAAACAGGTCAGTGCAGCAAGACCTACTACGAGTACATTGTAAAGTTTCATTTCTGTATTTCTGTGTTACAAATTAGTTCCTGTTGCGACGCACACGAGACTGGAAGTCACGATTTTCCTTGTCTTCTCTCTGCACAGCGGGATCAGCGGCATACTGGCTAAGCAGGCTTTCCACTTCATTCCAGCGGTCACGATCATCCGGGGTCAGCTTATCCACCAGGCCGGATTCACGCACACGTCTCACGTATACCTGGCCGGTATTCCAAGCGCGCCAGCGGTCAGAGCCCTTGAAGTTACCCTGCATACGGTCACCGGTGCTGGGCTGGTTACGCTCCCAGAGCAGCTTCATGAGAGCCACACAGGCGGGTGCAGAGTAGCGGATGTTACCCATATCCTGATAGAGGTTCGTGTAGGACACGAGGGCATTCTCCACATCACCGGAGGCAGCCAAGGCCTGACCATACAGCAACTGCATGTCCTTACGGCCCACGCGGATACCGGCATCATCAAAGCGCTTAGCGCAAGCCACAGCCTCAGCAGCGTTGCCCATATCCATGTGCAGCTGGGTCAGACCAAAGAGAGCGGGGCCGGCGATTTCCTGCTTCTGAGAGTTGGAAAGCTCAGTGAAGAGAGCCACCGCATTGGAGCGCTCGCTGGCAATGAGGGCCTGAGCCTGAGCCTTACCGAGCTTAGCCTCATCAAGGTACTCACCACCGCGGGAGACAGCCTGCTCGAAGTACTTCAGAGCATTGCGGGCTTCCTCCTCCTTAATGGAAGCATCACCCATGCGATTGGCATACTTAACCTGATAGTTACCTACCTGTACGCAGATGAAGTTTGTGAGGTCCTCGGGGCGGAACTCAGCAGTCATGCGGCGGAAGGCCTGCGTAATCTGCTCAGCCATTTCTTCAGCCTTAGCTTTATCGCCGGGCTCCTGAGAGCGGGCAAGCTTAGCCTGAGCCTCGCTCATGGAGGAAAGCATGGCCATGCGCAGAATAGCGCGGGTGTACTTATCCTCAGCCGCGATACCGGGGAAGTTGGTGAAGTGCTCGTTCTTCTGCTCCAGTGTCAGAGCGGAGCCATTGTACTTCTCCCAACCGGTGGAGTAGGAAGCGGCATAACCATTAATGGTGGCTTCCATATCCGGGTTCACAGAGCTGTTAGCAAGGCCGTAGTTAGCCTCACGAGCAATCACGCGCTGAGCAAGCTCAATAGCGGCGTCAAAGGAGGCCTTGTCAACGCCCTCAGACAGAGCAAGAGAGCGGCTCACCATCTTCAGAGAGTATTCGCAACCCTCATAGTCAGCATCGCTCCAGTAGCGATCCACATAACTGCGGGCACGAGTTGCCATTGCGGCATCATTCTCGCCTTCCTTCTTAATCTCACTGCCGTAGGAGGAGAGCATGTAGAAAGCATTAGCTGCTACACTTCTGCCCTTTTCACCCTGAGCCAAGGCGGCATCAGCAGCACGCTCCAGAATGTCGATACCCTCGGGCTTGCGGGCTTCATCCTCACCGTTGATGAAGATGTTACCATGCAGCAGGAGCACGTGCGGATACAGGTTGTGAGCCTGCTCACCACCAAACTTCTCCTCGAAGGTTACGCAGTATGCAAGGGCCGCCTCGATATCGCGAGCCTGAGCCTCCGTGTCACCATTGCCCTGACGCTCAAGAAGAGTATTGATACCCATGAAGACGACGTTGGGCTGCATAGTGGTCTCATTGGGGAACTTCTTAATGAAATCCTCCACGCAGGCCAGAATCTTATCACGGTGAGTAGCGTCATGGCGCACAAGCTTACTGTGGGCGTCAATGATGAAGAAACGAGTCTGAGTCTCATTCGTGATAGCATTCGCTTCCTTCAGCTTACCAGCCTCAAGTGCAGCGGTGAAGAGATTCTCACTCAGGAGAGCCTCACCCAAAGTGATGACGTCATCCCACTTCTGAAGCTTGTAGGCAGCAGCCACCTGCACGAAACGGGCAGTCACGTAGTTCTGGTTCGTCTTGTCATTAGCCATGGCAGCAACCACCTCCGTTGCAACGGTGGCAGCCTCTGCCCAGTTACCTTCACTGGTAAGGCGAGCCATCTTATTCACGAGCAGGGCAGTCTGACCACCCTCACCCATTTCATCCATGTTAATCTTCCCTTCAAGAGCCACAGCTACTTCTTCATCGCCAGTGGCGCGGCAGAGCTGGGAAAGCTGGAAGATGTTGCGGTCACGCATGGACTTTGGACCCTCCGGAGTATTCTGAGAAAGATTCGGATAACGGTCCAGCAGCAGCTGATAACCAGCGCGAGCCAGACGCATGGAGCCGTACTGCTGAGCAACGTTCGCAGCCGTCACGAGAGCATAAGCCTCCAGCTGGGTGTTGGCGCGGTGCAGCTTCTGGTAGTTTTTGAAAAGAGTGGCGCAGTTATTGGCATTGTAGGAAGCGCCAGCAGCGGGATCCGGCACGCTGGAGCTGTAGTTGCGCAGCTGCTGGTGCATGGTGCGCAGAGCCTGACAGGTTTCCATCACCTCAGGCACGAGACCCAGCAGAGCATAGGTGGTCTTGGCGCCTTCGTTAGCAGCATCCTGCTCACCACGGCGAAGAGAACCGCTCACAATCTTAGCACCCTGCAGAGCGGGGTTGAAGAACATGGAGCCATAACGAGCCATGCGGATGGGGCCGAGGGAGAAGCTCTGGGGATTAGAGCGAATAACCTTGTAAATCCAGCCGATGTGCTCCGGGTGCTCAATACCCACACGGATAATCGTATCAAGACCGGACATGGCCATATCATCAGGCAGAGGAGCACGAGCCGTGCGGCTGCGCTCAAGGAACTCACCTGCCTTCTGGAAATCAGGCTGAGGCTTCAGCAGGTATGCCTGCATGAGCATGAAGCACAGCTTGCCGTCCATCTTCTGGGCCTTCTCCATGTCAGACACCTGCCCCTTCTGGTACATCTCCAGGTATTCTTCCATGAGCTTAATGCATTCCTCAAACTTGGAGGGATCACCGGCCACGTTGTTGCGGGGATCACCGGCAGCCTGATTGAAGCGGCTGTATGCCATGTAGAAAAGAGAAGCCGTCAGGAAGGGCTCATAGCCATTACCATTGTTCATGTTCGGCTCGGCCAGAGCGCGGTCACGCAGTTTGCGATCCTGGAAGCGGGGATCTGTGCGCAGCACCTTGAATGCCTCATAGGCCTGCTCATACTGCTTTGCAGCAAAATAGATATTAGCCTTCTGCCAGTGGAAGAAAGGCTCATAGTGAGCAAACTGAGCGGCGATACGCGAGTTCCTGTTGCCATAGGTGGCAATCATACGATCGCAGAGGGCGATGGCTTCCGCCGCCTTGTTCTGCGAGATGAGCTGCTGGATTTGGGAGGCCGCAGTGGCAGGGTCCTGCGCGTGACACACCATGGGCATGGCGGCGGCAATTGCCATTACGGCTGCTACGGTTGAGTTCTTAATCATAAAACAGAATAGGTGTTTTGTTAAGATGGTTAATTGTAAAGAGAGAGAAAACGACTGGGGGGAAAGGGGGCGGTTCTCCTTCTGAAGCAGAGAGGCGAACAAGAGAGGGGAGCCGCGGTGCCGTGCACCGCTCAGCTCCCCCCTCAGGGGTTTTAATTAGAGCTTATATGCCTTCATCATTCCTGTGCTGAGGTACTCAGACCAACGGAGTGAATGCCGGCTTCGGCCAGAGCGGCCATTACGTCCACGATGCGCTGGTGCGGTGCACGACCGGCACCGGTGAGCATCACTACGGGCTGGGTGTCCACGGCCTCAGCCTGCTCCTTGAGCATCTTGAGGGATTCCACCAGCTGCTCCATACGGCGCTGCTCCAGATAGGCAGCAGTGCCGGGTTCGAGCGTCGGGTCATATGCACCGCCCACCACGAGGTCATTATTCCAGGTCACCACACCGGAGGCCGACACGTTGATGTTGCCGGGGTCCACCTTGGGACGCTGGGATGATGAGGACTGATCTGCGGGAGGGATGCTGATATCAAGCTTCTTCTCACTAACGAGAGAGGTAGCCACAAGGAAGTAGATGAGCAGCAGGAAGCAGCAGTCAATCATCGAGGAGATGTTGGAAGTCATCTCTTCTTCCTCAGGTGCCTGAATTTTCTTGTGTCTTGCCATATTCGGAAAAGATGTTAAATGCTGTTCTGATTATTTGGCAGGAAGTGTACCGAACACGATGTTGGTCACACCGGCAGCGGCGGCGGCACGAATAGCACCGGAAGTGCGCTCCCAGGGAGCATCCGCGTCACCACGCAGGTAAAGACGAATCATCTGAGGTTCGATGGTGCCTTTTGCCTCCATAGCCTCGCGCTGGCGCTTGATGAAGTCCGTGAGCTCCTGTGCCTGAGTGCGGTTGTAGCCAATGCTGGCGCCGCTGGCATCTGCCACGCCCCAGATGGTACCGGGAGCATATGTAGCATTGTACTTAGCCAGAGCGTTCGCATTCTTACCACCCATCACCTCAGGATCAGCAAACACGTTCACCACGATGCAGCCGTTAGCATCCTTCATCTCCGATGCAGATACAGCGTTGGGCATGTTCACGCTCGGGTCCTTGGATACCGTAATCTGCGCGGCGTTCACAATGAAGAACATCAGCAGAAGGAAGCAGCAGTCAATCATGGGCGACATGTCCATCTCGCTCTTAACTTCCTCTTGCGGTTTTGCGTTTTTCTTAGCCATTTACAGGATTCGGAAAAATGTTTGTAAGGTTTACGCCTGCCCGGGGCGATAAATCACAGCGGGCAGGCCCGGATGGAACAGGCTCAGGCCTGCTCCTCTTCTGCATACTCAACTTCCTCTTCCATTCCTTCCTCATCATCGCCACCCAGACCCTCAGGGATACGAGCGAGCTGAGCCTCGCCATTGATGACGTTGATGGAAGTGTTCACCATCTCCTGGATAGCGTTCACACACTCAGCCTCCAGAGCCTGAGCTTTCTTCTTCAGGAAGAAGAAGGCGGGCAGAGCAAGAATGGAGATAATCAGACCCCAGAAGGTAGTGAGCAGAGCCACGGAGATGGAGCCTGCGAGCTGGGCGGGGTCAGCCTGACCGGTTTCAGCGAGCACGGCGAAGGCGTCAATCATACCCTGCACCGTACCGAACAGACCGATGGAAGGAGCAATGGAACCGCAAAGGGCCAGCACGTCCACATACTTCATCAGGCGCGGGCGCTCATTGGCAGTGAAGTCAGCGATAGCATCCTCCACGCCGTCCTTGCCAAGGTCCTCAGGACGGTTGGCGTCAATGTTCGGCAGAGCGTAAGCAACCAGACGGCCCAGATAGGTGGGGCTGGTTGTAGCATGCTGAATGGCGGACTGCACGCGGCACTCGGTCATGAGAGCCACAAGCTGAGCGCGCAGCTCTTCCGGGCAGAACTTCTTCTTTGCCAAATCCATGATGCTGAATACCACGAGGAACACCGTGATGGCGAAAAGGATGACGAGCGGAATCATCGTCCAACCACCGGCAATCACCCACTTATCGAGCATGTTTGTCTCCTTCACGGCTGCCTCAGCGCCTTCAGCGGCATCCTGAGCCAGAGCCATTGACATAGAGCCCACTGCAACTACTCCGAGAGAGAGTGCACGTACACCGTAGCGTATAATTGTGTCTTTCATAATAGTAAAAATGCTGTTTATGCAGAATTGACGCCTTCTATTTAACCAAATTTTCTCGACTTGTCGAGAAAGTTTTTCCCAAAAGTGGAATTTTCCGCATAAAATCAAGGGATAGCTGTCTTTTCTAAATATTAAAGCCAAGTAAAACAAGTATTTTTTGATACAGTTCCGTATTCTCCATTACCCCTGAAAACGCACCGGAACCGGGACCGGCGGCATACAGAGGAACCGCCACCCCGGTATGATTCTCTGAACAAAAAACAGCAGTCACTCGCCCGCGCTCACGTGAGCCATCCAGAATAACAAGCCCGCCAGTCTGGTGGTCAGCCGTAACAATGAGTAGGGTATCCGGGTGCTGCTGCATCCACTTCAAAACCACACCAACCGCTTGGTCAAAATCCAGCACTTCGCGCACAAGCTCCTCCAGCTTGTTATCATGGGCAGAGGAATCAATGCGCGAGCCCTCAATCATAAGGAAAAAGCCATTTTCCGCATTCTCAAGGCGCCCAAGCGCACGCCGAGTGCAGCGCGGCAGCAAATCACCGCGGCGCGAAGCGGGAGGGCAATCACCGGGCGCAAAAAGTTCCACATCTGCCCCCTGAGCAGCCATAGTCTCCAGCAGTTCTTCACTGAAGGCAGCAGCACCACCACCCAGCACCACATCAAATCCGGCTGTAGTCAGCGCGGCAGCAATGGCAGGCGTATTCCGGCGGCTGTCCACATGTGCATAAAAAGCAGCCGGAGTAGCATCCGTTATCGCCTTCGTCACCACCAGCCCGGTTCTCATCCCCCGCTCCCTCAGTACGGCAGAGAGAGAATTCAGCGGAGTACCATCAGGCAGCTGACCAAGCATGCCATTATTCGTCTTCCTACCGCAGGCAATGGCAGTACCGGCAGCCGCGGAGTCCGTAATTGTACGGTTGGCAGAAGCCGTTCGCAAGAAAGCAGCCTGAGGCAAGGTCTGAATGTAAAGCTTACCACGGTTACAAAGCCAAGCAGCCCAGAGTTGCTCACTGCCCATACCATCCCCAATCATGAGAATCACATTCTTCGGGCGTGAAGCCGCCGAAGCCTCACTCAAATTATATTCCACCACTTCATGCGAGGGCAGCCCATCCACTGTCTGCGAACGATGCTCAGCGGCAGAAAGAAGGCCGCTCAACAACAGCGCAGCTGATATAAACATCTTTTTCATCACCTCAGCTATACCAACTTTCCACCCACAAGGCAAGAAAAAAGGTCACCACCCATCGGTAGTGACCCTGAAAAAATCTACTGCGAAAGCAATTTACTTACCCTTCACATCCAGCACGCGAACGGGCTCAACGGGCTGCAGCTCGGGCTGAGGTGTGCAGTTCTTGGGCATGGGGTGCAGAGCGGGCGCAGACTGAGTCTGGCAGCAGCAGGAGCTGAAACCTACTGCACAAGCAACGGCAAGCATCAGAGTTGTGAGTTTCATAAGAAAAATGACGTATGAAGTTATCGGTGTACAGTACAGCACATTTTCTCTCAAAAGTCAACCCCAAAACGGATTTTTATCCCCCCGCCATGCCGTTTTTCTGCACATGAGCCCCATAATATACTTGCACGCATCTGCATGCTGTGCCATAATGCGCCTGTTAACATGGCCAGACGCAAGCGAAAAAGAACCGAGAAAAGCCCAAGAAGGCAACGCCAACGAAGCATGTGGCGCAAGTTGCTGCCATGGCTTCTAATACTTCTGCTCATCGTCATACTGCTACCGATAATAGGGAGTTACCACCTGCTCAGCTGGCTACAAGGAGATACCTTCAGAGAGCGACTCTCTGACACGCTAGCCAATAAAGCGCAAGCCTCAGAAGTGGCAATTCCTGAAAATCTCCATATCAATGACGAACGCCTCAGCCTGCCTGCCGCCACCCTGCGCCGCGCCGATATACTGCAACAGGTCACGGCCCGCCGCATCGTGGCAGATATCACCCGGGGCCGCCTCTTCCACCGAGAGCTTCTCATTAACAAACTGACAGTGGAGGACGCATCCGTTCGCTTAGACACCTCGGCTCTAGACGCGCCACTCCCCCCAATCCGAGATATAGAAAATGGCATCTGGAGCCGCTTTATTCCGGAGCGTTTCATTCTGAATAATTTTGAGTGTACGGATGCAGATATCGAGTTCGTTCGTGCAGGCAGCTCATATAGCCTGACAGGCTGCCAGATTACAGCCACCCCCACCACAAGAGGAAACATGGCAGAGTGGCAGGTCACCCTAGAGAACGGCAGAGTGCACACCCCGCTCAGATACCTGCAGACTTGCAGCATCAAGAATGCCACGCTGCTTTTCAATCCGCGTGCCATCATCCTTTCCGACTGCAGCTTCATGCTCACACCGGGAGAAATGCGCCTGAAAGGCTCATACCTCATGAGAAACCGAGAGTGGTACCAAGAACTGCGCGTCAACAAGGCAAACGTGGAGCGCCTGCTGAACAATGACTGGCGCCGCCACGTCTCCGGCGAGCTTTTCGGTGAAGCCAAATTTACCGGCACAGGCGACAATCTTCACGAGGCCAGAGGAACACTCTCCCTCCAGAAGGGAGAACTTGAAGAACTCCCCATCCTCTCAGAGCTTACTATTGCAGACACGCGTCCGTATAGAACCATCGCACTGGAGAAAGCAGAATGCCGCTTCAGCTTCCCCTATTCCAACCCCGCGCATAATATCAACCGCGCATGGCTTTTTGACCGCATTGACGTCCGAGCATCGGAAGACACCCTTCGCGTGCGCGGCCACATCATCATCGGCCAAGACCACTCTCTGCGTGGTACTCTCACCGTTGGACTCCGAGAGAATACCCTTTCAGCCCTTTCCTCCATTCATCCTCGCTTTATAGACGACCTTTTCACAGCACAGGGAGAGGCTGGCTACCGCTGGGTAAATATTAACCTCAGCGGCACCACAGACAATCCTCAGGAGGATCTTTCCGCCCGTGTGCGTGCCCTGTTAATCGCCGCAGTACCGGAGGCTGCAGCGAACACCGCCACCGGAGTCACCCGCACAGCTACCGGCTTGCTGGAAAGCCTGCTCTCCACCCCCAATCAGGAAAAAGAGCAAGAAAACAGCTCGTCCCCCGATGAAGAAACGCCCTCCGCCCCCCTTCCCTCCGCCTCAGACATCCTTGACATCATATTCTGATTTTTTATTTATTATGAGCGCCCAGACATCCTCATACCCTTCCCAGTACGTAGACTGCACTTGCACCATCGTGGAACGTTTCGCCAACACGGCCTTCCGCGCCACCCTGCCGAACGGCAAACCCACGGTAGCTTTTGTGCAAAAGAAAGAAGCATGGCTACTAGAGGAGCTTCAACCCGGTGACAAGGTACTTTGCACTGTATGCCCGGCAGATTTCGAGCGCGCACGCATTCGAGCTCGGGCTTGCAGTGAAGCGTCATAAAACACTTTTCACTTGAAAAGGCAGGGGGTAGATGATAGAATAACACCGTGACGCGTACAAAACCTATCATCTCCTGCATTTTGCCTGCTACGGACCTCCTGCTGACGCTCGGCTGCGTCGCAATTGCCCCGGCGTGTACCAATTTTATAGCCCCCTACCTTAACTGGGAAAGCAATCCCGGCTTCAATGCATTCGCAGCCTCCCCCTTTCTTGCCGGTGTGGCTATTGCGGCAGTGCCCGTGATTCTTCGCATAGTGGGCTTCTACCACCGCAACAACATGCAGCGCCATGCCTCCGCTATACGCCAGCTGGCCTTATTCCTCACATATTATCTCGTTGCATTCGGGTTGTACGAAATTACACGCCCTGACACAGGCACCGTGTACATGAACCACGTTATTCTGGTCACCCTTCTTCTCATCACCCCTGGGCTTTACCTGCGCTACCTGTTACTGCGTTTGCTGCAGTTCCACACACCGCATGGCAGATACCATCTCCGTCAAGTCATACTGGCTGGCAGTGAAGAAGCCATCGCACAGGAATGGGAGCAGCTCTCCCCTTACTGGCGAAACAACATGAATGTAGTTGGTAAGGTGGTGGAAGGAAAGACCTCTCAGGAAGAGGTTCAACAGCTCATCGAGCAGAACCACGTGCAAATGCTCATGCTGTTCGGCGGACTGGATGCATATCAGGACATGGCTGAAACCATCCTCCGCTGCGAGCTTCAGGGGATTGATATTTACGTACACCTGAAAAACTCGCACCCCGTGAACATGCGCGCGGATATCAGCGAAATAGGTGACCAGCGCATGCTTATCCTCACCTCCACCCCCGTTTATTCGTGGAGCAGACTCTTCAAGGGAGTGTTTGACCGCATTATGGCCTTCTTTGGCATCGTCGCCACCTCCCCCATCTGGATAATTGCTGCCATCGGCATCAAAATCAGTGACCCGAATGGTAAAATCTTTTACCGCCAGCAGCGCTCAGGCCTGTATGGCAAGCCCTTCGGCATGTGGAAATTCCGCTCCATGTACTCTGATGCTGATAAGAGACTGGATGAAATCAAGGCCAAATTCGGCAATGAAATGGACGGCCCCATCTTCAAGCTCACGAATGACCCGCGCATCTTCCCCTTCGGCCACTTCATCCGCAAGTACTCCATTGATGAACTGCCTCAGCTCATTAACGTGCTCACGGGTGATATGAGCCTCGTTGGCCCGCGTCCCCTGCCCACGTATGAGACCGCCGAGTTCCCGGAGATTTCCCAGCGCCGCCGCATGAGCGTGAAGCCTGGCCTCACCTGCTACTGGCAGATTGAGGACCGCAGCGACTGCAAGGACTTTGACCGCCTCATCGCCAAGGATCTCAAGTACATCGACAACTGGAGCCTCCTGACGGATTTGGTGCTCATCCTGCGTACTATCCCTGTAGCCATCTTCGGCAAGGGGGCCAAGTAAAGCCGGGCATGTTCCACATCGTCCTCTTTCACCCTGAAATCCCCCACAACACCGGCGCCGCCGGTCGCTTGGCCGTCGCGACTAATTCCGCGCTGCACCTCATTAAGCCCCTCGGCTTCAGCTTGGATGAAAAGCACGTGCGCCGTACAGGACTGGACTACTGGCCTCACGTAAACCTCCACCTCTGGGACTCCCTCGAGCAGCTCGAGGCCGCCGCTGATCCCTCAGCCCGCTTCTGGTACCTTTCCACTAAGGCCACACACTCCATCTGGGCACCGGAAATCCCCCTGAAGGATGGTGATTACTTCGTCTTCGGCCCTGAATCTAAAGGCCTGCCTGAGCGCTGGATTACCGCTCACCCGGAAACCGCCCTGCGCATCCCCATGCCGGGAGAACACGCCCGCTCGCTCAACCTCTCCACCTCCGTGGCAATCATGCTGTATGAAGGCCTCCGCCGCACCCTCCCCGCCCAGCAGTTATGAAAAACATCGTCTACTTCGATTTAGAAACCCGCTTCTCCGCTGCTCAGGTAGGTGGCTGGCATGAGGCCGGTAAAATGGGCATCTCCGTGGCTGTCACCTTCTCCACGCGTGATAACGCTTATCACATCTACACTCAGGACCAAGTGCAGGAGCTTATTGAGGAACTCCGCACTGCCGACCTCGTGGTGGGCTATAACCACATAGGCTTCGACTATCAGGTCATCCAGCCATTCACCTTCTGGACCCTTGCTGACGTTTCCAATAACCTGGATATCTGCACGGACCTCACCTCTCGCATCGGCCACCGCCTCAAGCTGGATTCCGTCGCCTCCGTCACCCTCGGCAACTCCAAAACAGCCGAAGGCCTAGACGCCCTCAAATGGTGGGCCGAATACGAAAAAACCGGTGACCCGCAAAAGATGCTGGATATTGCGCGCTACTGTTGTTTTGACGTAAAAGTCACCATGGAAGTTCACAAGTTCGGTGCCATGAACGGCTACGTGAATTATGTGGACAAAAAGGGAGAGACCGTCCGCGTGGATGTGGACTGGGAGCTTTAACCGCTTCAGGCGCCATACTACCCGGAGCGGTTCAGAAAATCACTCCCAGAACACCTGCGCCTTCACACATGAAAAGCCGCAACTGCGGGTCTGTTTCAGATTTGCTGGTGTTTATCTCCGGTTTGGCTCGATACAATGAAGTTAACTCATTCAATATCAGATTAAGAATATTCGGTGTCATAAAAAATGCATTTTCGAAAATTTATAAGCACTCTAAAATAGTGTTTAAAAGGTCTTTTCTGAAGCTGATGCAAGTACTTGATTATGGTTTCGTTCTCCGTGAGTTATAGAAAATATCTACTTCATAGCCATCCTTACTCTATACTCCCAAGAATGCTCTATTTTACCTATTTTTACCAGTAGATTTTAACAGCCCCCGGCTAATCCCCTCCCCCGCTGGCTAGCCGTTTTATACCGCCTCTCAAAATATTTTTTATAACTTCGCATAATTTTATTTGAACAAAGCAAAAGAATGGTGTATCATAATCACCAAGATGAACAACAACCTGACGACAAAACTGATGGAGGCGCTGCAGGCATCGCAGAAAAATGCTGCGAGTGGCGGCCGCGCCCAGATATACCCTGCGGAGCTGCTTCTGGCTCTTGTGCAGCAGGAGGGCGGTGTGCTCTCCTCTGTACTGAAAAAAGCTGGAGCAGATACAGACGTACTGACACGCGCTCTGCAAGAAGAGTTAGCACGCAAGCCCCGCCAGAGCGGAGCGGTGGCCTCAGCACCGGGTATCGGCCCGGAGCTGGATAAGTGCCTGACCGCCGCCGAAGAGCAGCGCAAGCGCATGAAGGATGATTTCCTGAGTGTGGAGCACGTGGTGCTCGGCATACTGGAGGCAGAGCCGGAGCTCCGCCGTGTACTGGAAAAGTGCGGGCTCACCCAGGACCGCTACCTTCAGGCCCTCAAGGAAGTGCGTGGCAACCAGCGTATCACGGATCAGAACCCGGAAGAAAAATACGAAACGCTCGAAAAATACGGCACCGACCTGACCGCTCGCGCCCGCCAGGGAAAGATTGACCCCGTAATCGGCCGCGACAGCGAGATTCGCCGCGTGCTGCAAATCCTCTCACGCCGCACCAAGAATAACCCTGTGCTCATCGGTGAGCCCGGTGTGGGTAAAACAGCCATTGCGGAAGGTCTGGCCCGCCGCATTGTGGATGGTGATGTGCCTGACAGCATGCAGGGCAAACGCTTGGTAAGCCTGAACATCGGCTCCATGCTGGCCGGCGCCAAGTACCGAGGTGAGTTCGAGGAGCGCCTGAAAGCCTTCATTAAAGAGGTCACTTCCTCCAACGGGGAAATCATCCTCTTCATTGATGAGCTGCACACCCTCGTGGGTGCCGGTGCAGGCGGAGAAGGCAGCATGGACGCCGCCAACCTCCTGAAACCCGCCCTGGCTCGCGGTGAGCTGCGCACTATCGGCGCCACCACGCTGGATGAATATCGCAAGTACATCGAGAAGGATGCCGCGCTGGAGCGCCGCTTCCAGCCCGTATATGTGGCGGAACCGAGCGTGGAGGATACCATCGCCATCCTCCGAGGCCTGAAAGAGCGCTATGAAGTGCACCATGGCGTGCATATCACCGATAGCGCCCTCGTGGCTGCCGCCACCTTGAGCAATCGCTACATCTCGGACCGCTTCCTTCCGGATAAAGCCGTGGACCTCGTGGACGAAGCCGCTGCGCGCCTCAAAATCGAGCTGGATAGCATGCCCGCTGAGATTGATGAGCTGAACCGCACCGCCATGCAGCTGGAAATGGAACGCCAGGCCCTCGCCAAGGAAAAGGACGCAGATTCCAAACAACGCCTCGAGAAAATCACCCACGAGCTGGCTGACACCAAAGAAAAGGTGGACGCCATGATAGCCCAGTGGAAGAGCGAAAAAGAGGTGGTCATCAGCGCCCGAGATGCTCAGCAGAAGATAGACACCCTGCGCACCGAGGCCGAACAAGCCCAGCGCAGGGGAGACCTCGCACGCGCCTCCGAGATCCTCTACGGCGAAATCCCGGCCGTAGAAAAAGCCGCGGCAGAGGCACGCGCCTCCCTGCTCCGCCTGCAGGAGAGCGGCGAAGGCCTGCTGAAGGAAGAAGTCACGGAAAGTGATATCGCTAAAGTAGTTTCCACATGGACCGGCATTCCCGCCGCCCGCCTTGCCGAAGGTGAGCGAGAAAAACTCCTGCACATGGAGGAACGCCTCGGCGCCCGCCTCATCGGCCAGCAGGATGCTGTGAAGGCCGTGGCCGACGCCGTGCGCCGCTCTCGCGCCGGTCTGCAGGATGAAAACCGACCGCTGGGCTCCTTCATCTTCCTGGGCCCCACCGGTGTGGGCAAAACCGAGCTGGCTAAGGCCTTGGCAGAGTTCCTCTTTGATGATGAAGCAGCCATGGTGCGCATTGACATGTCAGAGCACATGGAAAAGCACAGCGTGTCCCGCCTCATCGGAGCACCTCCCGGATACGTGGGCTATGATGAGGGTGGCCAGCTGACGGAAGCCGTACGCCGCAGACCGTACAGCGTGGTACTTTTCGATGAAATCGAAAAAGCCCACCCGGACGTCTTCAACGTGCTGCTGCAAGTGCTGGATGATGGCCGAATCACGGATGGACAGGGGCGCACCGTGGACTTCACGAACACAGTGCTCATCATGACGAGCAACATCGGCTCCCAGTTCATCCTCTCTGAAAGTGATGCTACCGCCCGTAACGAAAAGGCGCTGAACGCCCTCCGCGGCCACTTCCGCCCCGAATTCCTGAACCGCGTGGACGATATCATCATCTTCGACCGCCTGCAGAAGGAAGACCTCGCCCGCATCGTGGATATCCAGCTGGAGCGCGTCCGCAAACGCCTTGCCGCGCGCGGTCTTAAGCTGGAGCTCACCCCCGCGGCCACGGAGCTTGTGGCTACCCACGGCTATGACCCCGTATACGGCGCCCGTCCGCTCAAGCGAGCCATCCAGCGTGATATTCTGGACCCGCTCAGCCTCGCCATTCTCGGTGGCAAATACCCCGAGGGCAGCACCATCCTCGTGGATGCTGAAGGGGACAGTATCATCATGCGATAACACTCACACCCCAAAACACCGCCCGGCGATTCTCTCACCACAGAGAATCGCCGGCTTTGCTTTACTACCTGACGCAGTCAGAGTTTGACTTCCCGCAGAAGTTCTGGCATAATGCAGGGCGTATATGGCAGAGGCAAGTAGTTTCGTTTTTTTCGGCAGTGATGAAGGCGCCGCAGGCAGTGCGGCGTCCAAATGCGCTGCAGAACTCTCAGCCGGCGGTGACGGTTGGGGTGATGAAACGATAGACGGTGCTGCTGCCACTGCGGATGAAGCCGTGGAGCTCATACGCCGAGCCATCTCCGGCCTGCAGATGATGAACATGTTCGGCGGGCGGAAAGTCATCTGGCTCAAAGGCGTGAACTTCTTGGCCGATACTCCTTCCGGGGCCCGCAGTGAGGCTGTACAGGAGGCCATGGAAGACCTGCTGAACGTGCTGAGCAATCTGCCCTTTGACACCTACTTCATCCTCAGCAGTGCTGAAATGGATAAACGCCGCTCCTTCTTCAAGAAGCTCGGCACAGTAGCACAGGTGAAGGAGTTCACTAAGATTGACATCTCCAAACCCGGTTGGGAAAGTGAGGTAGCCGCTCTCACCATGCGTATGGCCAAGCCCCTCGGGCTTACCTTTGATAATGATGCGCTGGATTTGTTCGTGCACCGCGTAAACGAAAGCACGCGCCAGATTGGCAATGAGCTGGCCAAGATAGATGTCTACCTCGGGCCGGATCGCCGCCGCGTGAGCATGCAGGACGTAGACCTCATGGTGGCCGTGTCACGAAACGGCGTCATCTTCGAGATATCTCGCGCCATTGAGCAAAGCGACTGCCGACTGGCCGTGCGCCTTATCAATGAGCAGCTGGAGCATGGCGAAGCCGCTGTCACCATTATGCGTGCCGCCATCGTGCCCACCGTCAGGAACCGCTTCTGCGCTCGCCTCCTCATGGATTCCTTCGGCATCGATGCGAATAACTACCGCAGCTTTGAATCCGCCCTCGGCAAGCTCCTGCCCTCGGACCGCAAAATCCTTCCCCTGAAGAAAGACGGCACCCCGAACGCCTACGCTCTTTTCAATGCCGCCCGCACCTGTGGCAAGCTCACCCTGAAAAAAGCCCGCAAGGATTTGCAGGCCTGCGCCACGGCGGACCGCCAGCTCGTCTCCACCCAACTGGATGACCGCGATATTCTTCACAAACTCGTGGTCTCCCTGACAGCCTGAGCATTTTTTCTTCTCTTACCGGGAAAAATATGTTATCTATGCGGCATGAGGAAATACCTAATGCCCGTACTTCTGACAAGTAGCCTTTGTGCTGCTGAGCCGCCCCCTGCCCCGCCCACTTACGTATGCCAGCGAGCAGCGGAGGCCCTCACGATTGATGGCCGTGGTGATGAATCCGCTTGGCAGCAAGCCATGCGCCTCAGCCCGCTCAGAGATATAGTAGGCCCGGCTATCGCGGCTGAAACTGAGGTACGCATGCTCTGGGATGACGAGTATCTCTATGTGCTGGCAGACATGAAAGAGCCCCATCTGTGGGCCACGTTGCGCGAGCGAGATTCCGTCATTTACCACGACCCGGACTTCGAGGTATTCATTGACCCGGATGGCGATGGGCTGAACTATCTGGAGCTTGAGGTGAACGCCCTGAACACCGTGTGGGACCTCTTCCTCACCGCCCCGTATCGCACGGCCAATCAGGCTCTGCATGACTGGAACATCCCCGGGCTGAAAAGCGCCGTTCATCTGCGCGGCACCCTGAATAATCCGGCAGATACGGATGAAGGCTGGAGCGTGGAAATCGCCATTCCATGGAGCAGCATCACGGGGCATTCCGCCCAGCCGCGCCGCTGCTCACCGCCCGCAGCCGGCACCACCCTGCGCATGAATTTCTCTCGCGTGAACTGGCGAGTTCAGGCGGATGCCGCATCCCCCTGCGGCTACAGCAAGCTCACCGCTGAGGACGGCTCCCCCCTGCCGGAAAGCAACCATGTGTGGGCTCCCACAGGCGTCATTAACATCCACTGCCCTGAGTTCTGGGGCTATGTTCGCCTGAGCGAACGCCCGGCGGGCAGCGGGTTTGAAAGCATGCCCGTACCGGCCACGGACAATGCTCAGCGCAGTCTTTTTGCCTATTATAACGCCCAGCTGGCTCACCGCGCTGAGCACGGGAACTTCTCTTCCACGCTGAACGCCGGGGGAGTCACACCGCTCTTCACCTCTCAGCAGTATTTCGCAGCCACAAGCACGGCAAGCGATGGCACAAAACTCACGCTGGACAACAGCGCCCACCTCACCCTCACCCCTCCGGATGAAAAACACACTCCGCTTTATCTCTGGGTACAAGGCGGCAAGCATGTGGGGGATACAGCGTGGTGGCAGCAGCACTTCGCCAAGCTGGCGGAGGCCGGCATATACGCCGTCATCATCGGCGGCAATACGGAACAGCTCGCCCACCTCACCCCCATTGCCCATGCTCAGGGTCTACAGGTGTACGCTTGGCTCTGGGCACTGAACCGCCCCGGGGACGCCACGGCCCTGCAACACCCGGACTGGTACGCAGTGAACCGCCATGGCCTCTCTTGCCACGCCCCGGAAGACCGCCCCTTCGTGGAGTATTATCAGTTCCTCTGCCCGAATAACGCAGAAGCTCTCTCCCACCTGCTCGCTCTGGTGGACGCTCTAGCCACCATTCCGGGCCTCACCGGCATCCAGCTGGATTACCTCCGCATGCCGGATGTCATCCTCCCCCGCGGCCTGTGGGAAAAATACGGGCTGGACATGAGCAAGGAACTGCCTGAGTATGACTACTGCTACTGCGAGCGCTGCCGCAATGCCTTCCGCCGCGCTTACGGGCGAGATGTGGCCGAAGCGGCGGATGAAGATGCGGACTGGAGAGAGTTCCGCCTGCAGAGCGTGGCCCATGTAGCGAATGCGCTTTGTGAGCGAATCCGCAGTCATAACCTGCGTGCGGCCTGTGCTGTATTCCCCACCCCGCAGATAGCCGCCCAGCTCGTGCGCCAAGACTGGCAGCAGTTCCGGCTGGACCTTGCCCTGCCCATGCTTTACCACTCCTTCTACAATGAGCCCTCAGAGTGGGCCACAGCCTGCGCGGAACAAGCCTCAGCACAAACGCAACAGCGCATCCCCCTTGCCCCCGGTATTCACCTGCCGGACTCCACCGCTGAGAGTCTCCCGGCCGAGCTGGAGCGCCTGCGCAGCACCTCTCCTGCCGGCATCGGCCTCTTCTGTGATGATGATATCACACCGGCCATGCTGGAACGCCTGAGGCAGTGGCGGAACTAAGCCCACGTGTGCAAGCCACTGAAAAATCAATCTCCCGCCCCGGCTGCTGCCGGAGCGGGAGACGCGTTATGCACATCATCTCACAATTCCAATTCCTCCTCCGAGACCCGCCGGAGAAGAGGGGCAATGACCTGAGCGCACTTGCACTCAGAGCGGGTGACCGAACGCCAGGCGGTCGTACTGCTCATTGGCGAATCGGTGGCGGGGATGCGAGGTGCGCATGTAAGCCTCGTGGAGGGGGTGGTTGGGAGCGTCCATGT
>CALABM010000215.1 GCA_937885815.1 uncultured Verrucomicrobiales bacterium | reverse complement strand
TCATGCGCCCGGCCACACGGCAGGCCACGGAAAAGCTCTTGCCGGTCTGTCGCGCAAAGCAGGCCGCCACAAAGCGGCTTTTATCGAACACAAGGCGCTTTTGGTACGGCAGCAGCAGGTCAAGCGGGTTCGTGGGTTCCGCGCCGGCTTCCTCTTCCATAGGTGCAAACGCAGCGGCCACAGCCTCCACCGGGGCGGGGGCTTGCGCCTTCGCTTTCCCCGCGCGGCTTTCGCGCTTCCGGCGGGTCACATTGGCGGGGGCTGTGGCTTTTTTCTGCATGTTATTGCGTTCTTACTTACTACCTATGAAACCGGGCTTCACTCTCTCAATTCAGCCCGAAAATTTCTTTAATCTTCCGCATGCGCTCTTCCGCGCTCTGCGTCTTGTCTCCGGCTACTGCCTGCGCTTCATCTGCGCGGCGCGCCTTCGCTTCCAGCAGTGCCAGCTTGCGCTCGCTCTGCGCCGTCTGTTGCCCATCGTTCATGAGCTTGTAAAACTTGGCCAGCAGCTCCGGGTCTGCCTTCGGGTCTGTGCTCAGCTCGAACACGCGCTGCGCTACGGCGCGGTGCGCGGCATCGGTCACGCTCTCGCCCTCCACCTTGCTGAGCACGGCAGCAACCGTGGCCATGCGCTGCCACTTGCAGGGCAGCACATGCAGCCTGTAAAATTCGCTGATGCTCTGCAGGCTCACTTCCACCCCACGGGCGGCAAGCCACTGCTGCGATTCTTCCAGGCTGTGCCCTTCCAGGTACACGCCCAGCTCGCTGCGCTGCTCTTCCGTCAGGCGGGCAAATTTGCTGTCTTTGCGGAGCTTCTTCATGATGGGGCTTTTTCTCTTCAGCATTCGGCTAGTGCGGCACGCCCCACGCCGGTGATGCTCCAGCGCTTCACTCCCATGGCGTCAATCTCGCAATGAATCAGTGCATCTGCTTCCAGACGGCGGAAAGCGCTGTCAAATTCGGCATCTGTGGGCGGCGGACACACCGCAAGCCGGGCGCTGCCTTCCAGCGCTTCCTGCGGCTGCAAGTACCCGCGCGGCGTGTTGGCCAGGTCTTCCAGCAGGGCGCGGCGCACGGTGCGTTCTCTCTTCTTTTGGTCAATCATTAGCTTGCCTTTCCGTTAAGTAACAAATTCAGAATCTGGGTCTGTTTCTGGGCTATCTGCTTCAGTTCTCCCTTTATCTCTGCCACGGCGGGCATCACCGTATCAAGGCGCTTGTGTACGCGTTCTATATCGCTGGCCACTTGCTTGCGGTAATCCTCAAATTCGCTGCGGGTCACATAATCCTTGCTCATGGCCACCTCCAGCGGTTGCGGTTCAATCTTCACTTGCCGGGCTTTCTGCCACAGCCCCCCGCCGCCACAGCAGCCGCCGCACAGCATCACAATGCCCATCACCTGCTGCCAGGTCAGCCCGCTATCCTCTTCCGGAGCCGGGGCTGCCCACATGGCGGCTTGGGTGGGTGTAGCCTTGGCGTAGCCCCCTGCGTCTCCCTGCTGCGGGTATCTCCCGGCATCCTGCTGCATGCAATGCTCTGCACCGGCTCCCATAACAGAGCCGGTGCAGCCAATGACTACGCAAAGCGCGACTACTCGAAAAATCTTTTTCATGCTGCTACCTCTTCAAAATAATGGCGCACCCCGGCGGCTATGCACTCCGCTATCTGATACGGCTCCGTGGCCGCGTCTTCCGGGTTCGTTATGAAGCCGCACTCCACCAGCACCCAGGGGGCGCGTGTCTGCTTCAGGATGTACAGGTCGCCGCGCTTCACCGTCTTGCTTGCACGCCCCGGCAGCAGGGTGCAGAGCCACTTCGCTATGCTCTCCGCCATGCGCTTGCCGGTGTTGCTCACATAGCACACATGCGCGCCGTGCGGGGCGGGGTCTTCCTCGATGATGGGCTGCTTGCATGGCTCGCCGTCTTCGTCTATGCTCTCAACATAGCCCACCACCTTGCTTGCGGCATCCATGTGCAGCGAGATGCCGAACGCGGCGCGGCTGATTCCGTTGGCAGCTTTTACCGTGGCCACCAGGTCTTCGCCGTTTGAGCTGTCCGGGTAGTCCAGCACGGTGACGGCGTACCCATCGGCTCGCAGTCTGTTGGCCAGATGCCCGGCTATCTGCTCGCACCGGGCATGCTCTTCCATGCCGTTGCCTCTTGCTCCGGTTCCCCAGGCGTGGCCTATGTCAATAATGATGTGTTTTCCTTTACTCATGTGCTGTGCGCTTCGTTTGCGTACAGCATATCACCCCCGGGCGCATTCGTGACGCCCCCGCTTCCGCTCTTTCCCCTCTTTCCTATCTTTCCGCTTTTTCCGAATTTGCCGCTTTTGCCCCCGGCATTGCGGCAAATTCGCCTCGGCGTAGCAAGCGCAGACGCGAAGCCGGGCCCCATTCGTCAATCGTAAATTGTCAATCGTCAATCTGATTGTGTCATACCACGCTCCCAGGGCGTCACTCTTCCCGGGGCTCATGTTATAATTCTACCGTTGCCCCCGTTCTTCTTATGCCTGCCACCGCCTCCAATCTTGCCACCACTATGCCCGCGTCTCAACCGCCACCGGGCTCTCTCTTCATGTCCACGCTGGATGCCGCCCGCGTGCTCTGCATGTCCGACCGCTCCGTGCGCAACCTGGTAGCCCGTGGCCACCTCCACGCCTTCCGCCCCTGTATCGGTGGCCGCAAGTTCCTGCTCTATTCATCAGAGGTCATGGCCTACGCCCGCACCGCTCAAAAGCCCGCCCACGATGCCGCCATGGCCAACGTGCAGCGCCTCCGTGCCCTCATCGGGTAGCCCATCATTTTCCCGGCGTCAGCAAAATGATGAAAACAAAAAAGCCCCGGGGAGCCGGGGCTCTTCGTTTAATGAAGCAGCGGTATCAGTGCAAGGGCGCTTAATGTGCCCACCGTGGCCAGGCTTATCCACAGCCACCGCAGCGCACCACCAGCAGCCAGCCACTCTTCATGAATGCCCGCCGGCAGCATTGTGCCCACAAAGAGCACCACTAGAAAAAACTCAATCACGCCCGCAATGTAGCATCCTCCGGCCAGATGTGCAAGTCCCTTTTTTACTTCTTTTCAAGAGGCGGAGATTATTCAAAAAGGTTTATTAGGTTTGTTTGCTGTAATAGCCACTTGTATGCGGTTTTATGCCATTCTTTAGTAATCAGATTAGCGAGAAAAAAGGCAGCCTCAGTCATTGAAATGCTCGCGTTATTTTCCTGCATCTTTTTCCCTCTGACTCTATAAAATGCCCACGTTAAACGGAAATAAAGTTGAGCTTTTGCTTCTTGCGGCATGTCTGGTATTACCTCTTTATCAAGAAATGCAAATACGCAACTTCTCATAAGTTTATCATATTGCGTATCAGCGTACATTTTAGAACGCCCAAGCAGATAATTCCACTTTCCTAAAGGACACAAGGCAGCCCCCATGTCGGTTACATAAAAAAGAAAATCATCCCAAGTTATTACCTCTTCGCCGTTCTGACGTGATAATTCTTCTGCATGTAGTGTCACTAGTGGTCTCTTGCTTATGTCTGCATTCAATTTGAAATAGCGTTTATCTATTAGAGCTTTAATATTTCTTCCATTGTTTCTCCATGTATACCATATCCTCTCCATTGTTTTTGCTGAAATTGACCTCCCCGCTATTCCCTCAAGAGAACTTAATTTCGCACTAGCCCGCTTTGCCATTTCTTTCATGTGTGAAGTTGGCGCAACCATTGTGTCCAATTCCAAGCATACTCTTTCAAGTACATGAGCTCTTTCTTTTTGCTCCTGCGGCACACAAGTCAAATCCAACAGATGCAGCTCATTTTTCCATTTAGGTCGCTTGCCCATCGTTCTGAATTTGAGTTAAAAGTGCTTTTAACTTCTGTACGCGTACAGTTAAGATTAAAATTTTTCAGATAAAATGGCATTAGCCATACTAATGAGAGGCACTACTTTTTTCATGGCTTGCAGCTTTTCCTCCAATTCTCTGGCTTGGGCGCTGTCTGTTATCTGTGAACTTTTATCAGAATTCTGAACATTTTCACCAGTCAACAAAAATTCCATGGACACATTCAATTGCTTGGCGAGTAGATAAAGACTCTCTACATTCGGTAGTCCTTTTCCTTTGCAATACGTTGATATTGCACTTTGTTTGATGCCAGTAGCGTTTGCTAGGGCTAGTTGACTATACCCCGCAGCTTTCATTGCGGAGCACAGTTGGACTGGAAATTTTTCAAGAAAGTTCATAACTCTGATAATTTAATGTTGACCTTGTATCAGAACTATGATACAAGAACTCTTGTACCGAACATCTGTTACACGTTCATTTTATCACAAATATGACTAACATGCAAGCTGATACCATCACAAAAAACTGGCTTTACAGCCACGGTTACACCATTTCCGGAGCTGCGCGACTCATCGGTCGCTCTGCCGCTCATGTCAATATGGTGCTCAATGGTAAGCGCGAAAGCCTTGCCGTATTGCAGGCGCTTCGCAAGCTCCCCAATCGCCCCCTCCAACTCCGCGAACGTGTCACCCATTAACCACCCCGCGCATGATACACCTCTACACCGGAGACAGCGCAGAGCTGGAAGAAATCAAGACAGGCTGGTGGCTGCTGAAGCACCACCAGAAAAACAGCTGCACCCTCTTGCGCTTCTACCCCACACGGGAAGCTGGGGAAGCCGCGCTCGCCTACCTTGCCGCCAATGGCACGCTGCCCCCGCACCCGGAAGATGACCCGGAAGACGATATCCCTTATTGATTCCCATGCCCCCGAAAAAGCAACAAGTAACCCTGCAGGCAGACGGCTGCTGCGCTTTCCTTCTCGCCCTTCTCGCCCTCTTCGGTGCCGTCTGTCTGCTCCACCTCATTCTCCCCTTTATCCTCCCTTAACCCCACTCCTGCCGCCATGTTTGATGCTCTCATTGACCTGTTGCGCTTTCTCTTCTACCTGCTCGCCTTCCTGTTCTTCATGATGGCGCTTCCCTTCATCATCTGCCATGTGGCAGAGAATTGGGACGCTCCGGAATACCCCTACAGCGGATTTACCCCCGATTGCCCCACCTGGGAAGAGCCGGAAAACACCCTGCCGCCTACCGATGTGCAAGCCACCTGCTGCACAGATGACCTGTGATTCTGCCCCATAACCCGCCCGCAATGTCCACCGCAAGTGACACTTTCACCCCCGAAGATCTGGCCATCATCCAGGCGCTGCGCTGCTGCCCGGAAAGCCGGCTGGGGCGTGAGTTCCCGCCCACGGCGGAGCTGTCACTTGCCAGCGTGGCGCTGCTGCTGGGCCTGCACCGCAGCCCGGCGGCTACTCCGCCGGGGGCTGTCTGCCCTTTCCCTGAGCATTGGAGCGGATGCGGAGCTCTGCCGCCTCATTGCTCATTACTACAACATCGAAGAGCCCACAATCGAACAATGACAAACGCAATCACAAACGAAACCGCAGGCCTGTCTCGGCGTAGCCCCAACGGGGCAGAGACGGACGGGCTGGCCACCTCATACGCCGAGCCCACCTTCGCCACCGCTTCAGCCATAGCGCTACCATCGTCAGAGCTTGCCGACCGCAACTTGCGCGAAAGCGTGCTGCTCTGCGGCACTCTCAAAGGGGTGATGGACAACGCCGTGACCACCGCCCGCAATGCTGCCCGCACCCACCTGCTTGCCACGCTGAACCTTGCCTGCGTGCTGCGCTCCATGCACCAGCAAGCTGGCGGCAAGTTTGCCGTGCTGGCCCTATATAAAGGGTACAAGGGAAATCCCGAAGCGCAGCAGTACGCCATGCAGCTCACCGGCGGCGCATGCCTGCCTTTCACCTACCAGACCGGGCGCAACTATATCAAAGCGCTGGAAGAGGTGGAGAGCCGCATGATGATGGAGGGCGGACTTACCACCACGCAGGTGGTGCAGATGCTCACTGAACACACCGCCGCCATGGTAGCCGGTGCCTATGATGACCCTCTGGAAGCCACAGAAATCATGTGGAGCCCATGGGTGACAGAAGGCTCCCTGCGCGAGATGTATCTTGCCCTGGCGCCCGATGCCCCGCGTGTGAAAAAGGGCGCAGAGCTGGACAAGGCAGAAGCCGAAAACGCCGCTGCCGCCGTAGATTTGGAAGCCCTGCGCGCCAGCTTCCTCTCCAAAAGCGGTGGCTTTATTGACTCCTTCACCGGCTATGTGAGCGACATGGCCGCCCGTGTGACCGCGCAAGAGCGCGAGACTGTAGCCTCCCGGCTTGAGGAGCTGGCTGCCCGCTTGCGTGCCACCAAAACCCGCCCCGTGCTGCCCACGGCTGCCGTGGCTGCTTTACCCAATTCCTAAGCCTTAAATCCCCATGTACGAAGACCTGCGCCTGGAAGATTTGCCGCTGGATGACGCCGCACGCGTGCGCTACATCGTAGCCGCATGCAAAGAGCTGGAGCGGGAGATGAACCCCACTCGCCACTTTTCCGAAATGGCGGCAGAGCTCACCCGCCGCCTGGCAGGGCTGAGCGGGGCAGCCTCCCGCCCGGTGAGCGCCAAGACCATGGAGCGGCTTTACTACTACTGGCAGCAGGGCAAAAAGAATAAACGCGGGCAACGCGTGACCGCCCCGCGCTGCTGGCAAGCTGTATTCGATGGCCGAACCGTGGCCGCCAACCGTCAGCAGGTGCGCACAGCTCAGCCCTGCTTCCGCGCGCACCTTGCCCTGCTCGCAAGCCGTCACCCTCGCTCTCTGACGACCGCCATCCATGAACTGTTTGCAGAGTGGGACAACGCGCTACCCATCCCCGGCTATGAGGGGATGAACCCCACCGGTCGCGAACCCCGCCCCGCAGGGTGGAGCATGGAAAACCTCTACCGCCTCATGCCTGACCGCGCCGCGCTCACCATCATGCACAAGGGCACCCGCACCGGCTACAACTACCTGGCACAGGCCCACAGCACCCGCGTGGGGCTGTGGCCGGGCGCTGTGTATTCGTTTGATGACGTGTGGCTGGATTGCAAGGTGCAGGGCTATGACGGTAACGGCAAGATGCAGATTGACCGCCCGTTGCAGCTGGGCTGTCTTGACCGATACACCGGCAAGCGCATCAGCTGGTTTACGAAGCTCCGCTTGCGCGGAGAAGATGGGAAGCGTCTGCAACTGACGGAGGACGAAATGCTCTACCTCATTTGCGACCTCTTGCTCAATGTTGGCTACAGCGTGCGCGGCACCGTGTTTGTGTGCGAGCACGGCACGGCCAATATCTCACAAGCGGTGGCGGATGCGCTTGCCATGCTCTCAGACGGCAAAATTACCGTAGAAAAAAGCGGCATGACCGGCATCCGCCAAGTGGGCGCTTTTGAGGGCCGTGCTGTGGGCAATCCCCGCTTTAAGGCTGAACTGGAAAGCTGGCACAACTTGCTGCATAACCGCATGGACGGAGTGCTCACCCAGACCGGCAAAAATCGCACGGAGCCGGAGCGCCTCTATGGCATTACGGAGAAGCATGACGCTGCCATCGTCAAAGCAGTGAACACCGGCAAAGGGGCTCACAACGTAACACTTGCACCGGCGCAGGTGGCCGGGCTGGCCACTTTCTCCATGTCTCTGGGGGAACTGGCCGACATGCTGGTGCAGGTGGTGGGCGGTATCAACAAGCGCACCGACCATGATTTGCAGGGCTGGGAGGAATGCGGATTCATCCAGCCGGAATTCTCCTTTAACGCGCGGGACGGCTGGGAATTGCTCTCAACCATGAAGCCTGACGCAGCGGCGGAAGCATTGATGCTGGCAGAGCGCATGCCCGCACGTTTGCGCCCCCGCAAACTTTCCCCAGATGATGCGTGGCTGCATGCACTCGCCCAACCCGGCAATGAAATGGTGCGCTTTACCCCCGCCCAATGCGTGACCCTGCTGGGTGCGCACCGTAAGTTCAAGCTCAAGCACAACAGATTGCCGATAATGAAGATATTTCAGAGAAAGACAGAAAAGATCTACAGGATAATGTTCGGCAACAAGAAGAACAACTATGCAAAGAAGAACAACAACTAAAAAATACATTGAATGAAGTTGAACA
>CALABM010000214.1 GCA_937885815.1 uncultured Verrucomicrobiales bacterium | reverse complement strand
TCTGGCGTACGCGTCCCTTGTTCAGCGTCATATTCTTGCTGTTAAGGTAACCGTAGATATCCAGCTTGGAATTGGTCAGCTTCGTAGTGCCGGAGATATCCATGCCGGTGGCATAGCGTCCCGTGCAGTTGTAGGTGGAGTCCGTCAGGGTCAGGTTGGCTGCCTTGAGCTTGCCGTAATGGTTCACGGTAGCCTTGGTGGCACTCATTGACCCGGTGAGCGTGATGGCACGCGTGACGCTGTCCTGCATGTTGAGCTTGGCGCCCGAGCCGAGGCTGACGGAGGCGGCCTTCAGCGGGGATTTGAGGTTAAGCACGGCATTGTTGCTCATGGAAAGCGCACCGCTGAGCTGCAGGCCGGCGCTGCCGCCGCGCTGGTTCAGGGTACTGTTGTTGAGCGTGAGGTTGGTGCCGGTCAGGAAGCCATAGAGGTCTGCCTTGGAGTTGGTGAAGGTGGAACCGCTCTTCAGCGTGAGGCTGCGCGTGTACTTGCCGTCCATATCGAACACAGCGTTCTTGAGCGTGAGCGCATTCATTTCCACGTTGCCGTAGAGCTTCACCGGGGAATCCGTGGCGCTCATGCTGCCGCTGAGCGTCACCTGACGGCTGTACTGGTCCACGGAATCCAGAACGGAGCTGCCGACGAGCGTGACGGAGGATGCCGTCAGCGGTCCCTTGAGGCTCACGGTGGCCTTGTTGCTCAAGGAGAGCGCACCGCTGAGGTTGAGCCCCTTACCGCCGCCGGTCTGGGTGATGTTACTGCCGTTGAGAGAGACACTCTTGGCGTGAATGGCACCGTGATGGCGCAGTTTGGCCCCGGAGCTGAGAGAAAGCGTGTCGGTGACCTTCAAATCACGGGCGGCTCCGCCCACAGAGGTGTAAGACGAGTTCTTGAGCGTCAGATTATTCGTCTGCGTATGCCCGTACATCGTGATATCGGAGTCCGTGGCATTGAGCGTGCCGCTCAGGGTGATATTGCGGGTGCAGGAATCCAGCATGTTGATGGAGGAACCCTTGGTCATGGTCAGGAAGGTGCCGTTGAGCGGAGC
>CALABM010000213.1 GCA_937885815.1 uncultured Verrucomicrobiales bacterium | reverse complement strand
CATTACGAACAACGGAACCCTCCAAATAGAGGATTGTACTTTCAGTAGTTATATTGCTATTGGTGATGGAGCAATCGTCCTCGGTAGCGGCAATACCTTTACCGGAGATGAAGTGTTCCGTCTGGAGAACTTCAGTGGATCCACTGCGTCTCTGGAAAGTATTATTTCCGTTGCGACGTCCGCCAATGCCTATGTGGGTATTAATGGTACATTGGGTAATAGTACTCTTACCTCTTTTACAGATACACTTCCCGGTGGCTACAAGCTTGTCAATAATGTGACTATATCCGCTGATGCCATGGTGACGATGCAAGACGGTGTCTCCATTGATATGCGGGGCTATGACTTGGGTGTATACGGTGAGCTCAAGGCCGAGTATACCGAGGCGCATGATTTGTTTACCACGTCAGGCGATAGTGCGTATCTTAGGATATATGAGGGTGGTATTATGAATCTCAAAAATGCCTCAGTGAATCTCTCTAATTGGGGCAGCGATGTACGAGTGTATGATGAAGCGCTTTTGACCATGGAAGGCGGAAGTTTATACGCCAGCAGCGGGGTGGGCATTAATGCCGGTGGCGAGGCGCGTTTGAATGGAACCCATGTTCAGAGCGCGATTATCAGCTCCGGAACGTTAAATCTGAAGAATGTCACTAGTTCGTCTTATATAGAGGTGAACGGTGCTGCAACTTTAGATAACGTGGCATGTAGCTCACTGTACGTAAATAATGCTAAGTGTGTAAGCCTGGGAACAGGCGGAGTGGAAATTTCTTCACAGGAAGCTGTTCGCTTGGTTAATCAGTTTACCGGTGACACGGCAGATTTAGCGGCTGTTTTCTCCGGGGTGGCTGCTGATGGTGCCTATGTGGGATTGTCTTCCCTCGGAGACTGTACCTTGAATATCTTGCCTTCTACTCTTTCTGGCGGTTATAAGCTGGTAAGCTCCAGCACGATTATCAATGGTGGTAATACCGTAACTCTTAAAGATGGAGTATGTATAGATTCAAACGGGAAGAGTTTTGATATAAGAGGTATTCTTAAGGTCGAAAATAAGTCGGCACAGGATACCTTTATCGGGAGCGGAACCCTTTATTTGCGCGACAGTGCTGCACTGAATCTGACGAATGCCAACATCAGGACACACGGTTACTCCATGGAGGGGAACTCAACTCTGACGATGGTCGGCGGTGTGTTTGATACGAGTGGCGGCTCTTTGTCTCTCAAGTCCGTTAACAGTGTTGCTAAGTTGACAGGGGTAAGAGTGAATGATACCATAAGCAGTGTCGGTACGCTGATTTTGTCTGATGTTGATGCTTCCGGTAATCGCATTGAGGCCTATGGCGCCACTACTTTGGATGGGGTGACTTGTAGTTCTTTGTATGTGAATGCGGCTAAGAATGTCACTCTGGGTAAAGGTGGCGTGGAAATGACAGCTCAGGAGTCCATTCGTCTGGCAAATCAATTTACCGGAGACACGGCAAATATGGCAGCGCTTCTGGCCGCGGTTACCGTTGAAGGCGCTTATGTGGGATTATATTCTCTTGGTGATTGTACCTTACGCGCATTACCCACTAATCTTTCCGGTGGGTATAAGGTAATGACGGGGTCAACTGTTATATCCAAGGGGAAAACTGTGACTCTTGGGAATGGCGCCAGTATAGATTCAAATGGGAAAACATTCTATATTGAGGGTGCTTTATATGCTGAAAATAGCGCTGTCCAAGATACTCTTATAGGTTCCGGAACCTTGTATCTCAAAGATGGTGCTGTATTGGATTTGACGAATGCCAACATCAAGAATGACTATTACACCATGGCCGGCTCTGCCTCGCTGAGGATGACGGGCGGTGTATTTGATACAGGTAAAGGTTCTTTGGTTATCAGCTCCACTATGGGCGCCGCTTCTCTGACTGGCGTGACGATGAAGGATAACATCGAAAGTAAGGGTATTTTGACATTAACAGACGTGCAATTTGCTCCCGGTAGCATTCTGACTGTCGCTAATGGCTCCACGGTTTCCATAACCGGTTGTACAGGTCTCTCTGCTCTTACTCTTTCAGCCGGCGCTGATTATAGAATTTCAGGAAATGATTTCAGCGAGACGGAGATTATCCTGACGGACGTGAAGGAAGGCGTGATGATTGATCTTTCCGGTAACGAATGGGGGACTGATGATTATGAGCAGATTTTTAGCCGTTTTGCTGAGTATGCCCCTTACATTACTATTGATGGTGTTACGGGTAATGACTTTGATACGTACGAAGTTTATAATACTGATGCTTCCGGCAGAGGCTCTCTTCGCAGTGCAATTATCTGGGCTAATTCTTACGTAAATAATGGCGTCCCGACCATCAGTGTGACTGAATCTTTTGCCGGACAGACGATTACTCTTCCAGCTGATTTGCCTGCTTTTACCGGTGAAATTATATTGAAGGGGAATGGCGTCACTCTTGGTTCATATCCGTTGACCTTGGCTTCTGCTCTTGAACTGCATGATATTACTCTGCCGCAGCTTATGCTTACTGAGTCCGGTAGCATTTCCGGTGAGAATATCACGCTTACTTCTCAGGAGGCTATTTGTCTGTATCGTTGGTATGGAACGACTGATTTTGATGCTGTTTCATCTTCTGCTGCTGGTGCTTACGTTGGTATTCGTGATGTGCTTGGCTCAACGAAGGGCGTGGCCATTCTTACGGATGTTTCAAGTAATCTGAGTGGCGGTTATAAGCTTATAAATCAGGTAATAGTTGCGGCTAATAGTGAGGTTATACTCGGCGAAGGCGCTGACCTGAATCTGAATGGTTATGAATTGACCGTAACCGGTGAAATGACAGCGAATGAAGCCTCGATACTTAGTAGTGGAGGCTATGCAAGACTCATCGTTAACACCGGAGGCAAAGTCTCGCTGAATGATACCGATATTAGTCTTCTTGGCACCGGATCTTCATGGGGCGTATATTACAATTCCCTCAATGTATCAGATGGTGCTGCTCTGAATGTGGAAGGTGGCAGTATTGAGGCCACAACAGGTGTACGCATCAGTCAGGGGGGCGTGGTGAACATGGAGGGCTCAGCTGTTAATACCTATATTGAGAATGAAGGCCAGCTTACACTTACTTCTACCAGTCACAGCAACTATGTTTTCAATAAGAACGGGGGAAGAATTACCTTTGATGGAGCAGCATGCAGCACTCTGTATCTCCTGAGTAATGATGGCCTGACGGTCACAGAAGGAGGCCTGACCCTGACCTCTCAGGAAGCGCTGCGCCTGATAGACTATAGTGGTAGTACAGCAGAGCTTCTGTCCATATTGAATGCTGATATTGAGACTGAAGGCGCATATGTGGCTATAACGGGTGGCCTCGGTAGTGCTGGTGAAGTGACGTCCTTGACTGATGTTTCCTCCGTGATGAGCGGTGGGTATAAGTTTGTAGGCGCCGTTGGAGTAGCCGAGGGCTGTGAAGTATTAATTGGCGAAGGCGCTGACCTGAATCTGAATGGTTATGAATTGACCGTAACCGGTGAAA
>CALABM010000212.1 GCA_937885815.1 uncultured Verrucomicrobiales bacterium | reverse complement strand
TGATGGTGAAGTCCACATAGCCGGACTGCTCAAACTCAGCCACCCAGTGCAAGCGCGGCACGTAGGTAGCATAGCCATCAGCACCATACACTCGATCCGTCTGCCAGAATGCATCAGGACTGATTTCATTACCGCCCATGGAAACACCTTCGATGCGCCAATTACCCTCACCCGGGTCATTGACTCGGAAGTAATTCCATCCCTCGTGAACATACATAGTCAGAGTGATGGTGTTGATACCCATACCAAGAGTACCGGCCACTGAATGGATATCGGTCGCAGCGTGAACGTTCTCATAAGAACCATCGCCGAAGTAGAAACCATCTGCCAGGTTCTGTATATCGCCCACGTCGTTGACCAAAAAATCAGTCTTTCCATCGCCATCGGCGTCCATGCTGCGGGTCAGCATGTGAGTATTCACGCTCTCAATGAGCGATACATCAACATCCGAGTTCTTGTACACAACCGCTGTTTGGCCCAGTGTATCCACTCGGGTGAAATTGGCTTCGTAATTCTCGAAGGTTCCTTGCACATTAGTCTGGAAGTACCAGATTGCGCCAACGGTTGTATTACCCTCAATCGAACCGAACGACAATGTTGTACCGCTTTGCTGCAAGTTACCACCATTAAGCGACGAGCCAAGCATGGTAAACTCCAAGGGCATTCCCTTTTCATTATCAACCAATTCAGGATGGAAATCCGTCAGAGTAAAGTTCTTAGCTACACCCGCACCATTATTCTTGATAAGCAAGCCAATCTCAGCGGTCTGAGCCTTTTCTACCTCGTCTGTATACGGATCATCCGAATAGACATCTTCCGTCAGGAAATAGTGCATCTCCAAACTGGGTGAGGGATTGACCGTTAACGTCACAGGCAACAAATTCACCACAATCTGTTCATCGCTCTCAGAATCGGCATAGGTAAGTGAGGCGTGGAAATTATACTCCCTACTTGCATCCTTGGCAATTGTTCTATCCGGAATAAAACGGATTGATACCTCGCCTGTCTCACCGGCGGCAAGAGTTCCACCGTCTATCGAATCCAAATTCACCAGATTGTAGTAGGATATATTGAAATGTTCACTTACATCCACACCATTTTCATCTGTTACATAGACGAAGAACTCTATACCTTCAAGGCTGACTTCACTATCGGGATTTGAGAATATCAAGTGACCTTCAAATGCCTCTCGAGACATTGCTGCGACCTGTTCGAACTCAAGTTTAACATTGACACAAACCTGCCCAGCAGCTTCATTAATAGACGTTATAATGCCGTTAAGCTCAGACACGAGTAGTTCTTCAAAGCTCTCAAAACCAGATTCTGTGCAAAGCGCATCAATCCCGACTAAATCATCGGTCAGGTTATCGTAATAAGCTTGGTCGAAGAAATCCAAGCTTTCCCCTTCGGGGACATCTTCTATGTAGAAAATACCACGGTCTCTGTAGGAAACGGTGCGGTTCCAACGCTCCACATAATCGATGACAAACTGCTCACCAACCACCTGCGTCTCCGGCATAGCCAGCAGTAATTGCAATTGTTCGTCAGTAATAGCGTAGCCATACTCGGCACTACCGGCACGCTGAGGCGCAGTAGTCGATGTAATTTTGTCGGTTGCCATACCAAAAATCTCCATGATGATTTGAGTCGTGCTTTCGCTTACATCTCTCATCTTCATCAGACACTTGCGCACATCTTCATTGACCATGCACTCTTCCAAAACAGCCAATATGTTGTTCAACTGTTCTTTCTGCAACGGGCCGCCAATCATGGCAAAGAAGGTTTCGGCAATGGTATTGCATTTAGTTATAAACTTATCAATTACATCCGCTATCTTCCGAATGTACTTTCCTGCGCCGCCTAAAGAGTCATCATCCAAGCAAGCAAGAACTGCCTTGCTTAATTTGTGACCTACCTCGATGAACACCAGAACCTTCCCTAAGCATTTAGCCACTAGAGTCAACCTCTTAATGATCGGCTTGATTTTCTGTGCATTCTTTAGGCTACCAAACATTACCTTAAAGTCGACATCGAAATTAAAGTTCTTGAGACGGTCCATAATTTCAGCATAGAAAGAATCAGTAATAAAGTCCTCGAAATCCTTTATCACGCCAACCAGCGGCTCTCTGATAACATTGACCAACGCATCTACGCATTTGTTACAGACTTCTTCCTTCGTATTGTACTTTGTAGGCACACGGGAAGAAGCATTGCCACCGCCAGAGGAAGTTCCGACACCACCGCCATACGACGGGATGACGCTACCGCCGGAAGAGCTAGTACCGCCTGACGGATTCCACGAACTGCCACCGCCACCGCCACTGCCACTGACTCCACCGCCGATAGAAGTTGAGCCTGTCCTGAGTATTGCGGAAGACGACACCGTTTTATCACAACCGACAGCCTGCTGAATCATATTGGAAACAAAGCCAATAATTCCATCCACGATATTAGCCAAGAAACCGCTCTTCTCCTCTTCGGGAGCCGTTACTTTTACCCAGAATTCGTGTGAAGACTGAGCTGCCAGACTTGTGACGGGATTGAGAATTTCAAAGGTTACATTATCGATATCAGGTAATATGAGTTCATATTGCTCAGCTGCGACCAAACCATAGTTGCTAACTGAAAAACTGAAATACACCGTAGAACCGACCCTCAACTCCGGTATAACAATCTCTGACGATTCGAACACGATAACTGGTGCCGGCACGTTAGTGATATAATCCACAGTCTGAGAAATCTCATACTTATCCTCAATTTCTGACGGAACGACCGTAAAATCATACGAAACTGTGGCGGTTTCAATATACGCATTCAGGCTTATATTTTCACCTGGCTCCACGGAAAGATTGAGAGAATATCTATTACAATCCGCGGCATCCACATACATGTAATATTCACCGGCCTCCAAATTTCCGAACAAGATATCCCCCTGTTCATCCGTATAACCAATAGCCACACACTCATGGGTATATGCATTGAACAAACGGACCTTGGCATTCGCTACGTAACGCAGCTCAGAAAGTTGCACTGAGTGCAAATCCACCGCCTTCACGGAAACACTGGCTTTCTCCTCAGCAACAAAAGTCACCTCGTATGAGACCCTCTCACTGCCACCTTTTTCAGAGTTGATAACAATACTGCCCTCGTATGGAGCATTCAGAAGGATATCTTCCGGCGCTTCCAATTTCAGCACAATGGTTACACTCTCGCCTGCAGCAATGTTGTCAATTACCCCATTGGAATACAAGCTCATCCATTCCAGATTAGGTATAGACACACTTACCTTGCCACTGTCGTTACCGCCCGCATTCCGAACAATAAGTTCAACATAACGGGTAACTTTATTATTGACAGTTAAGTCGATATTACGAGTAGATACCTCGATATCAGCCATGGGGGTCTTAACATACGAATACCCCTTCACATCAAGCGATGTTCCTTCGTCACTAACAACCTTCAGCGATACTGCGGAATACAAGGTTCCCACATTCGCAGAATTGCCGGTCAGAGAATAGCGGTAAGATACTGATTGGCCTGCAGCCAAATCCACAGTCTGCTCATCTATAACCATCTGCACATTGTCAGGCAAGCCTTCTATCAGCAACTTCACATTATGCAGGTCGACAGCACCACTATTAGTAATAGTAATGTAACCTGAATGGCTATCCCCCTTTTCGAGAAGCCACTGCAAATCTCTCGATGAGGTGGAAAGTGAAAGACCAGCAACAGATACACTGTCCAGAGTTTCGCTCATATCTGCATATATACCGCCCCTCACAGAGAATTCACCACTCAAACCGGAAGGAATAGTGTAATCCACAGAGAAAGAGCCATCCTCAGCAGTTTCAACGCTGATAAGCTTCATCGGGCTACCATTGCGGTACAGGTACAAGTTTACGGTCTGATTGGCCACATCCAATCCATCAGCCGAGGCGGACAACATACCGGAAATGGTAA
>CALABM010000211.1 GCA_937885815.1 uncultured Verrucomicrobiales bacterium | reverse complement strand
GCGATGGCGGCGCGGAGCGCAGCGATCAATCGCTACAACGAAAGCCATGCAAAAAAGCGAGCCGGAGAGCTCGCTTTTTTGGTAAAAGATGATGGGTTGCGCGTGTTTAACCGCGGGATTTGATGCCCATGAGCATCTGAGAATTGGTGGAGAACTTGCGCAGGAAGAAGAGCAGGCGCTCCATGGCCTCAGGCGGGCGGTGGCCGGCGAGGGCGCGGCGAATGATGTGGATTTTCTCCATCATCCAAGCGGGGAGGATGAGCTCCTCACGGCGGGTGCCACTGCGCAGGATGTCGACCGCGGGGTAGATGTACATTTCCGCGATGCGGCGGTTGAGCACGAGCTCCATGTTGCCGGTGCCTTTGAACTCTTGGAAGATGAGCTCATCCATACGGCTGTTGGTCTCGATGAGAGCCGAAGCGAGAATGGTGAGGGAGCCGGCGGTGCGGGTGTTTCTGGCGGCGGCAAAGAGACGGCGGGGCGTCTCCAGTGCCTTGGCGTCGATGCCGCCGCTCATGGTTCTGCCGCTGCCGCGCTCCGCGTTGTTGTAAGCTCGGGCCAGACGAGTGATGGAATCCATGAGGATGAGGACATGCCGCCCGTTTTCCACGAGACGCTTGGCGCGTTCAATGCACATTTCCGCAATGCGGCAGTGCTCACGCACCGGGCTGTCATTGCTGGAGGCAAAAATCTCCGCTCCCGGGAGCTGGCGCTTAAATTCCGTCACTTCTTCCGGACGTTCATCCACCAGCAACACCATGAGGTGCAAATCCTCGCCGTAGTTTTCCATAGCACCCTCTGCAATATGCATCAGCAACGTTGTTTTGCCGGTGCGGGGCGGGGCAACGATGAACCCGGGCTGGCCGCGAGCCACCGGTGCCATGAGGTCCAAGGTGCGTGTGGTGTGGCGGGATGGGATGGTCTCAAAGGAAAGCCGGTGCGTGGGATTGACGGCGCGCAGGTCTTCAAAGTGCGGTGCCGCTGCCGCCTGCTCAGGCGGTAACCCGTTGACCAGCTGG
>CALABM010000210.1 GCA_937885815.1 uncultured Verrucomicrobiales bacterium | reverse complement strand
AGCTCAGCCGGAAGCTCAGCCGGAAGCTCAGCCGGAAGCTCAGCCGGAAGCTCAGTCGGAAGCTCAGTCGGAAGTTCAGCCGGAAGCTCAGCCGGAAGCTCAGCCGGAAGCTCAGGCTGTCGATTCCGCCTACCGTGGCATCGTCAAGATTGAGGTTGCAGTCCGCAAGCCTGATTATGCCACACCGTGGCAGACCGGCCGATATGGTACCGGTAACGGCACCGGCTTTATGGTCGGGCCCGGTCTTTTCATGACGAATGCGCACGTAGTGGCAGATGCCGAGCGCATCTATGTTTCCCCGTATGCAGATGCTCGCAAAATCCGAGCACGCGTAAAATACGTGGCACACGATGCCGATTTGGCCCTCATCGAAGTAGAAGACGCCTCAGCCTTTGCGGACGTCCCCTGCCTTCAGTTCAGTGACACCCTGCCGAAGCTGGAAGATGAAGTTCGCGCTGTGGGCTATCCCATCGGCGGCAATCGTCTTTCCGTAACGCGCGGTATCGTATCACGCATTGATACCACCACATACTCCCACCCTCGCAATGAAAGCCACCTGACAGTACAGGTGGATGCCGCTATCAACCCCGGCAACAGTGGCGGCCCCGTCCTGATGGGAGACCGCGTAGTAGGTGTGGCGTTCCAAGGCCTGCTGCAAGCAAACTCCACAGGCTACATGATTCCCATGCCCGTCATCAAGCGATTCCTGAAAGATGTGGAAGATGGCTGCTATGATACCTATGTGGATCTTGCTGCAGCCTTCATGCCCCTCATTAACCCGGCCATGAGACGCCATTACAATCTCCCGGATAATGCTATGGGCGCACTGGTAAGCGAGGTCATCAAAGGAGGCAGCAGCGATGGCGCCCTGCAGGTGGGAGATGTGGTACTAGCCGTGAACGGCCACGCTGTGGACAGTTCCGCCATGATTGAGCTGGACGGCGAGCGCGTGATGCTGGAAGAACTTGCCGAGCGAGCCTTCAAGGGTGATGTGCTGCACTTCACGGTGCTGCGCAATGGACAGCAGCAGCAGGTGGACGTGGAGCTTGCCCCGCTGACTTCACACCGCATCATGGCTCAGGAATACGACGCCATGCCTCGCTACATCCAATTCGGCGGTCTTGTCTTCCAGCCCCTGCACTTCAATGTCATCGCTGCTCATTCCCTGAACTCCACGGATTTCACGCTGGAGCTGGATGCTCATCTTCGCCTCGGCACCTCCGCCGAGAGAGAAGACATCGTCATCGTCACCAAAGTTCTCAGGGATGAAGTGAATGCGCGTTTTGAGGATTACGGGCGCCGCATCATCACCCGAGTAAACGGGGTGAATGTGAAAGGGCTTGCCCACCTGTACTCACTTCTTTACCCGGAGGACGGGAACCGCCCGCCCTTCACTGTTATCGAGTTTGCGGATGCCGCACGTCCGCTGGTGATTGATAATGCTATCATCGATGCTGCTAATGCCCGCATCCACGCCACATACGGCGTACCCGCCCCCGCATGCCTGAAATAATCAGCCTTTTGACACGACATATGTTCAAAACCATTACCATTCTCGCACTGGCAGCTCTTGGCCTGAGCGCCTGCAAGCCTACCCCCCGCACGGCTCGCCCGCGTAATTTGCAGCAGACGCAGGAAACCCAGCAGCCCGCAGAACCGGCGGATGCCTCCTCCACCACGGAAGAACAGGCCACCCCCACACCGGCCGCGCCGGAGTCTACCACGCCGGCACCTGCTGACCAGCAGGATGAAGCAGCGAGTGAGGAAAGCGCCCTGCTCACCGTGCAAGTCACCCGCCAAGCCTTCAACCGCCTTACTCCATGGGAAAAGCAGGCACCTGCTCAGGCTAGGCTCTGCGGCACCTACTTGGGGAACGGGCTAGTGCTGACATACGGCAAGGCGCTAACGAACACCACTTACGCCGAACTGAGCCTGCCGGACGGCACACGGACAGTCCCGGCCCGCATTGTCAGTTATGATTACGACCTCGGCCTTGGCCTGCTTACTGTAGCAAATGAAGCGGATGCCTCCATCTTTGATACACGTACAGCCTGCCAGCTCGGAGAACCTCTGCAAAAAAACAACACGGCCGAACTCTGGTGCACTCTGAATGGCAGTGAATCCCACCGCGTGCCGCTTAAAGCTCAGACCGGAGGCGTAAGCGATAGCATGCCCCGCCTCATCCTGCAGGCAGACACCGCTGTGCCGGAGGGTTTCACTCACGGCGCCCCCATCATGCGCGATGGAAAACTCGCCGGCATGAGCGCAGGTTACGAGTCCGCCGGGCGCAATCTCAGCATCATTAACGCTGAGATACTGCGCAGATTCCTGAACCGCCATCCGGACACCCCCACAGGAGCCCCGGTGCTGGGTATCAGGCTGGCCGCACTGAATGACCCAGCTTTCCGTAGATACCTGAAGCTGCAGGATAACGAGACCGGCGTCTACATCAGCGAAGTGGAGCCCGCCAGCGCCGCTGCTGAGGCAGGCCTGCAGGTGGGGGACGTCATCACTGCCCTTGAAGGCATGAACGTGGATGATTTAGGCCGCTGTGACCTGCCCATCTACGGCATGACGCACATCAGCGCTGCCAGCAGATACCTGCGCCCCATCGGAGACAACATCCGCCTGACTATCAGCAGAGGCGGTGAATCTCAGGAAATTACCGTCCCGCTGAACACCACGGCAAGAGATAACACCCTCATCCCCGAAGAAGACCCCGACACCGCACCGCGATACATCGTGTGGGGCGGGCTGGTGTTCCAGCCGCTGACAAACACTTACCTGCAAGCGCTCAAATCCCAGGCACGGGGCACTCTGCCTACGGAGTTTCTCAGAGCTCAGGACGCAGAAAAAGAGCTCAGCGAGCAGGGTTACAAGGAGCTGACAGCCCTCACTCTCATCATCCCCACCCCTGCCACACTCGGTTATGATACTCAGGGATTCTGCGTTGTGGAGAAGGTAAACGGCCGTATACCGCACAACTTTGCTGAGTTCGCCAACCTGCTGGATGAGCCCACTCCGAACGGCATCGTGGAGATTGCCATCAATAAAGCGCCTTATACTATCTATCTGGATCGCGCCACTGCGGAAGCAGTAAATGATACCCTACGCCGCTCGGCTGTGCCCAACCTCAGGCGTGTAGAATAATCAACCACACAGGTAAAATTCCCAAAGCCGGCGTCCACCTGAGGACGCCGGCTTTATGCTGCGGCCTACCTCATCCTTGCAAGGCGGTTACCGGAGGAAACGCGGAGAGGGGCTAGCATACCATGCTCATATGCTTCAGCGAACATGCGCGCGGCATCCGCTGAATGGGATGCCGCATCATGCACCGGAGCCTCGCGGCAAGTTCCACCACTGCCCTCCGCCGCGGTACGGTACATCTCCAAGCAAGTTACCCCTGAGGGCTCCGGCTCTCCGGCGGGATTCATCCGCTGAGACAGGGTATCCGGATGAAACCAACTGTGCTCCAAAAGCTTGCGCAAAGCATTAATACCACGCCACACGTCCGGCGTACGCGGCACCACACGCACAGAATGAATACCACAGCGCGCTAGACTCTCCACATAGGAATGCCCATGGGGGTCACGATGGGCGGCATCATGCGGTAGAAAATGAGCACTGATGGGGCCATACCGCTTCTGCCAAGCGTGAATGTGAGCAGCATAATGCTCCAGCGGCAGCTGGTTGGCTGCATAGTGATTCAGCCAGTACACATTCCCGCCGTAATACTGCACAAGCCATATGGCCGTGTGATCACTTAGCCCCAAATCCCACGCAGTATACAGAGCTTCTTCCGGACGATATTCAAAGGGAATACCAATTTGCCCCTGCTCTCGCAACCGCATTAAACACGCCCCGTATATAGCGCCCTCATTGCCTGTGGAAAATGCTTCCTCCGGAGTGCTGGGGTACTCTTGGCGCATGGCAGAGCCCATAGTTCTCGCCATACGAGCGTACCAAATTTTCTGCTCGCGTGACAAGTTGAGGCCGTAATCCTGCTCAAGTTTTTCGAAGTACTCTGCCAGCGGGTCCGACCAGCAGCTACCGCTACTGAGCGCATAATCAGGGTTATCAAACCAGCTGAAAAAGAAGAAGCGAAAATCCAGCGGGGATAATGCCGCTCCGGGAACATTCTGCATGGCTTGCGAGGTAAGCTCATAGTTTACCCCGAAACGCCCGCCCTCATGCGTGCTTTCCAGAATAATTCGCCCTTCCGCCGGCACGGTATTGATGGCGCCGGTACGAATCTCACGCGCGCGCCACGGAGCATGCACGGAGACATGCGCCAGCTCTGAAACATGCAGCAGTTGCAGAGTGCCGCCACGCAGTGTGGTTCCCAGACGAATATCACTTCCATTCACGAATCCCAGGCGCGTACGAGCATCCACCTGAGGGTGCCACTCTTGGCGCTTACAAGAGCCGCTAAACTGCTTCACCAGTGAGCCCAGATAAGCCAGAGCCCGCTCACGCTCATCCGCATGCGGTGGCAAGTAATCAAGGTGCTCCCAAGCAAAGCGCAGCTTCTCCAGCTTCTGCTCTGCATCCGGCAGTGTTTTATCTATAATACCTGCATGAAAGTTCGGCGTGAACAAGCATGAATCCAACATATAGAGTGCCACATAAGTGGATATGCCCAGCTGGCGCGCCTTCAGCACTACATTCCGGAACCACAAGTTCCGGTGAAGACGGCTTTGAGCCGCATTCATACGAAAGCGCTGCAATCCCCCTCGCTTGTTTTCAATCCAGTAAAGATTATTCAGTCTCCATAAGGGATCATCTAGGCGCCCTCGGAGGGTAGTTTTCATCAGTTGCGGAATCATGATTGAGAGTCAGTCTGCTGCGAGTCAGTCGAAAGTTTGAGTCCTCTGAGCGAAGGTGGGAAATATTTCTCGATAAAGGGAGCATTCGCACGAATACGCTCCTGCCTTCTCTTTTTACGAGCAGCCTCTTGCTCAGCCCAACCGGGCTGCGAAATCATTTCATCATATCTAGCGGCAGCTGCCTGAACACCTTCAACAAGCTCACGGCGCCATTCATCCGTATATTGTTTCATCCAGTGTAGCTCGTCAGTCTCCTCCTGTGTGCTATTTTCTTCAGGGGCTATAGGCGCTGTTACAGGAGCAGGAGGCTCATTCCCCGTCACCAAGGCTTCTGTCAGTTCATCCAAATATACAGGATTTTCCCGTAACATGTCAGAAGTCTCTTTCAAGCGAGCAAGAGCCGCTCCCTGCCCATCAGCGGCCAGTAACTCCGGCGCTGCTATACAGGAAATCATATCAGATGCCAACCGCAGAGCCCGGAGCCCCCCAACATTCAACTCATCCATCGTCATTCCCTCCAAACGTCCAGAAAAGCCGGTATCTTCATACAGCCGCAACAGCAACTCAGGCATATAAACGCGCTGATACGCTAAATCGGACATGTAACATGCACCGATATCCGCTGCCTCGAACACCTGCGCCAGATTATCACGCACAATCCGCCGCCTGTACTCTAACCTATCCTTTTTAAAACCCGTCGGTAATAAATAGCCACGACGAATAAAACCATGTAAAGGCACCAGGGCCTCTTCCGACACTTTTTCCTCACTAAAGGAGTTTGTCCCCATATGCACTCCGTAACGCACTCCCACCACATATGGCAGGCGAGTATATTCTGAAGCACTCTCTATCATGCCGGGCATCAGGCGGTAAGATGTACGCGTAGCATACGCCGGGGATTCATATACGGTAATTCTGCTCAGTGCATTGCATTCCAACTCCTCAGCAAAGAGCAGTGGTAGCTGCTGCCCCGCCATAGTGGTGTATGTTTCACTGCTCCTCACATTATCCCGAATCACACTCCAGAGAACATTTCGTAGTCCCCTCAAGCATTCACGTGGCTGCCACTTCTCCAAGCCCTGAGGAGGTAGCTGGTTACCACCATATCTCTGCCCCTGCCACCACACCACGCCATCCTCACTGTACGGCAGCCTCCCAGGATAAGCACGCAGCAAATCCAGGGTCATCACCGCATAATGAACGCGGGGAGATTTTAGCAGTATATCCGGCATCAACACGGATTGCACACCATAATCCGAACGAATACCTTCATTTTCCTCGTGATTACCTAAGTACACCATCGCATACTCTGTCTGACGCCGTGGTTCCTTGTAAACAAGCGTATTCACTAGGCCTTCACTATTGCGCCGTGAACTGTAACGGTGCAACTCAGGGTGCTCCTGAAGCACGTCATTCAGGTTACTAATTGCGGCAAGAACCGGATTCTCCGGTAGGCCTTCCACGCCATCCAGAAGATGAGCGTGCTCCTCGCAAAACGTCTGCATATATTCTTCCAGAGCAGTTCTGTGCACCGGACTATAAACCTGCCACCCATCCAGCGGATACTTCAGCAAATTCCAATACCCTGCATCCACAGCACGGAAAATGGCATCTCCGCTGAAAAAGTGTCCCCATGCCTGCTCAGCCCGCAAGCCTTCATCCATGGAAAAAGCAGCCGGCATCAGGCGGGCTATGAGGTCATCACTTATCTCTGGCCGTAATTCCTCTCGATAATAACGCACATGAGGCATCAGCTCCTGCATACGAATGGAAACTTGGCTATTAATCCATTTTAAGGCATTCGTCTCCCTATCTCTCACATCAAACTCATGACTACTATCTTCAGTTATGGGAGAGGTTTCCTGCTTCTGAAATTCAGGACTGAAAGCTGCTCCGCCATACCAAGTTCTGAAGGATGATGGCACCGACATTCGGTCCTGATGAGCCAGAAAATACAGCAGAGTGTAGCGGCCCATTTTTTCCGCCATCTCTACGTTAACGCCATACGCCTCTCCCGGAAAAGCTTTCTTCAGAGGAAGATTGATACGATTAGGCATTTCCGCCAGCACTCCTGAAGGCAAATCAGAATCCGGAGCGTAAAGACTATCGCCAAACACATTATTCAGATAATTCTCAACGTGTTCCGCGCTGACAATTCCGGAATTCAACTGCCGAGCCCAATAAATGCTAAAGCGAGCCAGCGCGAGCCCTAGGGGAGTCATGGTGCAGTAATGATCCGCGCCATATTCCAAGCTACTGGGGTTATGGAAAATGACTGGGCGTTCGAGAGATCGGCGATTGAGCGAACGCCCCAAACTCAGCTTATATGAGCGGAACATACCGGGCTGAAGAGTGGAGGCATCCTGCAGCCAAGAATAGGCAAGCTCCTGAAGAGCAATCGCACAGAGCTGATCATAACCGGAATACACCATCGCCTCAGCTGAAGGAAGAGAAAGTATGGCATCCGGGTTATCATACTTCTGCATAAACAGGGCATCTGCCCGCGTGCCGAGAGGCATAAACATCATATCGCCATACGAAGCCACGGCATTATGAAGCTGCCGCTCCTCCGGATACCAAGATGTATAATGGCCATCAGGCTTCATGAGCCTATAATATGTATTCCCATCATCCCCCTCCACACTCTCAATGCTGCGGCCAGTCATATCCATGTACAACTGCACCCGGCGGGCGTTATTTTCCTCGTAAGCCCTGCGCTGTACAGAAAGAGTGAGGGGCTGCTGATTCTCCGGAAGGAGAGTATCAAGCCCCAGCTCATTTTCCAGAAAAGCGGCAAAAGCCTGTTGCGGCGTTTTACCATTGCTCAACTCCGTCTGGAACTGCTCTGACATGGGGAGGAAATCACGCAGCACGGCAGCACACACTCGCGTGCGGTGCAACAAACGGTATATGTTGCGCATATCCGGGTAGGCGTCCATACGCTTATTATCATAGGTAAGGCAGAGCGAGGTGATATCATTCACGAAGCGCTCCGGGGTGCACTGCAGCCACTGAGCCGTCAGCCCCGGCAAGCCGCGTCTGCCCTCACGGAAGTCCGCTAACATGGAGCCCATTTCCGCGGCAAGTGCATCATATGCCTCATTGTGAGGTTTGCCACCTGCTATATCAAGAATAGTACCGGCGGCCATGCCAAGATAACGCCTGCGAGTCTCCTCACCATCCTTCTCCACGTCTTCAATGGGAACACCGCTCTCCTGCGTCATTGCATCCTGACTGTAAAGTTGCAGCAGGAGGCGGTACGAACAGCGGCGCAACTCTTCCGAGTATCTGTTCAGTATAGCCTGCCGCATCCTCTCTGCCTGAGGTGCATAAATACCGGTATTGTGAAGGAAACTGAACTTCTGCGCCATATTCTCATATGAGAACATATATGACTCACGGTAACGCCCGCGGCCATTCATGAGCCCGCGCCTATTGCGGCCGTTCTCCCTACGAATAACAGTGAGATCCTGCTCCGCGTAATTTAGTTGAGCCCTCTGCTCCCAGCTATCACGGGTCATCAGCCCACGATGAGCACGCTCAGATACCGGAGCAGGCTGCGGAGACATCGTTTCCGAACCGGCAAAATCCGAGGAGAGTTGCAAGAACTCTGCCACATCCTTCCAATGGCGGAACACCGGGTTGCCATCAGTATTCAGAAGTTGCATGGCTCGCATAATATCAAAGGAATAACGGCGCGAGGACCAAAGTTCGCTCTCTCGTAATGCCCCGCGCAGCAACTCATTGCGGCGGTGAACATCCGCTTCAGATAATATGGACTCCACCTTTTCAGCAGGTATTTTCCACTCCAGCAGACGCCTACCACTGCCCAGCACACTATCTGCTGAGCGAAAATGGTGCAAGCTCAGATGCCCAGCGCCGATAAGCAGGAAGGGCAGCGTGGCGGCAGCCTCTCGAAGGTTCACCTCAATATCCGTGATATTATCCCCGAAGGCCTGCCAGTTGATGTTCGAGGCCGTGGATGACACCTGAGCAGCAAGCTCATGCGCACCTAAATCAGCAGTCTGGGCAGCTTTACCGGCCAGCATCAGCTTCACTCCATCAGCAGTAAATGCACCAGCTGTCCGCAAGGCTTCCAGAGAATACCCCATCACCCCGCTTCCTCGTGCCCGCATAAAATTGGAAAGGGAGCGCTCGAACATTTTTCCGCCGATGCGGTTCAACCCCATATATATACCACCCTGCACTACACCGCCTATCACTCCGGCAGCCAGCTGCAACTGCTGGGGACCTTCCGGAGCTCGTCGCCTCGCCTCAGCAACGGACTCGCCCATCCCGGCAAACGAAAGAGCACCGAACCCGGCACCACCACAGCAGGAAAGAACAGCAGCCGGAATCGCCTGAGCGCCTTCGATAAACATCTCTTCCGCCACACCAGCACCCGGCATGGTGAGTGGAACCACCTCCTGCTGCGCCAAATGCCGCACATCATTGAGCACACGCATACGGCGGTCCCAAGCGCGCGAACTGCTTTGCATATCCTCGCCCCATTCGCCTCCTAGCTTAGAGCCCAGATTATCCAATGTGGCAATTCCGGTGTGATTCAGCGCCTGCAAAGCCCCAATCCCCAGCGAGGTAGAGCCTCGGCGTACCGCACGTATACCACGAGAAAGTAGCCCCTGTTCAGCAGGCGTCTCACAGCGCTCACGCTGAGCCTGTCGGCTATGATGCAACGCCAAATACGCCACCGTCTGCCTATCCTCAGGAGCCATATCCACCAGTGCATCCACCGCCCTGCACAGGGCAGGAGCATTCCTGAACACACGCGGAGCAGAAAAAGCTTCCTCCTCCACAGCGGCAAACACATCCATGGCACCGGTTAACTCCATGGCAAGCGGCAGCCAGCGGTTGCGAGCCTCCTCACCTTCATCAAAAGCCTTCATGGCCACGCGTTCAGCCAGTCCTTGTTCCGCCAGACTCAGGTGAGAGACAATCGGGCGCAAGTCATAACTTTCTTCACCATGCAAAGCAGCCTTGTATGCGAGTTCATAGACACGCCGCCCCATCTCGCGCTGGGGAGCTTCAGCTTCACGGGCAGAGAGAGCCATAAAGACCTCCCTTTCATCATTAGCCACAGCTAGTTCGGAAGCTAGCTGAGAGCGGTAGCGATGCCAGTTTGCAGAGATTTCCTCCCGCGAATGCTCTCTGTGGTCAGCCACCCATGAGCGGTTAATAGCCGAAAAAAGATTATACTCCCGCTGCTCCGGGCTTAACGATGCATCATTCGAGCCGGAGCGTTCGCGGACGTCCATCGGCACAGTATCAGCATTCCCCGTCAGCACGGATTGCCAATAGCGCTGCTGTGCCTCAGTTTCATGCGTAGGCTCACTTCTAGGAGCATCGCCCATAGCTGAGGATACGGCATTACCGGGCTCAACGGGAGCCTCCTCACTTTGTGCAATCATTGTTTCAGCCGGCGTATCTCCGGCAGCAGTCGTTGCCATCTGCCGGAGTTCCGGCTCCCTAGTTTCTTCCCCTTCCGAAAGAGTATTATTCAACATTGTCATAAAGCATTATTTATTATTTTCCAGAAAAACACACCCAGTGAACACCGCCACCGTTTACCTGTTCCATCCAGCAAGCGGCGGCCTCCGGCCCGCTCTCTGCCAACAGTGGCAAGCCAGCTCCCTGCAGCTGTTCCAGTCTCTGCAGGGCCAGCTCATCCCCGGGGCAACCAAACTGCCCATTGCTGTACATTTGCCACAAGCCACGGGACAGTGCGAGCCTATCAGCTTCCTCCACGCGGCTGCTTAATGCAAAGCGCTTCAAAAGCTTCTGTCGTTGGGATGAGAGAACAGGCGCCGTCAGGATATCCATCTGCAAACCTTCTCGTTCCGGGCTGTCAGCCGGGGTTTCATCCACCCGTCGGTTCCATACGCACAGTTCATTCTGCGTGAGAGAACGAGGACTGCGCCGAGCATCTGCCAGCTGACGTTCACTAAGAATGTCCGCACGCCTAGCCAGCTCTAGCTCAGCTTCATCATAAGCCTCACCGGCTTCAAGCTGGGCTTCCATACGTTGAACAAGGGCTGAGCGAGCCGCCTGCCGCGAACGCAGCGCAGCGGACTGCAAGCGGCGTTTATCTTCATCCTCCAGCGGTAGTGAATCACCACTTGCATCTGCCAGTTCAGCCAGCATTTTCAAGGGGCATTCTTCCAGCCCTCTCAGCCAACGGCTCGTGTCGGCGCGGCTACGCACCTTGCGGCTCTCTTGCTCCAGCTGTGCCTGAGGAAGAAAAACACCGGCGCCACTCTGCAGCCAGCGCTCAGCGGAAGTGGCGTCTCCCGCCTGCACAGCGGCATCCACTCTCTGCTGCCAATTAGCTCTGGCCTTATCAAGCTGCTGCACCTCTCTATCACGAAAAGCCTGCAGAGCAGCCCGATGGCTAAAATCCTCTGCCAGGTGTCGACCGGCACGGCGAGCGTTCGGCGGCAGCTGAGCCACAGCCTCAGCGAATCGCGGCGCACTCATCTGCTCCCAAGCATATTCCCAATCCTGAGCACCATGCCCGGAAAGACGAGTTCTCACATCATCTGCGATTTCATAAAGCTGCCTAGAAAAATCAGCCAGTTCACCAGTAGCAGTCACCTGCTCCTTTTCCTTAGTCAGTTCAGCGCTCCCTAGAATCACGGTTGATATACCGCCACCAATAGACTGCGCCACTTCGCCCCAGCCCATTATCCCCTGCACCGGGATTTGTACAGAGGAAGACGGCGCTCGGAGCATACCCCATTCCTTCATGCGTATTGCCATGCCATACAGCATGCATTATTCCCTATTCTCCATCAATGCAAAGAAAATACTCCACCGCAAACACACTCTCCTAACCAACTGGAAATACACAATTTGCACAACTAGTAGCATTTTGCACACTATAGAAATCAGCTTGTCAATCAATATCTGCTGCGGATACCCACTCAACGCGGGTGCGTCCCTTCTCAACGCCCAGGAAGTCCAGCATGGAGAACAGCATGGTCATACGGCGGCGTGCGTAGTAGTTGCCGGTGGTGTAGTGGCAGTCACCGGGGTGGCAGCCACACAGGATCACACCGTCAGCACCCTTTTCAAAGGCGCGCAGGATAAACATAGGATTGACACGGCAGGAGCAGG
>CALABM010000209.1 GCA_937885815.1 uncultured Verrucomicrobiales bacterium | reverse complement strand
GGGTCGTTGGCTTCTCGTGTGAAGTGGAAGCACAGCCCGGTGATTTCGCCGTACCTTTCAGGTTGTGGCAGACGCTTACGCCCAGCGGGTCGAACTTGATGCGGATGGTCTTGCCCTCGCCGTTGACGGCCTTGATGATGGTCGGGTCGAAATCGGCGTTGTTGGTGGCGGTGGTAGCGGCGGCGGTTGTCTTAGTCTTGGACATAGTATTTATTGTGTTTTGGGTTAATGTGTGAATGTAGTCGAGAACGGCCTGTGCGCCTTTTCTGTATACTGTTACTGCCAGCAGTTCCTCATTCGCCCAGATGGCCCAGTTGCGGGTCTTGTTGTAGCGCGTTATGTGGAGCTTGTTGTGCATTATTTAATACGTTTAGCGTTAAGGCTTTATCTCGTTGTAAAGTATAGCACATGCGCAACCAATGTCTAGCTTTTTTTTACTTTTTCTTTGCTTTTTCTGCATTTATTTTCAACAACTTACACTTACAAAAAAGCCGCATCCGAGCATCTACAGCCTCATCTCAATGCTATATTCTGATTGCTTGCAATAGGGTGGTGGTTCTAATCCACTATGCTCCACTCAAACCTAGAAACCGAATCAGAAATCAATCTGGTTCGGTTTTTGCTTTACCTTGTTTTTCAACACCTACGCCCGCTTAGGCATTGCACGCTCGCAAGCCCCGCCACCGCCCCACCGGGCGCAAAACGGCTCCAAAAGGCCAAAAAGCCTAAGCATGCCTAAGCCCGTTTTCCTAAGCGCGAATTCATGTTAGGGTCACTAAAGATGCTTCGAATCTACAATCTGTTGATTATGTGAGCTTAGGCGGTTTTATGGTGATAGCAGCTCTGTGGCAAGCAAAGATGTTTCGAACTGGCAAAATACACAGAATCAGGTGTTTAAGGCGCATTTTTCCGCGAGTGGCAACCTAAAATGAAACATCGCTTGCAAGGGGATAAAAAGCCACTTGCAAGCGATGTTCGGAGGACGGGACTCATTCTCAGAGTTCGAAAACATCCGTAGGTAGCACGCCCGGCTTGGGATAGATTACAAAACCATCGGGGGTACTGCCGGAGCTGTGTCGCATGATACGAGTGATATTGCCCTTCTCATCGGTTATAAAGATGAAGGTGTGTCTGCCAATGCAGAAGTGACGGGGTATATCGGTGCGGAAGCTGTGGGTGCTGTTGCCAGAGGGGGAGAGGCGTATAATGGTGAGAGTGAGGCCATCTGCGGAAAGGGAAATAAAATCCCGGGCAACGAGATCTCCCAGCTGTTGGTCAATAGTAACAGACCCGGTAGAGGCAATCATGCCGGAAGGAGCCGGCAAAGCCGTGAGAATGGGAGTGCTAAACAGGCTGGCTATCAGGAGGATTTTGGAGCAAATGTTCATGGTGGTGAATGTAATCTTCATCTATATTAAGGCAGATGGCTGAGGTGTTAACCTCGTTTCCGGCACGTGGGGCAGAGCAGAACAAGGGCAATCAAACCGGGAACCAAGGTATATATCCAAGTCAGTCCATTATGCTCCGAGTAGGGGAGAAGCAAAAACGCACAAGCCACCAATGCGCTGAGCAAGATTCCCAAAAGTATGGAAACACAGGTTGCCCTCAACCATCCCCGTTTCTGCAACATCAGCACGCCCGGAAGCAGGCACAGTGTTATCGCCCCCTGTAAGCAAAGAATGTAGAAACAGTATTCCCAGAACGGCATCAGCAGCAGCCCTATTGCAGGACGCTTCCGAGACCATTGTTGGTACTGCTCCTCTCCGCGAATGAGCCCGCAGCCCTCACCTGTTAGGTCTAGCACGTTGCCATACTGGCGGCCAACGGCATGACGAACACCACGCCAAGGTGATGGAATCCAAGAGTATTTGAAAACAGCCTTAGGGGCTGACAGGTTGGATGTATCATCAGTGCGGAGAATAATATCATGCTCAGTGCGGGCTACCACGAGATTCTCCCACTCCCCCGGGAGAGTCAACTCATCAGGATTGATGTAGTGAAGTCCTAAATCTTCCCAGAAGCCCTCCCGAACCTTTAGTGAGTAGGCTCCAGCTTTCACTTGTGGAGCGAGAATCCATGATTCCTGAATACCATGCAATGCATGGTAGTTTATGTTTATTCGTCCCCGGCTTTGTGGCCGATAAAAACGATACAGAGCTATGGCGTTCTCCCTGCTCAGCCCGAAAGTTTCATCCGTAAGCGGTCCTCCCTCGGCAACTAACTCGGTAATCCTCATCTTGACCAGCTTACCTTCCAGCTCCGGATTCACCTGCTCAGGCGCAACTTCATATACGGGCTCGCTGCTCAGGCTCTGAGCAATATCAGAATACATAGTACCGGCAATGCAAATGCATACCAGAGCAGCAAGAGCAAGCAACAGAGCAGCAGCCTGCTTCAAAAAGCCATGACCGTCATTCGAACGGACTGTTTTTTCGTTCTCTATCTGTTTTAGCGACATGTTATAATCTCTCCTTAAACACTTATATTAACTCATCTCGCCGCCGAATCCGCAATGAAAAATGCAAAAAAATCTGTGTCGCATTTAATCTTGCAATTCACACACGTTGAGAGTTCTCCCCATTCAGGCATACCTCTTTCTATCCAAGTATCGTAGTCAATTCCAACATTATAATAGTTCACCGTCAGTACGAGCAACAAGCCAATGAAAGCCATACTAATCACACCTATGTTCTTTTTTATGTTTATCAAAGACAACAAAAGAGAACAAGTCAGGACAACCGCATGAATATAGAAATTGTTGCCATGATTACACGGGTACCGCAAAGCTATTTCTGTAATCATTTCGCAGATGATTAGAAAGACTGTAATGAATAGTAGTTTTCTCATCGTATCTTGCTTTCCTTCTGTGGTTTGGAGTGGCTGATTGATTGTTTTCATACAGATGTGTCTAGTGCCAACAGAGGCGGTAGGGGGGCGGCTAACTCAAAGAATCCAGTCCAGTACCCATATGGGTAAATCCAGAATGTGAGAGGCCACTGTGACAGGCGCATCCGGCACCACCCAGCATATTCCGGCCAGCGGATAGGCAAACAAGGCGCGACCGGTATTCACCCGCGCCTCACCACGCTCGCGGAGCAGAATCCTTGGAACCCCGGATTCTCCTTTCAACACGGGGTGATTAGCAATCTCCTCAGCTGTCAGGCGAATTGGTCGAGCTCCTGCTGGCAAAGCATTCAGCCATCGTTCATCGTATCGCCGCAGATGCCAACAATCAATCTCGGGTGCATACCATGCAACGATTTCTCCTCTGCTGTTGCGAGCGGGCATCCATCCTTTGGCTTTCTGATCTCCGCCACCTATCCAAGTGGGGGCTTCATTCCTAGGTAAATTATTGTCGTCTAGTCTAGCATATGAATCTGCAGCAAACGGTCTTTTGCCATATTTCAGGCGGAATTCGCAATACACTATCTTGCGCTCAGCATCCGGCAGAATCGTGTATTCTCCGGTACGTTCCGGGTGGGTGCTTAATTCTGACAGAACCGACGTGGATAGAAAAGGTGAGCGTCCACTACGGCGCACTTTGGTCTGCACCCCTTGCACATAAAAGCGATTTCCTGCTTGGTACACAGCGTCATGGAGAACAACAATGGCATCATACTCCTTTGCCATATCGAGCGCCATCTGATGAGTCTGCAAAACACAGGAACACGAGCTCAATCCCATCGCTGCAAGGCAGAGGGCTATAGTGGCAAGGATTCTGGGGAAGGGGGGCAGGGACATAAAGTTATCTTTCTATCAGTCGGTAACAGGGAACTCCGGAAATGAAAATTCTATTTCCGCCGTATACCATTTGTAGCCGGGCGGTAATGGATTATTCGCACAGGAATTTATGCCGGGTGGGGTGTCTAGGAACTCCGGGTGTATACCTTCGCGCAAGCTGAAGTGCCATTCCGGTTGAACGCTTCGAAACTGAAACAAATCCTCCGCCAGTTTGTCACGGAATTGCGTTTCCCTGCTGAGTAATTCATGCCCTACTTCTTCCGGCAAAGCATACGAATACCTCATGAACGTGGACTGCTGATACCCGGGGCGTGGGGCATTCTTGGAGCCAAACCCGCATGTACACTCACCTTGTTTAAGCTGGTACGGATGAAGGAGTGTTTCATGTAGGAACAAGCCGACAGCCGCTCCTGTGTCTCTTATGACACGAGCTGAGAGCTCTCTACCGTTTGCAGCCTGTTGTTCTATGAGCAATTTCTGCTGGTGGTTTTGATACAGTAGTATGCCAATACACACGGCCGCCGCGATATGGAGCCAGTTATGGGCAGACAAATCCAGAAATCTATCTTTTAGTGACATCTTCGTTTCTCCTTTCGTAGGTTAACACATTTCAGTGTGAATGTGTAGCAAAAAAAATCAAAATCTTATGTATTAATTGTTAATGTTTTTTTGTTATGTAGCCCACGTATTCCGGCTGCGGTTTTGGTTGCAGTATGTAGCACAGCGAGGAAAGGATACTCATAATTACCGCAAACCAAAATGCCCGAGCTCCCCAACGAATGGGGGCGCGCCCCTCGGATTTTCTTTTGAGGGCGGCTGCGGCGCCTAAAAAAGCATAACTAAGCCAAGCCGCCACAAAAATGAAAGCCACATTCAGGAAGGCAGCCCCTCCTACCATAGGCGAGTTGCTATGCTGAATATCCTCCTTCAGGGTAGCGAGGCAGTATATCCACATTCCCAGCAAAGCAACGTTAAGCAGGCCTATGATGACGAGAATGTAAAAGGAAAAAGCCGAGTTTTTTGATTTGTTGTCCATCGTAATATGAAGTCTTTTCTGTTTGTGTTAACTCGTTTTTGTTGTGGGGAAGGGCGGGTGCCGCCGGTGGCGTTATCTCTTACTTACTCCTTGTTAATCTACGGATGGTGTAAATAATAAACCATATGGCCGCCAGAGCAAGATAAAGAACAGTCAGCGACATGCCGGGCATGACGTGAAAGAACTCGGGGTTGGTGAAAATCGTCCCCTTCAAACAATTCCAAGGCAGTACCCCTATCCCCAACACATCATGGAAAAGATAATCTCCCATAACCAACAGCTCTATGGTATACGCAACTTCCATGGCGGTCAGCACATAGATTACCCTCCGCCTGGTAACGGACATGGCATCGCCCGGCTTCTTGTTCAGCATGGTGAGCAGTACAATCGCCTGTATGCCGCCGTACAAAATGAAGAAAACAGGAAGCCAGATGAAGAGTGATTTTGCAAGCATCAGGACCAGATGCAGCCACAAGTAAATGCTTATGATTCTTTTAGTTGCAGTCTTCATGGTGTGTTTTGTTCAGTTGCAGATAAAAGCTCCATGAGAGTTGTGCGCTCTTGCTCCGTGAGGCTTTCTGACAGTTCTTCACCGGGGAATAGATGAGCATCGTGTTGGCGTAACAGGCGGACGAGGGCGCCGGCTTCTGCCTGTTCTGTTTGTGGGCAGTTCATATAAAGCTCCAGAGCAAGGAGGAGCGCTGATTTCTGACAACTGTCCTCCCCCGGAGGCGGCAGAAGATTGGGATTTGTGCCGGCTTCCAGCAGAATGCGCGCCAGCTCCAGCTTGTCACCCATGGATATTTTCCCCACCATTAACAAGAACTGCAAGGTGGTATTAGCTTGCCCCGGATAGATGATTTCCTCCCTCATCGAAGGCTCCTTAAGCAGTTCACGGAGAGTCTCCTGTTCATTTTCCAAGCAAAGGAGGCAGCATATCTGATGCCGAGATTGCGGGGAAGGTGTGTAACCATGGTGCAGGGCCCACTGAGCGGCTTCAGGGTAATCATCCAACACAGCTAGGCAGATGGCTTGGCATACGCTCGCGTCCAAGTGCGGCTGCCCCAGCTCCGGTTTGTAGGCTTGCATGTCATGGAGCAGGCGCCGCTGTTCCTCTTGCGTACGCTCCGTGATATACTCGGCTGCGAGCGCGTCGATAGTCAGAGTGCGGGTGGTGCATGTTCCCAAGGGAATGATTGTCTCATACTCGCGGTTTACATCTGCACCGCGTTTCACCAGCTGGAGGAATAAAGCCGGCTTTTGCAGCCTCAGCGCCCAAGCCGCCAGTGGTTCACCCTTGCGGGTAAAAATATCACCTCTTCCCGTGCGTATGGCTTCGTGTAAAGCTTGCCGAGCCGGCGCGACAAACTCCCTGTAGTTTAGTGTTGTTGATATTACATTCCGCTCTCCCAGCCAATCATTCAACAGAGGCAGCAGCGGATGCCCCATATTCTCCACCTCGTAAAATACTGGCACGGCTGCTAGCTTTGTATTGTGGCGCAATTCTTCATCCATCGCCAGCAAATCAGCGCGTTGCTGCTCGCTCCAGCTTTCGTGGAAAGAAGGCGCAGAGAAATACCTCCAGCTGAAAAAATACGCATGTATGCCCATCAATGTTACCCATACAAGCAGTAGTACCCCCGCAAGTATCCACGCCATCTTCTTGCGCTGTGCTGGCCAGCGGTTACGGAGCTGCGCTGGGCTTGCTTCGATAGGGGGAGGCTGAGTTTGGTTCGTGCCTGACATGTTAAACTAAACGGGGCTTTGTTGCGGTTAGTATATTGATTTTCAGTACTTAGTTGTTTTGGTTTGCTGTGGTGGTAGCTGGTCTTTCCACGGCCTCCGGGGCCTTCTGAGTGCAGGATTCGTAAATAGCGTATACACCAGCGCAAGGAAGCGCAACAACAGCCCCGCCCACTGCTCCGCCCAGTAGGAGGGCATTGCCGGCAAGCGACAGCGGCACATCCACCCCCACAGCGATGAGAGTGCCTAGCGGATAAGCATAGTATTTGTGCTCATCGGTATGAGCGGTATTGGCGCTCCACCGCCCTATGTTACTATGGGCCGCCCAGCCTCTCTCTGTCAGGCGAACGGCACCGACGGGTAACTGCGTGAGGCAAGGATTAGATTCCGGTGAAAACCAGGATACCAAGAAAACTTCCCCCGAGGGCTGCTCCCTGTGTCCGTTCTCCATCTTCATTCGCGTCTCAGCATGGCCCTCTTGTAACCCCTGACGCAATTCTGTATAAGTATCCGTTACTTTTATGTAAACGGGGCGGCTTTGCTCCCTGATGGGATGAAAACACGCCGTGGCTCCGCCGCGCAGTGCCGGAAGTTTGGCAGGTATATCATCAAGTGTCTGTCCGCCACGAGCGGGACCGATAAAACCTTTGGCATAGACCGTATTGCCTACGCGGTAAAGTTCTATGTTTTCTTCATCTTCTACCCAGTAGGCTTCATCCACTATTTTGGCGCGGTTCCATACATAGCGGTGAACTGTGGTAACGCAGGAGCTTAGCCCCATCGCCGTAAGGCAGAGGGCAGCGGTGGTAAGAAATCTAAGGAACGGGCGTGTGGTCATAACGTATTGATTATGGTGTGGGAGGATTAACGGTGGTACATCAACCAAACCTTATTTTGGGCGGCATCATACCAAACGGAAAAGCTCATGGGGTGCTGCAGATCTCCGGCTACAGCGCATAATAATGAAGCGTTGGCGGAAAGCAGCCACCAGCTAGGTGTGGTGAGATGATATGGGCGGACACTCGGTTGAATGGCGTCTCTCCCCGCGCACACTTCCTTACACCAGTTTTTCAGGGCGTCTTCGTTGACGGGCTGAATCTCAAAGCAGTAGCACCATTCGCCAATCTGCCAATCACCATATACGGCTGAATAGATTTTCTCTGCGAAGGGCGGTATCATTTCCTGCTCACTTGGAGACAAGGTGCAATACTCCACCGGAGTTTCGGCTATGTGCTCCGCCTCTCCTACCGATGACAGCAGCCAGAGGCACCCGGAAATCAGGAGGAGGGCTATTCCTCCCCAGACTAAGCATCCCCACCTTAACGACATTTTCTTTTCTCCTTTGCTTATATTAACTCATGCCGCCAGCGAATCCGCAGAAAAATATGCGCCGCTTACATTAAACTATTCTTGTATCAGCTTTATCCCGGGGAATTGACGGGTGATTTCACCGCAAATAGCAAGGATTCTCTCCTTTTGAGTGGGGGAATGTTGAAGCAAGAGGTGTTTGTGCCCGTAAGCGTCTGTCATGTAAAGCTCTAGTTTTTCAGCCCCGCCCCCATTCTCATCGGGGCTCGTGATTGTTGTTCGTCGCATTATAAGCCGGCTATGACGCCCCGGAACCACGCAGCGAGTATGCTTGAACCACAGCAGCTCGCGATGTATCACCAGCGCTTGGCCTTGGAATACCAGATATTTTTTGCCTTTCCACAGATACAGGGCCATAGCACAGCAAGCGATGGTGGGCACTGCTGCAATGGTAATAGCCACCAGCTTAACCGCATCAACATCATTCAGCCGGAAACAAATAAACGTCCATGCGAGTAGCATGACTGAGAGAAGGGTGTTCAGCACCTTTACCCAGCATGCGGTGGGCTCCGTAAGATTTATTTGTTCTTGTTCGGTATTCATGGAGACTATGAATTAGGCAGTTTTATCCTGTTTATTGGGCGTATGAAGGCCTGCATTTTTCCCTCTCAGGAACACCGCAAGTTTACTCGCCTAACTTGCTATTGTCAAGGGAATTCTGCTTTTCGGCCCAATATGATGGAACTAAGCTTGCCGCGTGCGCCAGTATCATTATGGGCTTGCGTATGAGGCGAGAATGAACTATAATGAAGCCATGTGGAAGAGATGCTTATCCGCCCTGAAGGCTTTTCTGAACAGTAGCTGGCTGCTGCCCTTGGGGGCGGCTGGTGTACTGCTTCTGGGGTTTCTGATAGGTTGTGGATGCACTGCGATTTCCTCGTATTTGGGAGATAGCCCGTGGTGGCTGACGGCTTTGGGGATAACGGGCGTGGTTTTATTTTTGCTTGGTTGCTTGCTTGGGCTGTGCGTGCCGCTGTGGCTGCTCATCATGACGGTATGGAGGCTGAAGCAGCGGCAGCTGATGCGAGCGCTGGGCTGCTGGGTATCAAGCGCACTGGCTGCGGGGGTGGCCGTGGGGGTGGCTTTTGCGAGTTTTCTGCAGATGTTAAGTGGAGGACCGGATTGTTATGCCGTGGGGTTGACTGTGCCTGAGGACAAGGAGTTCGTGCTGCCTCGAAACATGACCTTTTTCTGCAATATGGATATTCCGCCTCGGGTGGAAGCGCTCCGCTCGCTGAGGCCGGAACTGCCGGAAATTCCCCGCGTGTATGAGCTTTCTGCTGCAACGGCGCAGGAATTTGCGGCTCTGACTGAGCAGGAGCTCGCCAGTGCATCTCCGGAGCAACTGCATGAATATATGCAGCGAGCGCGGCAGACTGAGGCCTTGGCCGGGGCTCATGAAGTGGTGGCGCCGAATCTTCAGAAGCTCTCCGCTGAGGCGCCTGAACTGCTGCAGGAATACATGCTGCGTGCTCTGTATGCTGAGGCCTCAAATCTTCGTTTCAATTCCCCGGTATTAGCTGCGGACTCGCTTATTTACCCCGCTCACGAGAATGATCCGCAGGCTCATGTGCTGCGCGCTTACCTTGCCGAGCGTAGAATTTATTCGGCTGAGGGGGAGAGAACATACGCAGACTATCCGACGGCACTCTGGAAGTACCCCTTGCAGAATGGCTGGTATGTGGCGCACAGGGTGGGCTTTCCGTTTGGTAATGATAATTCGGTCGAGCTCCCTGTGGTGCGTGCACAGCTGCAGCGGTTGGATGCTGCGCTGGCCCCGCTGGCGGAGAATCCCACACGCGAGCAATTGGATGCTCTGCTACCGCCCACGCCTGAACATCCGTTCCTCTGCCTTTGGGAGGATAGTGCGGGTATTTATGATATGATGATTGTAATACCCGCAGATTATGAGGCCGGTACCTTTGAGCTGCGAGTACATGAGTACACCACTCATAAGCCTATTGTCTTTGGGAACCGCTGGCGGCCTGAGGTGAAGCTCGGGGACGTGTGCCGCGTTATCAGCAGCGATGGCTCGCTCATGGTGAGCAGCGGTAATTGGGGAGAGTATTATGGCTCTGAGTGGGAAATATGGTTCACCCCCGCCTCCGGTGGAGAGGCTCGATGCGTGAGCCGCCAGCCCTTCCTGATGATGGGCTGGCAGCACTGATGAGCTTTACTGGGAGCTCGTGCCGGGAACGGCTACCGAGTTATTGCGTAAGGGCGCGGCGCAAAGCCTCTGAGCCGTAGAAGGCTTCGTTCTCCATGCGCTCTTCCAAGGCGTTCAGCATGGCAGGGGAGGCCGTGCTTTCGGCCTCCAGCGCTTCAATGATATCCATACCCGGTATGGTTTCCATTACATCCGAAATGCCTTGCAGGCGCTCGCGGATGCTGAGTACCTGCTGGGCTGCGGCATCTGCCGTGGCGGTATCCGTCACTCCGCTGAGAACTGTAGCCAGCTCGCTCATGCCCTTGGTGAAGATGCTCAGCGCTTCGGCTTTTTGCTCCGGGCTGTATTCAGGGCTTTGGGGTTCCTGAACGATACCGCCCGCACCCTCTACAGTGATTTCCATTTGTGAGGGGTCAAACTCTTCATCGTCATATTCCTCCTCATCGTATTCTTCTTCCTGCGGCTCGTCTTCCGGAGCTTCCTCGGTATATTCCTCCTCGTATTCTTCCTCAGTCTCTTCAGGGGTGGCGTCATCTTCCGTGCTGTCAGGCATGGCAATCATGTACCACTGCTCCACCACGGAAGCTTTGCCGTCATTGGAAATCACGTATTCGTAGCGCACGAAGAGGCGGCCCTTTTCATCATGGACAATTTGGCCCTCCTGTTTTTCGCCCTGAGAATCAGCCACGGAGATGGCATTTTCCAGAAGCACGGAAATATCCGCAAAGTTGTGCTCCGCCGTGAGAACCCATGCGCTATCTTTGCTGAAGCCGGGGCCGCCGCTGATATTCGGCACCTGTGCTGCAGCTGCGCGTAAGCTCTGCTCCAGCGCGGCCAGAAGCTCCGGGGCGGGGACTATCAGCTCCATGGCTTTGTATGCCGGTTCTCCCATGGCTTCAGCCAGCGCAGTGGAACTGTAGTAGCGGTTTTCTTCCAATCTCTTCTGCGTGCTTTCCGTGCGCTCCTGCGTGATGCCGGCTTCACTCATGGCTTGCAGCACGAGGGGGTAGGGGATATACTGCAGGCCGTAACCAAGCTCGCTCAGGAGCGCCATGCGTACCTTCAGTCTCTCAGCTGCGGCATCAGCTGTGGCGCGGTCCTGCACACCTTCCAGCAGCTCTGTTACGGATGCCATGGCTCGGATGGCCTCAGACAGCATCTGGCGGAGCTGTGGGTCGCTTACGCTGTCCAGCGCTGGTGTAGCCTGCTGAGCTGCCGGTGCCGGAGTCGCGGAAGGTTCGGCCTGCTGTGCCAAGCTCAGCGGCGCTGTAAGAAGGGCAAGAATAGAGAGCGTTTTCATGTGGAAGACTTTTTCTTGTTCCAGTATACACGCATCCGGGCGAATCGCAAGCTAATTCAGGTGTTTCCTCGTTTCTGCGTGGATTTTGGATATAAAAAACAGGCCGAAGATTGTCTCCGGCCTGTGAAAATGGGAAGGTGAGTTACTCGGCGCTGGGCATCAGCTTGATGGTATTGGTGTACTGCCTGTCGTTATCGTAAGTCACGTCCAAGCGAAGAGGACGGGTATTGGGACTTACTCGTTGAAGGGTAATCTCACCGGGGGAGATGGGGTTATTATTCAGCTTAATGCTGTTAATGGTTACTCCCGGGCGGGGCTGGAAGTTAAGGGTGATATTGTGAGTGCCATCTGTTCTCGGTTCCTGTCTGATGATGGTAACGAGGCAGGGGCAATTCATATCGGAAATAGCAAGGTTGCCAACAGTTCCGGCAAGAGTGCCCGGCAGGGGCGGTGTAACTGTGCTGGATGTAGCAGTGCCGGAGGTGGCTGCACCGGGAGTAGCAGTGTTGGGGGGTGTAGTGTTGGGGGTTGCAGT
>CALABM010000208.1 GCA_937885815.1 uncultured Verrucomicrobiales bacterium | reverse complement strand
CTTCGATTTTATAGAAAACTTGTTTTTTATTTTATCTATAATATTTTTCAAATTCAACACCTCTTCTTTTGTATAAAACATCTTACTTTAAGCTTTTACCATCGCCAAACGCCTTACCAACCATATTACCAATCTTGGTATCCATTTTGAAGATATGGATTAGCAAATTGTGATTGATTCATTACCGTTCCAACACTTGGACGAACAGCAGCTTTCCTAGGTGTTTGATTATGAGATGGAACTGATGACATAACCAAACTCTTTTCAATCTCTTGAAGTTGGCAAGTGAGCTTTGCATTTTCAAATGTTAGTTCTGATATTTTTATCATAGAAAGATTTTACCTCTTCAAGCAATCCATCTTTTACCATTACATCTACTCTTTTATTTAGATGTTCTTTAATATCATATATATCTATAATGCCTGGATTATTTAATTTAAACTTTTCTCCACAGCCGTATTTTTCGTAAACATAATCAATATCTTTATCGCCTCTACCGGAAAGACAAACAAGAATTGAGCATATCTTACTCATGAAAGACAAATCTCAACAAAGTGTTCGCAAAGCGCTTAATCGCTTGGAACGACATTATGGCTCCAGATTTCCAGAGCTCTTCAAATCAATTACTTGTGATAATGGAACTGAATTCCTGGATTCTCATGGCATTTGTAAATCTTGCAGAACGAAAGGGCTCAGAACTCAACTCTTCTATGCTCATCCTTATTGTGCTTCTGAGCGCGGCAGCAATGAAAACGCTAACAAACTTATCAGACGTTTTCTTCCTAAAGGAACAGACTTATCAGCACTTACTCAAAAGGATTTAGATCATTTGGCTATGTGGATGAATAAATACCCAAGAAAATTGCTTGTTGGACACTCCGCTTGGCAATTAGCAAAAGTGTATTCCTTCCATTTTAACAGAATCCTTGCCTAATCTCCATTTTTATTTACCTTTGTTGCATTTATCCTTGCAATTTACAAAAAAAAGCGCCCGGCTCACAGGGGAGGAGCCGGGCGGTATGATAAAAACGCGGGAGGCCGAGGCGGCGTTACATCTTCTTATCCGAGGGATAGAGATTCTTGCGGCCTACGGAGTGATACTCGAAGCCGGCGTGGATGGCATTCTCGCCGTGGATGATGTTGCGGCCGTCAAAGATGATGGGGAGGCGCACAACCTCACGAAGCTTCACGAGGTTTGCCATAGCGAACTGCTTCCACTCGGTAGCCACTACGAGCACTTCAGCCCCGCGGGCGCACTCGTACATATCATCACAGATGGTGACGTTGTAACCTTCCAGAGCGCGGGCGCCGGTCTCAGAGGCCTTGGGGTCATACGCGGTGACGATAGCGCCCTCATCACAGAGGCGCTTAATAAGCTTAACGGCTACGGACTCACGCACGTCATCCGTGTTCTGCTTGAAGGCGATACCCCACACGGCGATGCGCTTGTTGCGCAGCACCCACATCTTCTTGCGGATGCGGCCGAGGAAGCGTTCCAGCTGGGAGGCGTTCACGCGCTCCACCTCCTTGAGGATTTCCATGGGTGTGCCAAGCTGCTCAGCCACATTGATAAAGCCCTTCACATCCTTGGGGAAGCAGGAACCGCCATAGCCCAGACCAGCGTTCAAGAAGTGGCGGGAAATACGCTTATCCATGCCAATGCCCATGGCGACAAGCTCGACATCAGCCCCAGCCTTCTCACATACGGCGGAAACGGCGTTGATGTAGGAAATCTTAAGTGCCAAGAAGGAGTTTGCCGCATGCTTAATAAGCTCAGCAGATGCGAGGTCTACCTCCACGATGGGAGCGTTGAAAGGCTGGTAGACGCGCTTCATCATGTCCATGGCCTGTTGAGAATCCGCACCGATGACGATACGATCCGGGCGCATCAGGTCATTCACAGCGCTGCCTTCACGCAGGAACTCGGGGTTGGAAACCACATCCACCTTAACCCCCTTACAAGCATAGCGTTCAATAACCTGCTGAACCTTGCTGCCGGTGCTGACAGGCACAGTGGACTTATCCACGATGATGCGGTACTCCAAATCATCCGAAAGTGCATTCGCAATTTCACGGGAAACGCCTTCAATGTATGAAAGGTCCACAGAACCATCCTCGTGCGGGGGAGTAGGCACAGCAATGAAGATAATTTCACACTCCTTCACAGCAGTTACCAAATCCGTAGTGAAACGAAGACGACCGGCGGAAACATTGGAGACAATCATCTCCTCCAAATCCGGTTCGTAAATTGGCATCTTACCCAGCCTAAGGCTCTTCACCTTCTCCTCATTATTATCCACGCAGATAACATTATGCCCCACCTCAGCGAAGCAAGTACCTGTGGTCAGGCCTACATAACCAGTTCCTATTATAGCAAGATTCATGTCTACAAAAATTCTCACGCACGATTGCGCTGCGCGATAGTAGCATTGAAACAAAAAAAATGCAAGCACAAACTACCCCCATGCATTACAATTAGGGTTGTTTCAAATCTGCTGGTAGAATGAATGGGCGTTTTTGAGCTCTTTTTGCAGGCTCAGGAAGTAAACTTGGCGCAATTTTTAAGAACAGATACCTCACATCAAACAATCCACTAGCCTTCGCCTGTATCCCCTCTCTTGTTGGCAGCGTTGGATGATTTCTAATCGGGCTAAGTTTAGCGTGGAGTCAACGCAATTTTGATGAACCATAGCAAGGATGGAGGCTCTTCCCTTTTTTGTATATATGTTTCTTTATCTTCAACTTTTTATAACGTGCGCCACAAAGACGAGCGAGCCTAAACTACCTGTTATTTTAGTCAACACGCAGCTATTCTTGCACGAGCAAATCAAAAAAAGACTCCTCATGCGCATGGATTCTAGCTTTATGCTTGACACTTGTTATGGGACGAGTAAAATGCCACTTATGTTCGGCACACTTGCGTTATGAAACTTCATCTTCCTCTCTCTTTGTTATCATTCGTGCTTGCACCATTCTGCGTTCTTTCTGCCTCGGCTCAGGAAAAAACGGAAGGGTACATTCTCACACTCACGCAGGATGTGAGCGACTATCAGAGCAACACATCAAGCGATTATCATACTTTTCTGGTAAGCGCCCCGTTAGACTTCTCCCCCACCACGGCAGATTGGTGGAACAATAATGCCCCCTTGATAAGTGGTGGTAACATTACAATTACTTCTGAATCGACGCCTCAGTCACTCAGTTTTCGTGAGGGGGCATCGCAAGCGTTCGCAGATGTTGAGTCTCTCACCTTTGATTCTCTCAGTAAGCTAACCTTTTCAGATTTTTCTCATACCTCCAGCGGAGGCACTATAACCATTAAAGCAAATGGCAGCTTAACCATTAGCCGGGTAACAGATAATGATTCGGACACTACTGATATCATATTCCAGAACAACAAAGTTGAACCCAATGGCTCGTCATACGGGGGCGCAATTTATGCAGCAAGCGGCACCCAATTGAATATAGTAAACAACGGCAGCATCGCCTTTATCGAGAACTCCATAACAGCTGCATATGCGGCAGATTGTGGAGGCGCCATCTATACGGGCGGAGATTTAACAATAGATAATAATGAAAATGTTACCTTCCTCGCCAATTCTTCGGATGATGACGGAGGAGCTATTTGTACAGCAGGAAATTTATCAATCACCAATAATAAAACTGTCACGTTTTCCGATAATGAAAGCCCATATCGTTCCGGTGGCGCCATTTATTCAACCGGGGCAATTCTCATTGATTGGAATAAGGATGTGATATTCGAAAATAATTCTGCGCATCAATCTGCTATCCGCATTTCCTCGCCTGATGGTGGTGCCATATGCACAATGAGTTCTCTGACTATTTCAAATAACAACAACGTCAGATTTACAGACAACTATACCAGCTACAATTCCATTACCTCTGGCGGTGCGCTTTATGTCTCAACCACTTTGACTATAAAAGGTAATGAGAATATCGATTTCATCCGCAATTCTACAACTGTTTCCGGTTCCTATTCTTGTGGTGGTGCTATTACAGCCAGCACGATAGATATTAGTAAAAATGCTGATGTCTCATTTATCGATAATGGCATAATATCCACAAATGCCGGCTATCATAAAGCAAAAGGTGGAGCTATTTCCGCCGGAACTACTTTTACTATCACTGAAAATAACGACATCATTTTTAGCGGCAATTCAATTTCTGCAGAATCTTGTTACACTGCCGTGGGTGGCGCCATATATGCAGGTCACAATTTGATAATCAATACTAACGAGGATGTCGTTTTCAAAAATAATATCATTACCAGCCAATCTGATTATTTAACCGCCGGTGGTGCAATTTACGGCACAACATCCGTAGATATACAAAGCAATAATTCTGTTCTTTTTGAGGGGAACTCCATCTCTTCCTCAAGCGCCACGCAAGGTGGCGCCATCTGCGCAAACGATATCGCAATAGATGGCAATGGCTTTGTTAACTTTTCTTCCAACAAAGCTATAAGTGATGCAGAAGCGCTGGGTGGCGCCATATTCAACCGAGGACTTGGCAGTGTTACCAACACAAATATTTCAGACGCGACTTCAAGCATCAGTCATAACAACGAGGTTTTATTCGACTCCAATTTCTCTTCCCTTGAAGGCGGTGCCCTGTATAATGATTTTGAAGCAGAAATGCAGATAAACAACAACGGTACAGTTTTGTTTGCCAATAATGAGGCTGGTAAAAACGCCGGCGCTATCGCAAATAACGGAAGCGTTCACATTGATAACAACGGACAAGTAACATTCTCCGGAAACGGCATAACAAATGCTCATTCATTTGATGTAGGAGGTGGCGCCATACGCACACAGGAACAGTTCACGATTCATAATACTGTAGGGAATGTAACCTTCTCAGATAACAAGGTTGAAGGCGCTTTCATTCACGGCGGTGCATTGGCTACCTATAATACTACCGGAACAACCAGCATCAGCCAAACGGGCAGCAACCTCACTTTTGAAAACAACCAAGTCGCACTCAACTCGATTTATAGTGACTCTAGTGGAGATTCAACCGTTCTTCTTGTTCAAGGTGCCGGTGGCGCAATTAACAATTGCAATAATCTATACATAGAAGACACCCGTGGCAATGTAACATTCAATCAGAACAGTGTACACACAGCTGAGAATGTAAACAATGCAGATTTATCTAGTTCTTATGCTCATGGTGGAGCAATAAGAAATATTTCAAATTTGGTTCTGAGCGGAACCGAGGGAGAAGTTAATTTCACAAACAATTTTGCCCAGAATAAGCAAGAAGCTCGTGGTGGCGCTATCATGCAATCTTCTCTACATGCAGGAACCTCCCTCGTCAATAATAACAATGTGCAATTCAAAGGCAACTACGTATCTGCACAAGACATCGCACAGGGTGGTGCCATTTATGTTTGCCGCGGCTATTTGGACATCGCAGATAACGCCCAGGTTATTTTCGAGCAGAATTATACACATCACTCAACAGAGGGGACATATAAGCTCCAAAGTTTGTATGCCGTTGACACCGCGGCTGATGCCAACGCTTGGATTAGCGGCTATAATGATCAAAAGGATTATACTACTATTCACTTAGGAGCATCAGAAAACCAACAGGTAGAGATTCGCGATTCGATTTATGTGCACTTAGCCAATTCTAAATCCTCATTCTCTTTAAATAATGCTAGGGATAACGGTGAATTGCGAACAGGTGATATCATTTTCACCGGTGCTACCACGGAGGCGGATCTGCTTGCGGTGAAAGGCAGTGCCGGTACGGCAGAGGAAATCCTCGCTTCCCGCACATCGGAGGTATATACCATGACAAACCTCTACGGCGGGCGCTTGAGAATTGAGGATGGTGCCATTTATAAGGGTAACGGCATTACAGTACACGAGGGCGCAGCTGCCACGCTGCTGCTGAAAGACGGCACACTGAGCCACAGCGGGTATGACATCACCATCAGCTCCGGCAGCACCCTGAGCGCTCTGGGTGAAAACGTTATCACTGCTTCCACCTTGGCCATACAGGAGGGCGGCATCTTACAACTGGCTCTGAATAATGCCCAAGTGGATAGCGCAGCCGTACTGACTACGACCGGCACGTTGAATATGGGTGCTATAGCCCTGAACCTGACAGGTACAGAGTATCTGGTATCCGGTGATTACAAGCTGTTAACCCGTACTGAGGGCTCAAACTACGATATTTCCGGCTGGACGCTCAATGGCGTGACATCTGATGAACTGCGATGGAAAAATGGCACATTGTTCTTTACATGCGGCTATGATTGGAACCACGGCGTGACGGATCAAGATGACATCAGCGACTTAGAGGAAATAATCGGCAACCTCATCATCAATGGCGGTGACGTCACATTGGATGACGTGGTTCAGGCCATTCAGGATGCCGTGGATGCCGGCTTCGGTCATGGGCAAGGCCACATCGTTATCAACCGCGGCGGTATCCATATCTCCGGCGCCGGCGATTTGGATGGCCACATCATCTTTAATGGCGACCTCAAGGATATCCGTAAACTGTTCATTGAAAAGGACATCACTGTCATCAAAATTGAACTTGGCGGTAGCAGTGAAACCGAAAACATCGTTAATGTGAGCGATGACCAAACGCTTGAGACCGGCGAACTCTCCGGCGAAGGCGGCATGAAGAAGAACGGCAATGGCCGCATGAGAATCACCGGCACCAACAATCAGGTGGGCGGTACGCTCGCCGTGCAAGAAGGTGATATCATCATGGAAACCGGTAGCCAAACAGATGTTCATGAGCTCACTCTCGGCAGTGATGAAGACCTTGACGCCACAGTACATGTAAAGAAGGACGCTGTGGTAACCGGTGATACTCTGCAGGTTGATGGTGCCAACGCTACTCTGATTAACGAAGGCTGCATGAACTTCTCCGGCGAGGTAAAGGTAACAAACGGCCATTTGGAAAACAACGGTAGCATCAGCAAGATAACGCTTGCGGGTGGCACTGTCTCCGGTAGTGGTATTTTTAATGGGCTCGAAATGCACGATGGTGAACTGATTGTCGGTAATTCACCCGGTCTTATGAGCTATACGGATGCGCTGGAAATGGAAGGCGGCGAAGTCGTATTCTCTCTGGCTGATGCCGCTCATGCCGCAACCGCAGAAACCGCCGGATGGGATGCCGCGGCCTATTCTACCATTGACATGAATGGCAATGCCCTGACCATAGGTGGGGATGTCAACTTTGTATTGGAAATTGGCGGCGCCGCATTGGAAGCGCTCATAGCAAAAGATGGCGCGGCACTTACCTTTAGCCTGCAGATGATACAAAACATTCACGCTGATTCTCTGACGCTGAATGCAGAGACCCTCGCTGCGCTACTGGGTAACACCACCATTATCATCACAGAAGACTCCGAAGGCTTACTGAGCAGTTACCTGCACCTGGCCGGTATGGACATCACCTCCATGCTGAGCAATGGCGAGTATAGCTATGAGGGCAATAACCTCGTGTTCAAAGGCACCATCACGAATGATGGCTCACTGACCGTTCCCGAGCCCACTACGGCCACGCTGTCTCTGCTTGCCTTGGCCTGCTTGGCTGCCCGCCGACGCCGTAAGTGATACGCGACACGCTCGCGCGGGGCTCCAAGCCCTACAATTCCACTCCCGCCCTTGGGTTCATACCGAAGGGCGGGAGTTTTCTTACGCTCTTATAAGCCACGTGCCGTACGTTCTAGCTGTGCCATGTGCTTTTACCCACCAAGGCTTTCTCGTTACAAAACAAATGGAACGAAATCCAGCTCAAAGCCAACAATTATCGGCGCTTTGCGATGAACTGATAAAATTTAAGATAAGGCGTTACCCTCAACAAATTGAACCCGGGCTAGCCATCGGCAGCCCGGGTTCGTATTACAAAAACGGTAGCACCGCACGCTTTACCAGCCACCGCCGAGGGCGGTGCAGAGGCGAGCGAGCGTCATGCGAATCTGCTGGCGGGTGGAGATGAGGTTCAGCTCAGCAGAGAGCCAAGCACGCTCAGAGGCGGCCACGTTCAGGAAGTCACTCTCACCGGAGTTGAAACGGCGCAGAGAGAGCTCAGCGGCCTCCTTATTAGCAGCTGCAGCGGACTGATACTGCGGCAGCTGGTTCGTGAGGCGGGCATAAGCAATGAGGCAATCCTCCACCTCAGCAAACGCGGCCAGAACCGTCTTGCGGTATGCCTGAGCGGAGGAATCACGCTCCAGTTCCGCGATGTTCACGTTCTCATTCAGAGCCGTGCGGTTAAAGATAGTCTGGCTGGCGCTGGCACCCAAGCTCCACGCGGCGCCCTGAAAATAGTTCGCGAAGTCAGAGCCGGAGGAGGCATTCGCACGGCCGGTGATGCTGAAGCTCGGGAAGAGATCCGCCACGCGAGCGCCGATGTTTGCCGTGGCGCGGTGGAGGTTATACTCAGCCTGCACAATATCCGGGCGGCGGCGCAGCAACTCGGAGGGCAGCCCGGTGGGTACACGGGGAATGCGGTTGTACGTGGTACGGGAAGGCATGCTCAGGTGCACTTGGTCCACCGTGGTACCCAGCAACGTGGCGAGAGCGTTCTCACAGCTGCGGATGTTCGCCTCATAGGTGGGAATCTGAGCGCGAGTGGAAGCGATGGTGGCGCGGGACTCTGCAAGCTCCAGATTAGCTACCATACCCACGGCAGCCTTCTGCTGCACGATGCGGTAGGTACGCTCTTGGTACTCCAGCTGTTCGCGGGCGATGCGGAGACTTTCCTTAGCGGAAATCCACTCAAAGTACGTGGTGGCAATGCTGGAGGCCAGCGCGGCGCGGGTGGCATTTGCTGCGGCCTTGGTGGAGCCGAGTGAGGCATAAGCAGCCTCTACCTCACGGCGCGTGCCGCCCCAGATATCCGGGGTCCAGGAGGCGGAGAGAGCGCCGGACCAGCTACCATGGGAAGTGGACGTGGTGAAATCACCGGCATTCGTACCGCTAAAGGAAACGGAGCCCGTGGGGAAAAGCCCGGAGCGGGTGGAACGCAGGGAAGCCTCAGCCTTAGCAATGGCGAGGGCAGCACTTACCATGTCAGGGCTGCTCTGGAAGCCGCGGTTAATGAGGGCGGAGAGCTGGGTATCTCCAAAGCTCTGCCACCAAGCCGTGAGGTCTTCATCCCCACTGGAGGGCGGCAGGGCGTTCACCCAAGTGGCGGGCAAGCCCTGATCCGGGGCGCCGGTAAAGTTCGGCCCCAGCTGGCAAGAGCTCAGGAATGCGGCAAGCGCAAGAAGTGAAAGATATTTGATTTTCATGTGATTGAAACGAAGGAAAATGTGAGGTAAGAATTATTCGTGACGCAGGGCGTCGATGGGGTCCAGGCGAGAGCCCTTCCAGGCAGGATACCAGCCGAACACGATACCGATGACAGCCGCCACGGAAACGGAAAGCACCATGGCTGATACGGAGGACGAGACGGGCCAGCCCATCTGCTCACTCACGATGGAGGATGCCAAGCGCCCCGCTGCAATGCCGATGAAACCACCGATGGTGCACAGCAGCACAGCCTCCAGCAGGAACTGCCACATGATATCGCAAGGGCGTGCACCCACGGCCATACGAAGACCGATTTCGCGGGTACGCTCCGTGACGGATACCATCATGATGTTCATGATGCCCACACCGCCTACCACGAGCGAAATCATGGCCACGGCAATAAGCAGGCTGCTGATGGTGGAAGTAGTCTCCGTCATCATCTTCACGAACTGAGAGCGGTCACGCATGTTGAAGTCATCCAGCACGCCGGGCTCCAGCTCATGCTGACGGCGCAGCACGGGGGTCATGGCATCCATGGCGGACTCCGGGGACTTGCCGTCAATCACCTGCACCGCGATGCTGTCCACCGTGCGGGTACGCAGCGGGTGGGGAGCATTCGCATACGGCTGCAGGTCGCAGCCGGGGTAAAAGTTCACGGAAGAGGTGGAGAAGGTATCCGTGGAGGAAACGGAAGCGCTGTTAGCGGCGCCGCCTTTGGAAATGACGGCACTACCGCTGGCACCCATCAGACGCGTACGGATACTGGTCCAGGGCAGCATGATGCAGTCATCCTGGTCATTACCCATACCATCAGCGCCTTTGGCTTCCAGTACACCAATGACGGTGAACACCACATCTTTAATGCGGATATCCTGACCGATGGGATCCGTATCAGCATACAGCTCCTTGGCGATGGTCTGGCCAATAACGCACACACGGGTGGCTTCATTCACCTGCTGGCGGGTAAAGGCGCTGCCATCAGCCACTTTCCAGCCTTCAATGGTGAGGTAATGCTCATTACCACCCATGATGGAACGCGGGCTCCAGTTCTGATTACCCACAATCACCTGACCGCTGGCACGCACCACGGGAGAGGCAGCCTTCACAAACTGGGGACACTCGCGCATGAGCGCCTCAGAGTCCTCAGCGTACAGGGAGGCACGGCCACCCATACCACTGCTCACACCGGCGGTGCTCACGGAGGCACCGGAGATGGTGACCACGTTCGTACCCATGGAGGAGAACTTGTCAGCCACCTGCTTCTTGGAGCCTTCACCAATCTCCATAATGGCCACCACAGCTGCAATACCGATAACGATACCCAGCACGGTGAGCGCAGCGCGCATGGGATTGCGCACCAGAGCTTTAAGGCAGGTTACAAGGAGAGTTCCTATTTTCATTTCTTCAGTGTGGCTGAGAGTTCATCAGATACGCCTTCAAGGATGAGGCCGTCGCTCATGTTGATAGCGCGGTCCGTGAAAGCGGCGGTTTTGGGGTCATGCGTCACGATGATGACGGTAATACCCTTCTGGCGGTTCAAATCACGGAACATGTTCATGACTTCCACGGAGGTGGTGGAATCCAAGTTACCGGTCGGCTCGTCAGCCAGAAGGATACCGGGGTTATTAATGAGGGAACGGGCAATGGCCACGCGCTGCTGCTGGCCACCGGAAAGCTGGGCGGGAGTGTGGTGCATGCGCTCCTTCAGGCCCACCAGCTCAATGAGTTCCAGCGCACGGGCGCGAATCTCCGAGTTGCTGCGGGCGGGGTGGTAATAGTACGCAGGCATCATCACATTCTCCAGGGCGGAGGTACGGGCCAGCAGATTGAAGTTCTGGAACACGAAACCGATACGCTGATTTCTCAGGCGTGCACGCTGGTTCGCATTCAGACCGGCCACATTCCTGCCGTCAATCCAGAACTCACCACTGCTCGGGCGGTCCAGACAGCCCAGAATATTCATGAGCGTGGATTTGCCGGAACCGGAGGCGCCCGTGAGGGAGACGAACTCGCCGTCATCAATGCGAAGGGATATACCCTTCAGCACCGGCAAGTCAATCTCGCCCAGGTGGTACACCTTGGTGATATCTTTAAGCTCAATCATCTTCTGATAAAAGGGTTATAGAGAGACAGAGCGAGGCTTACATACGCGGGCCACCACCCTGCTGCATATTCTGACCGGGCTTGGCCTCCACACCACCGGCGCCACGAGGACGACGGCGCGGGCCATTCATGCCGAAGAGGCCACCCTGCTGGCCACCACGGGGACCGGCGGCAGCGGCACCGACCATGGATACACCCGTCACCAAACTGGTACCGGCCTCAAGGCTCTCACCTGCCAGCGGCGTCACGATACTGCGGGTACCATCACTCTCACCGCGAAGCACGCGCACAGGCACCACATACTGGCCACGCTGTACCCACACCATGGCGGGTTCGCCCTCGGCAGACTTCTCAGCCACGGCTTCCCCAGCGGGAGCCTCAGCGGCGCCACAGGCAGCCAGACCCAGAACCATGGTCAGGGCCAGAAGCAGAGCAAGCAATTTCTTCATAAAGCAGGTCTCCCCGTTCTTTCTCAGCTCCCGATAAACATAGCGGGACAGCTTTATTCTATTACAGACCTGTTACA
>CALABM010000207.1 GCA_937885815.1 uncultured Verrucomicrobiales bacterium | reverse complement strand
AAATCCCCGTTGAGAGCCTTAACGAGGACTTACCGGAAACAATTATCAGCGATAAGCTTCCTGAAATCCCCGTTGAGAGCCTTAACGAGGACTTACCGGAAACAATTATCAGCGATAAGCTTCCTGAAATCCCCGTTGAGAGCCTTAACGAGGACTTACCGGAAACAATTATCAGCGATAAACTTCCTGAAATTCCCGTTGAAAACATCAACGCGGACTTGCCAGAAACAGGTATCGGCGATAAGCTTCCAGAAATTCCCATTGAGAATCGAATTGAGGACAAATCTGCAACTAGCTCCAGCACAGAAAATCTACCGTCTCTTTCTGGGCTGCATCAAAATCAACACATAGACGTGAAGGAACTCTCCTTCACGCACATACCTATAGACGAGGACATGCCGCCCATCATACCGATGCCTCCTCCCACTTCCGAAGACGATGAGGACATCACCTTAACACCTCCACCAGGGCAAGCTGATTCCCCTATTCCTCAGCCTAAAAAAACGGATTATGAATACCCCAAAATCACTGTAGAAGAGTTTGGGATTGCCCCCGTTCCTACTCCCCAAAAGGCCTCACATGAAAACCAAGCATCAGCCCCCAAACCGGGAGTAAAAGTAACGATTGAAGATATTGGTATATCCACTCCCATTATACAGCCGGTCTATAATCCGCGCCCGGCGGATCTCTCGTCAGACTCTGTCATCAAAGTGGATGATTTGCCTATAGGAACCGCTAATTTAGCTCAGCCTCAAACACCAATTCCATGCATCAGCCCCACACCCAAAAAGAAGAAAGGCTGTTTAAACCTCTTCCTGTTGCTTATTCTCCTGCTGCTGATTGCGCTCGGAGTTATATACTTCGTGAAAGGTTCAGAATTCATCATAGAGCAAATTAACTACCTGAGAAGCGAGCTGGAAACGATGCTTCACGGCTGATAAAACGTCCTCGATTTATCCCCCCCGCCCCGACAGAACAACTGCCGGGGCGGCTTTTTAATAACGGGCAAACAACGCGTAATTCTTGGTTTGCGCTCACTTTTAAAACAAAAAAACACATTTTTCTTGTCAATACGGCACTAACATGATAAAAAAGCTTCGTATACCATGGAAATCTACTACGTTATCTTCGGCATGTTGGCATTACTCTCCGTCTTCGGATTGATAGTAGGTGTCAGTAACGACGCATGTAACTTCCTGAACTCATCCATCGGCTGCCGGGCGGGCACGTACAATCAGGCCGTGTGTGTGGCGGCAGTAGGCGTACTGTTAGGAGCCTGCTTCTCCAGCGGCATGATGAGCGTAGCGCGTAATGGCGTTATCCAGCCGGAGATGTTCACCTTCCACGAAGTCATGCTCCTGTACCTTGCCGTCATGGTAGGTAATATCATCCTGTTGGATACCTTCAACACACTGGGGCTGCCCACTTCCACTACAGTTTCACTCGTATTCTCCCTTCTTGGTGCGGCCATCGGCATGGCCATATTCACGAGCGGCCAGCTATTCACATGCCCTCTCGTGGACTACATCAACGAAGAAAAGTGCTTCAAAATGATTGTGGCCATCTTCGCCTCGGTAGCTATCGCCTTCACGGTGGGCTCCATCGTCATGTGGCTGGCTCGCCTTATCTTCAGCTTCCGTTACCACAAAATGTACAAGGCCATAGGCCCCGTCTGGTGTGCTCTGGCGCTCACAGCCATTAGCTACTTCATTATCTTCAAAGGTCTTAAAGGTAGTGTATTCAAAGATGACATTGAGATGCTGGTGAACGCCGGCTATACGCCTCACATTGTCCTCGGTGCCGGCATCTTCTGGGTGCTTATCTCGGCATTGCTGCAGTACGTATGCAAGGTAAATACGCTGCGCATCGCCGTGCTGGCCGGCACGGGTTCTCTTGCCTTAGCCTTCGCCGGCAATGACATGGTTAACTTCATCGGTGTCTTCATGGCAGCGAAGGACGCCCTGTTTGACCCCGCTATCACACCAGATAACGTCACAACGATGAAGATGGGTGAGATTCTGGCCGGTGATGGCGACGCGGCCAGCTTGATATACCTCATCGGCGCAGGCCTCATCATGGTAGCCGCCCTGTTCTTATCAAAGAAGGCCAGAAAGGTGACAGAAACAGAGCTCAAGCTCTCATCCTCCAGCTCTGGCAAGGAACGCTTCGGCTCCAGCCAGCCGGCCCGCATCATCGTGCGCACCGCTATTAACACAGCTCGCTTCATCACCAGCATCACCCCTGCCCCCGTTGCTCGCTTTGTCAGCCGCCGCTTCACCCCGCTTACCCCGGAAGAAGAAACCGGAGCGAACTATGATATGATTCGCGGTTCCGTGAATCTGACCATTGCAGCACTGCTCATATCCTTGGGTACAGAAATGGAGCTGCCCCTCTCCACCACCTACGTCATCTTCATGGTATCCATGGGCTCCTCACTGGCCGATCGCGCATGGGGCCGTGATAGTGCCGTGTACCGAATCACAGGCGTGCTGACTGTTATTGCCGGTTGGCTGCTCACCGGTGTGGCCGCATGCTTAGCCGCTCTCGTGGTGGTGTTGATAATGGCATACGGTGGCACATGGGGCATGATTGCCATGCTGGTTATCGCCGGAGCCCTGCTTATTAAGTCCACCTTCTTCACTCGCGAGGACAAGCAGGAAATCCGCCTCATCGATGTACACAAAGACGCCTCCGTGCACGAGTTCGCCGCTTCTGCAGCCGGTCGCCTGGGCCGCATGGTGGGTATTTACAAGGCCATGGTAAAAGCGCTTCTGGAAGAGGACAGAGATGACCTCAAGCGCCTGCGCAAGAAGGCCCGCACCATTAAGCGAGACTTGGAGGTACTCAAGGAAAATGAGGTACTTCCTACCCTGCCCACTATCCCGGCAGAGCTTGCAGACCGCGGCCAGCTAATCTTCCGCATCACTGAGATTTCACTCACCACCTGCGAACGCCTCATCACGCTGGTGAAGGCCAGCTACAATCACATTGATAACTTCCATGCCGGCCTCACCCATGAGCAGGCAAATGATTTGCTGGCCCTCACAGAGAAAATTGGCCGCTTCTATCCGAACCTCATTGATATGCTGAAGGCCGGAAATTACGCCGGCATTAAAGCCATGCTCGGCACCACGGAACAGCTCAGCAATGACTTCGCAGATTGCATCACCCGCCACCTCATGCATAGTGCGGCAAATGAAACCGATATGCGTAACGGCATCCTTTACCTCACGCTGCTGAATGAAACCCGCGCCATGGTAAGCCATGCGTTCGCCCTCATCGAGCGTATTAAGGAACTCTACGAAGGCTGATAATTCCAGCATATCACACCTAACTTCAACCGGGGAGAGAAACGCAAGTTTCTCTCCCTACTTGTTGTCATAATAGAGAAAAAGCCTTGCATAACAGGGAGTCATAAGCTATACTTGAGCGTCATGACTGAATTGCCCAAGGCTTACGAACCGACCGTTGTAGAAGAAAAATGGCAGAATCTCTGGATGTCAGAGGGTTGCTTCCGCGCAAACCCGCATTCTGACAAGCCCGCGTATAGCATTGTCATCCCCCCGCCGAACGTAACAGGCGTACTCCACATGGGTCATGTTCTCAATAACACAATTCAGGATATTCTTGCACGCCGCGCGCGCCAGGAGGGCAAGGAAGTTCTCTGGCTGCCCGGTACAGACCACGCCGGCATTGCTACCCAGGCCCGTGTAGAAAAAGAGCTTGCCAAAGAAACCCCGCCCCGTACACGTTACGATGTTGGCCGCGAAGACTTCGTAAACATGGTGTGGGACTGGAAAGAAAAGCACGGTGGCATCATCATTAAACAGCTCAAGAAGCTGGGCTGCTCCTGTGACTGGGAGCGTGAGCGCTTCACCATGGATGACGTTTTTGCACCAGAAGTCGCTCGTGCTTTCACGGAACTCTTTAAAGAAGGCCTTATTTACCGTGGTCGCCGCATGGTGAACTGGGATCCAGTACTGCGCACCGCGCTCTCGGATGAAGAGGTGATTATGACACCTTCTAAGAGCAAGCTTTACACCATCCGTTACAAACTGGCAGACGGCAGCGGGCAACTGCTTGTCTCCACCACCCGCCCGGAGACCATCATGGCTGACGTCGCCGTGGCAGTTAACCCCAAGGATCCCCGCTTCGGGCACCTGATTGGCAAAACCGTTATCCGCCCCCTCGTGGAGACGGAGATTCCCATCATCGCTGATGACCACGTGGAAATCGACTTCGGTACAGGTGCTCTCAAAATTACGCCCGCACATGACCGCACGGACTTCGAGGTAGGCATGAAGAATAATCTGGAGATTATTGATGTGCTGACCGCCGATGGACGCATCAACTGTCCGGACTGCCCCGAGCTGCACGGACTGGATCGCTTTGAAGCACGCGAAAAATCCATCGTACTCATCGAGGCCAAAGGCCTTCTGGAGAAAGTGGAAGACTATGAGAACAATGTGGGCATCTCCCAGCGTTCGGACGTACCCATCGAGCCGCGCCTGAGCATGCAGTGGTTCCTCAAATACCCTTGCGTACAGGAAGCTGCTGATGCTGTGGCCAATGGCGATATCGTATTCCGCCCTGCCCACTGGGCCAAGACCTACGCGCACTGGCTGGAAGGCATTCAGGACTGGTGCATCTCCCGCCAGCTCTGGTGGGGCCACCGCATCCCCGTGTGGTACCGCAAGGATAAAGCAGCTGAGCTTCAGGAGGCAGCCAAGCTGGATGAGGCAGATGCCGCAGCCGGTGACATCTACGTGGGCGTAGAGCCTCCTGCTGACCCGGAGAACTGGGTACAGGACGAAGACGCGCTGGACACCTGGTTCAGCAGCTGGCTGTGGCCCTTCGCCACCATGGATGATGAGTGCCGCGCCAAGTTCTACCCCACTAGTGACCTCGTTACCGGTCCGGATATCATCTTCTTCTGGGTAGCTCGCATGATTATGGCCGGTTACCGCTTTGCAGACGGCAAGCCCTTCAGCAATGTATTCTTCACCTCCATCGTGCGTGACCTACAGGGCCGCAAGATGAGCAAGAGCCTTGGCAACAGCCCGGATCCGCTCGACCTCATCGCCCACTACGGCGCTGACGGCCTGCGCTTCGGCCTCATGCGCATCGCCCCCACGGGTACGGACGTCAAGTTTGATGAGAAGCAGATTGAGGAAGGCAAGAACTTTGCCAACAAGCTGTACAATGCAGCTCGCTTCCGCATGATGCAGGGTGAGGCCGGCACCGACCCCGCCCCCCGCTTCGCGCCTGTTCACATTGATATTCTCTCCAAACTGAAGGAGCTGCACCTCACTGTGGCTGAAGCCCTGAGCAAGTACGAGTTTAACACCTACACTCAGGCCCTTTATTCCTTCTTCTGGAATGAATACTGCTCACTCTTCCTGGAAGCCGTAAAGAACGACCTCCGCGATGGTGATGCCGCCGTAAAGAACGCCACTCTTTACACCATTGACACAGTGCTGCGCCATTATCTGGCTCTGCTGGCGCCCATCATGCCCCACATCGCAGAAGAGCTCTGGCAAAGCCTTGGCTATGCCAACAAGAACAATGGTCTGCCCCTCATGAGCACGCCGCTGCCTTCCGCAGACAGTCTGCTGAGCGGCCTGAGTGATACAGAGATTTCCAAGGCCCGCGCGCTCTCCACGGCCCTGTACGATACAGCCAACAGGGCACGCAACCTGAAGGCTGAGTATAATCTCGCCACAAACAAGAAGGTGCGTTTCGTGGTGAAGCCCTCACTCCCCCTTACCGATGACCTCATGGCTCGCCTCGCACTGCTGGCCGGCGCACAAACAGCCACGGCGGATGCAGCATACGAAGCGCCAAAAGGCACGCCAACAGCTCTTACCCCCTTCGGTGAACTCTTCCTTCCCCTCGAAGGATTGGTGGACGTAGACGCAGAGCGTTCCCGCATCACAAAAGAACTCGAAAAGATTACGAAAGAAATTTCCAAGAGCACGGCTAAACTCAGCAATGCCGCCTTCGTAGATCGCGCACCCGCAGCTGTAGTAGACCAGGAACGAGCACGCCTCGAAGACTGGGAAACCAAGAAATCTCAGCTGGAAGCCATGCTTGCAGCCCTCTCCTGACAGTGATTATCAACACATGAAAGAAGATAAACACCTAGAGACTTTGTCAGAAGAAGAGCGCTCCGCTCTTGCTATCTGTGGCATCACCAAGGACGCCCAGCTCAGACAAATCCCTTTGAGCTGCATTCTTGCGGATATTAGTTTGGCTGCCGAAAACTTCCCTGAAGAAATGGCCGCTCTGACAGAACAGAGAATTAAGGAGATTTATCTGGCCTGCAATGAGGAGGAGCAAATCAGCCATACCGAAACACAGCCTGTACGCGCTTTTGAACCTGACGATATAGCTCAGCGTCAGGTTCCAACGCTCGTTCTTGCCAGACGGGGGGCATCCAGGAAAAACAGTGATTCTCCCACACCCCGCAACGGTGAAGAGCTTCACCACAAATCGCATTGTATCCACTGTAATCGCCCGTTTAATGTATACATCAGCGCTTGGATTACACTACTGTTATATCTGGACATACTGGCATGGATAATTCTTCCGGTACTCTTTATGCTTGAGCTGTTGCCTGAGATATCGGCCATTAAACTCATTGTAATACTTATAGCCGGTCTTCTTCCTTTTGTCCTTATTGCCCGCAGAGCACACTGTCCGGTATGCAATATTAACTTATTCATGTTAAGAAGCTTCTCAGAAAGCCAGTACGCGCACAGGTTCCCGCTACTGAACCGCAACGTCTCTACAGCGCTGCACATCATCCTCTTCTTATGGTACCGCTGTCCCGGCTGCGGCACCCCGCAGCACCTCCTGCGCCGCCACAGACGCCGATACACATCATAAAAGAGCCTCATTTACGCATATGAAACCGGCATTTATATCACAAGCGCTCGTCCTCACATGCGCAATCAGTTACGCGACGGAAGAAACACAGGCTACACACTTCAGTCTTGCCCAGAATGTCATCACCCTGCTTTCAGAAACGGAACTAACTCTCAGCTCATGTACCGATGCAGAGAGCGTTTCCACCGCGCTCCCCAAGCTCAGACAGCTCGGTGAACAGGCGCGGGCCATCGCTGACAAGCAGCGATTACTGCCGGATTCATCCCTGAATGAAGACCTGACCATAGCCCCTCTTGTCAATGATTTTCAGCTCCTCTGGGATGCCATTCGCGCTCACATAGAGCGCCTCGAAAACAGTGGCCTTATGTCCGAAGAGCTCAAAAATGTGCTCCGGGTAGCACCTACTACAAATTAAGCTAAAAAAAAAAATCAGCTCATAAAAACACAATATATAGTACCATCAGCAAATTTTTCATGCCACATTCCCGGTATACCTCAAAATTCATGCTGAAGGACACCATCACGGCTGAAATTTTATGCTTGCAAAATGTCAGTAAACCCGTAATATCGGGGTAACCGAGACACTCTTACCACGGTATGAAACACACTCTCTCCACAACACGCTCAAGCCTCACAACAGACGAAGCACAGCATCTTGCTGACTTTGTGCTCTTCTCCCAAAGGAACTGCATTCTCAAACTTTCTCCTGAGCTGACACAGGACAAAATCTCTTACCCTCAGTTCTTCTTGCTCACCTACCTCGCGGAGGAGGAAAGCCTCTCCATGAGCAGCATCGCCCGCATGATGGGCCATTCCACAGCAGCAGCCACTGGCATGGTAGACAAGCTTCAGGAACTCGGCCACCTCAAGCGCTTCACCGCCGCCGCAGACCGCCGCAAAATCATGGTGCGAATCACAGAGCAAGGCTTGGATCTTGTAGAAAAAATGCGTAGCAACATAGCTCGAGATTTGGCCAGCCTGATGTCTGAAGAAGACAATGCCGAGCGCACCGGACGCGCACGCACCCTCATTACACGCCGAGCAAAAAATCCCCTTCCCCACTAAGTCAAATATACCACAGCCGGACATGAGCAGCTATTCCCCCGCGTACTTGGAGCGCCTCAACGCCATCCCCGAAAACTTTGCACGTTTTATCACCCGAGTTTCCGGAGTTGAGCTTACCACAGATCGTGCAGCCGTCATCTCAGCCCTTACCCCCACCCATGAGCAGGTGCTTGCAGAGGTAGGAGTCTCGCCCAAAATGCTCAGGCGCGCCCAGCAGGTACATGGAAACCGAGTAGCACTCGTAGGAGACATTGGCTGCTCTTTCCCCGTGGAAGGTGTAGATGGTCTTTTCTGCGGCGGTAAAGCTGATTGCTGTTTGGGCATCTACGTAGCAGACTGCGCTGCCGTATGGGTATATGATACAGCGACCGGCTGCCGCGGCCTTGTACACTCAGGAAAACTGGGCACTCAGCAAAACATCGTAGGCGAGCTCCTGCGCTCCATGAAGAAAACACTCGGAGTACAGCCTGCAGATTGCATTGCCGTTATCTCCCCCTGCATCCGCCCGCCGCACTATGAGGTGGACATTCCTGCTGCCATCAAAGAACAGCTGACAAATGCAGGCCTTGCCCCTGAAAACATTATTGACAGTGAGCTGGATACCGCTGCTGACCTGAACACCTTCTACTCATACCGAGTGGAGAAGGGCAAAACCGGTCGTATGCTGGCACTCTTCGGCCGCATGCCGGATTAAATGTCAACTTTACTTCAAAAACAAGAGCTGCGGCGCGCCGTACTCCGATGCCTGCGAGCAATCCCCGGAGCCGAACGTGACGCAGCTTCTGCGTGCCTAAGGCAGCGCCTTGCCCCACTTCTGGAAGGCAATCCTAAAAACGTGGCCATATATGCAGCCATGCCGCATGAAGTGGATTTGCTTCCACTCGTCAGAGAATACCCACAGCACCGCTTTGGCTTTCCCCGCTGCGAGAGTGACCGCCAAATGCACTTCCACCACGTTGCAGCCCCGGAAGAAGAATTACGGCCGGGAGCATATGGCATCCTCACCCCTGACAAGAGCTGCGAAATTCTCCCGCCTGAGCAAATGGACGTCATTATTGTCCCAGGAGTAGCGTTCAGCCCGGCCGGAGAAAGGCTGGGATACGGAGGGGGATATTACGACACCTACCTTCCCCACTGCCGCCACGCCATCATTGCCGCGGCAGCCTTCCATCAGCAGATGGTACCGCACATCCCCACGGAGGCGCATGATTTACGCATTCCTCACATCTTTACCCCCTAATTTACCACATCATTCATGAACCGTTTCATCATACTCCTCGTTATTTTCTTCTGTGGCTTCATTAAGGCTGAGGAAGAAACTCGCGTGCTCATTATCGGAAATAGCTATACCTTTTATAATGATTTGCCGGAGCTCATACAGGCCATTGCAGATGCAGACGGCCACCCCATGAAAGTGGATTCATACACAGCCGGAGCCATGAGCCTGAGAGGCTTTCTGAACAGCCCGCAGCACGCCGCCGCTGCGCAAAAGCTCGCCATAGGGCATTATGACTGGCTGATTCTTCAGGAGCAAAGCCAGATGCCCTCCTCTAACCCAGAAGAAACGATAGCATCCGTACGCCGCTGGAGCGAGCTGGCCCGAGCCCAGCGCACCAGAACCATGCTCTTCCTCACTTGGGCACATGCGGCTGTAGAAAACGGGCAGATGACCCTTCAGACAGCCATGCAGAATGACACCAGCCTCACCTACTGCCGAGCAGCAGCTGAGACAAATTCCCGCGTAGCCCCCGTAGGCGAGGCATGGAGACGCTGGTACAGAAAATACCCCACGCGCCCGCTTCATCAGAATGACCTCTCACACCCCACGCCGGAAGGAACCTATCTGGCAGCCTGTGTCATATATTCTTCCCTCACCGGAAAACAGGCCACCTCTATACCTGTGCGCCTCAGGAACAGCCCGGTGCGCATCTCGGCCCCTCGTGCCCGTGATTTGCAGAAAATTGCAGCTCAAACACTCCGCGGCTTTTCTCCGGCGCGCTACATCAGCCAGCGAGAGGAACAAGATAAGGCGCTTCCCTCTGCAGATGACGTACGCGCTATGCTCACGCGCAATATGACCATCTCTCAGCTGACGGAAAAAATCGGTCGCCCCCACCTCACTCAGCGGAATGACAATCAGGTGACATACCAATTCCGACTGCGCGGCCAAGCCGAGCTAGTTGCCTATTGCAACACAAGAGGAAAAATTCAACAAATCTCCATGCACTCCCCCTCTACCGGTGTTACTATCATAGACCTTGCCGAACTCGAACACTAAAAAAACTACCTTTTTCAAAAAGTAGAGTTGACGCGACAGCGTTTATGGTGTAGAGTGTAGAACAGGTGCGGTACTCTCTCCACATCTCAGCATAATATTCCACCTTTACTCATCCCGTGTACTCGAACGAAAATTATCTCCTGAATCTTCTGGTAGAGGCCGGTGCCATTGACACCGACACTATTGAAGCAATCCGCAGTGAGCTCTCTCCTCTGGATAGCGTCATTGACAACATCGTCAAAAATAACTACCTGACAGCGGAATACATAGCTGAGGTAGCTGCCTACAACTCCGGCATGGAGTATGTCAACCTCAGCGAGGTTGAGGTGGATCCTGGAATTATCGCCAGTGTGAAGGACGAGCTTGCCCGCCGAGTAGGCTTCATCCCCCTCGGTGATGACGGATACTCACTGCAAGTAGCCATCTCTGACCCCTTCGCGATGGAAACACTTGATAGCCTGCCGCAGTTCCTCGGCCGCGAGATTACCTTCTTCGTAGCCTCAGAACCCGAGCTGCAGAAGGCCATCGCCAAGTATTATCCTGAAAAGAAAGTGTACGCGAAGGGGGATACCGAGGCTCCCATTATTGAGCTGGTGGACAACATGTTCAATGAAGCTCATGAAATGCGCACATCAGATATTCACATCGAGCCGATGGAAGACCGCGTGCGTATCCGCTTCCGTGTGGACGGCCGCTTGGTGGAAGTAGCTAATCACCCCAAGAAGCTGCTCGGGCCCATCGTCGCTCGCCTTAAGGTGATGAGTACCACCATGAGCATCGCTGAAAAACGCGTTCCCCAAGACGGCCGTATTGAGCTGGACCTCCGCGATGGCAATCACATTGACCTCCGTGTGAGCACAGTGCCCACCAACCACGGCGAATCCGTCGTGATGCGTATTTTGGATAAATCCGCACTGGCTCTCGGACTGCCGCAGCTCGGTTTCCTTTCCGATGACGAAGCCACCTTTGACCGCCTCGTCACACTGCCGGACGGCGTGATTCTCGTGACAGGCCCCACCGGCTCCGGTAAGACCACCACACTTTACGCCTGCCTGAACCACTTGAACCGCCCGGATAAGAAGATTATCACCGCGGAAGATCCCGTGGAATACGAAATGGCCGGTATCAATCAGGTCATGATTCGCTCGGAAATCGGCATGACATTCGCAGCCGCCCTCCGAGCCATGCTTCGTCAGGCCCCGAACATCATCATGATTGGTGAAATTCGAGACGGGGAGACCGCCGCCATCGCCATTCAGGCAGCCATGACAGGTCACCTCGTCCTTTCCACACTGCATACTAATGATGCTCCCTCCTCCGTGGCTCGACTTGCGGATATGGGTGTGGACCGCTTCCTCATCGCTTCCTCCGTGCGTGCCGTTATGGCACAGCGCCTCTGCCGCAGCCTCTGCTCCGAATGCAAGATGGATGGCCACCTCACAGAGAAACAGGCCTCCACCCTCGGCATTGATATAAATCGCCCCGTCATGGTTGCTCGCCCCGGTGGCTGTAGCAAGTGTAAGGGCAAGGGCATGCGAGGCCGTATGGGTATCTTCGAAATCTTCCAGGTAACGGACGATGTGCGCGGCCTCATTAACTCTAACCTCACCTCCGCCCAGCTGCGCAAGAGAGCCCGAGAACTTGGCATGCGCACCCTGAGAGAAGACGGCATCCGAAAAGTTCTGGCCGGTCGCACTACGGCGGATGA